>JBATND010000318.1:0-37413 GCA_049290175.1 Flavobacteriales bacterium | reverse complement strand
GAGTGAGAGCAGCGTATAAGCCGTGTAACCACCACTGTTCAACCTCGTCGCCTGATCTCCTCGCAGTACTTCCGCTGTTGCTCCACAAAGCCCGGACAAGTACTGGCCCGCTTGTACTTCAAATTCGCGCGGCTCTTGCGCACCTTAGGTCGCCATCCGAAGAAGTTCATGGTGCCGGGGATACCCTCCTGCACGGACCAGCAGCGCTCGCGGACCTCATCGCCGACACGCCAGCGCAGACCGATGGTGCTGTGCCCCGGCCAGATGTCGAGCTTGCCGATGCACTTGTCCCATGCCGCATCCTCCACCCCGGGCTGGCGGCGTAGAAAGGCGACCAGGCTATCGAAGGTGGGACCATGAACGATGTAGGTGCCTTGTGAAGCGGCTACCGGATGTCCCTTGCGTTGTTGATGCAGTTCATGCTTCATCCACCGATCGAGGGCCTGTACGTTGCCCGATGCGAGCGCACGTTGGAAGCGTTCCACATCCTGCGCTTGCACCGCCAGTGGCACGAACAACAGACCGATGAGGAGTACCCTCATGGCTCGGCGCGTTCGGCTACGGTGAAAACCAGTTCCTTCTCCAGCAGGAAGTCCACATCGCGCAGGTGCTCGCCCTGCGCGGGGACCTGTCTCAGGATGTAGCGCCCTTGTGTGTCAGGTCGGAGGTAGAGCACGACGCGGTGATCCCAGCTTTCGGTGTAGATGTCGGTATCCGTGCGCACTGCGAATGTGAGTTCACACACCACGTAGCTTTCGTTCTCCAGATGCGCATCGCTGAACGACGCCACGTGTGGCTGCCCACTGTTGGTCCACACGAACTCGAAGCGCATGCTGTCGCCGCGTTCCGGGTTGATGGGGCTGATGCGCACATGGTCGCCGAACAGGTTGCCGATGACCGTATCCCGAGGCACCGCCGTATCGATCACCAACGCACCTTCCTTCCACCGGTAATGGCTGGGCTTCCAGTCGAAGGTGCCGAGGTCGATGCGCTCGGCGTATGGCGCTCGGATGACCATCGTGGAATACACCTGGAACGTGGCTGCCATGTTGATCAGGTGAATGTCCACCCAACGACCATGCTTGTTGCGCATCACCTCACATATGATCTCACCCTCGAATCTTCCGGTCACCTTATCGACCATGGGCTGGGGTCTGGTGGAAACCACACCGGCTCGACGAGGCTCCGTGTGGGCAACCACCATGGACGTGTAGTAGCCTTTGATCTCCCAGTTCTGGATATTGGCGATGGTCCCGGTGACATGGACCGTACGAACGGCCGCTGACGTAACCACAGCAAACATCAACAGGATCAAGCCCAGGAGGATGCGCATGGTCAACGGTACACGCAAATGACGCCGAAGTTCGAACGAAATGACAATACGGGTGTACAGCAGGGTCATGAGGCTCGTCCTGCTCCTATCCGCGCTGCTCCCTACCCTGCTAAATGCCCAGCACTGCCCCTATGATTTCGCATCCCTCATTGTGGTGCGGCCGCACCTGGAAGGCGATACGCAGGTAGTGAAGGGCCTGCGCATCACCCTGCTCGATAGCACGAACCTGCCCGTTACGATCGGGGGTGAGGCCTGGCACCTGTTCCGCCCCAAAACCGACATCAAAGCCTGCGAACGCTACCAGCACAGCCTTGCGCGAGGTCACGATGTGTGCTTCCCCTTCGCGAACGATAACTACGTATTGGTGCTCCCACGCAGTATGGACACCTCGAAGATGAAGGTGCTCGTACAGGATGATCGTCTTCCTGTTAACGTGGACCACCATGGACGCAACTGGATCCATCCATTCCGCATGCAAGTGGTGCCGCTCAACCCCTACGACAGCTACCCGCTCTGTGGCAGATACAGCGACGAGGTCTATCCGCCCATGGAAGGAAGACCGAACTTCGCTCCGGTGGACATCATCCTTTATCCGCGATGAGGGCCCTGCTCCTGTTGACCCTGATCCCCTTGTTCGCCAGGGCCCAGCACTGTGCGTTCGACTACTATTCCATCATCGTGGTGCGACCGCATGCCATCGGCGATAGCGCGGTGATCGATGGTCTGCGCATCAGCTTGCTTGATACCGCTGGGCTCCCGTTCGGGGAACACGGTCCGGAGGGCTATCTCTTCAAGCGCAACGGGTTGCCTGTTTGCAGCCAGGCCCCGCGCAAGGAACGAGACAAGGAACACTTTCCGTTCGCCGGGGATAGCTATGTGCTCGTAGTGCCGGCGCGCGTGCTCTATGAAGGCTCTCGTTTGCTGGTACAGGACGAGCGCGATGATCGTCTCTTGAACAAGCGAAAGGATGAATGGCCTGTTCGTTACCGACAACAAGTGCTATCGATCACCAACAACGATGTGTACCCGCTTTGCGGCACGTACGATGAGGGGGTCTACCCGCCCATGGAGGGAAGACCGAACTTCGCTCCAGTGGACATCATCCTCTATCCGCGATGAGGGCCCTGCTTCTGTTTACCCTGATCCCCCTGTTCGCCAAGGCCCAGCACTGTGCGTTCGACTTCTACTCCATCATTGTTGTGCGACCGCATGCCCACGGCGATACCAATTTGGTGGAAGGGCTGCGTGTGATGCTGCTCGATCAGGACAACCTGCCCGCTACTGCCACTGGCACACCGTTCTATCTGTTCCAACGGAACACCGAACGCCCGCAGCAGTGGATGCACCCCTCTACGTGGCGTAAGAACGGAAAGCGCCAGTTCCCCTTCGCGCAGGACAACTACATCCTCGTTGTGCCCAACCACTTCCACCCGGGCAACTACCGTGTGCTGGTGGTGGACGAGCGGCCCGGGAACGATGGACCGCGCTACCGGCAGCAGCTGTTGCACCTGCATCCGAGCCAGTGCTACTCCTTATGCGGTCATTATCGGGATGAGGTATACCAAAGCTCCCCGGGCGAACCGACCTTTCATCCCGTCACCATCACCCTGTTCCCGCGATGAGGACCTCCCTGCTCCTTCCCCTTCTTCTCTTGACGGTAACTGCCGGGGCACAACCCCATTTCGACCGCAACTACTGCGGCTTCGCGCCGAACGACAGCATCGACATCACCAACGACGGCACCCCCGACCTGGTGGTGCTGTGCTCATGCAGCGGAACCGACGATGAACCGAGCAGTTCGGGAACATGCCGCCTGTTCGTGATGAACCTGCCCGGCACCACCATGCTGAACACACGCGATGACCAAGGCTATTGGCGAACCAAGGTGTGTGCAAAGGGAGATCCCATTCCTGCCCTGTCCACCCGACCTCAGGATGACTACCAGATCCCGAAGGTGTTCTACACGGATGGTCAAGTACAAGTGGCCTACTGGGGCTACGGGCATCAGTCCCCGTTGGTCACTGTTACACCCAACCTCAGCGCCCAGCGCTACGTGTTCCAAACGATGGTTCGAGGCAAGTTGTGGCATGGTTCGTTCGCGATCGATCGTTCCAACAGCACGGGGCAGGTGACCATCCGCGTGGGTGCGCTGGTGCCAGCTGATCAAGCCTTCGTGGTGCAATAACAACGCCAACGGGACCTAGACCTTTACACCCCATGAACCGAATTCTCCTCTCCCTTCTGGGACTCTCGTTCCACGTGTTCCTCTACGCCCAGTTCAACTGGCAATGGGCACGCCAATACACCAGCGAGATCCAACCGGCGGTGGGTGGCCTGGTGGTCGACGCAGCAGGTAACTCGGTGGTCTGCGGCAGCTTCTACGGCGAACTGAACATCGGTACGCTGCCCGTATTGACGAGCAACGGACAAAGCGACATCTATGTGGCCAAGTTCGGCCCCGACGGTACCCCGCTCTGGGTGCGCAGTGCGGGTGGCACCAACTTCGACGATGCGTTCGACGTGGCCGTGGATGGTGAAGGCCGCATCACGATCACCGGCTACTTCCAAAGTCCGAGCATCACACTGGGCAGCACCACGCTGAACCGGCAGGGCAATATGGATGTGCTCGTGGCCCAATACGACGCGAACGGCAATGTCCTGTGGGCGAAGCGCTACGGCTGGTCCGCGAGCAGTGGCCTGGAATGGGGCCGCGCCATCGTGGTCGATGCCAACAACGACCTCTATGTGGCAGGACAGTACAAGACCGCGCTCGTAGTGCCGGGCCTTCCGGATCTGCAAGGCTGCAATGGCCGCGAACAGGGTTTCCTGATCAAGCTGGATGCAGAAGGGAACGGGATCTGGTCACTGATGCCGCAATGCACGGGCGATAACAGCCTTGGACTTACGACCTGCGATGCGCTCGCCTTGGCACCGGACGGCAGTGTGTACCTCGGCGGTGACTTCCGTGGCGACACCGCCTACTTCGCCACGGACACCCTCCCCAACTTCATGCCCAGCGGGCAGAGCGACGATGCCTTCGTGGTGAAGTACACCCCGGATGGTGAGGAAGTGTGGGTGCGGACCTGGGCCGGCACCAACTATGACGAGATCCGCTCCTTAGCCACGGATAGTGAAGGCAACATCCTGGTGGCCACCACGCGTGAAGGCGGTCATGTCATTGACGGCATCGATCTCCCTTTCGCGGGATCAAATGGCAATTACCGGATGACCCTCTGGAAGATGAGCCCTGATGGCACAGCGCTTTGGGGGCGTCGTGCAGGCGATACCAGCTTCAGCCATGAGTTCAACGACCTGGCCGTGGACGCGAACGACCATGTCTGGGCCAGTGGCGTCTTCCAGTCGCGCTGCACCTTCGACAACATCGTGTTCCCGAACAATGGCAATGCTGAGTTCTACGGGCTGTTCGTGGCGCATTACGATGCGGATGGTGTGATCCAGGAAGTGTTCGCCGACCGTGCTCAAGGGCCGCGCGGGGCGGGCGATCTCGCGTGTGATGCGGTTGGTGGTCTGTACGTGACCGGAACCTACACCGGTTCCATCACCTTCGCACCACTGGCCGCGTTGGAGGGTGATGCAGCCTTCCTGGTGAAGAGCGATGATCTGACGACCAGTGTCCCGCCTTTGCTGAGCGGGCCATCCATGCACATTGCACCTGTTCCAGCGAACGATCGGTTCACAGTCCACGCGGAGAACGGTGCGGTCATCGGGGATGTGCGCGTGCTCGATGGTCTTGGTCGGGAGGTGATGCACCTGAACGCACCGGCGACAACGATCACGATCGACTGCGCAGGTTGGGCGCCAGGCAGCTACCTGGTGCATCGCGGTGATGCACGTCAACGGATCATCGTGCTGCATTGATGGGACGGTTCCGCCATGCTCCGTTCTCGCCGCGGTTCCTTTTCCTGCAGCTGCCGTTCTTATGCCTGTTTCAGCAAGTCCAGGCACAGGACTCCCGCATCATCCCCGGCCCACCGCCTGATGAATACGTGGACGTGACCGGCGACGGCCGAGCGGATCTCTTGATCATGTCAAGAACAATACACATCACTGATTCCGAGCAACCTGGATACTTGGGCAAGTACATGCTGGGCGTGCGCACGCTGAGCGGCAACGCCGTGTTGATGTGGAACACACCGAGCAACCAGCGCTGGTACACATTAGAAGACAGCACACGGCTCGATACCGGTCTGCTCTCAGCGCGCATCCACTTCAAGCAACTGAGCTGGACCGATGAGGACCACCCCACGGAGTTCTGGTTGCTGGAGCGCCCTTTCGGCCCTGCCATCGGCAAGGATCAGGACGGCTGGTACGGGACCGGCGACCATCACGACGGGCTCACGCTGGTGCTACGCAGCGCGAACGAGCGCGGTACGAGCATCGCGGCGTTCCAATTCGAACTCCCATATCCCTCTGGTCGCGTGGTGGTCAGGACGAAGCATGCGGTGCGTGTGCCGAACGGCTATGGTGAGGAAGGCGATCCGCTTCCGCAGGAGCCCATCATCCGGGATCCGCTCTTCGACTTCGGCCATGAACCGGTGGAACCGCAGGTGATCATACCTGCGGGCATCCCTCCGGATGAACACGTGAATTTGAATGGTGATGAGGTGGATGACATTGTCATCATCGGGCAATTCGAGCCTGTGAATGGGATCGGAGGACCGGGGCACTTCGTCCGCGGCTTATCTCCTTTGCCAGGTTCCATGCTGCTGATGACTCGTGAACGCTGGGGCGTGCTGGGTCCCTTCCGTCTGCGTGAGGAAGAGGTGCTCACGCCAGAGCGGTTGGCGAAAGGCCTAGCAGGGAACGTGTTCGTGTGGGTCCCTTCGGAGGACGAACGCGTGTTCATACCGCTCGTGAGCCATCCGTTCGGGCTGCCCGATGAGCCGCTAGGCTGGGCCTTCGCTGCGGATGACATAGATGGTGCACTTGTATACCGTACGCTGGAGTACGGACGACCCATCATTGGCGCACTCGAGATCATCGCGAACACACCCGGAGGTGAATTAGGCGTGCGGTCGCAGATCTGGGTGGAAGAGGGGCAGGTGCTGGAGCTGCGGTGATTCGCTTGGCATGAGCATCGGAGCTTGGCTCTACAGCACCGCCACCAACTTGCCACGGCTCACCACCAAGCCATCGCGCAAGAGGGTGTGCATGTACGTGCCGCTGCGATCCAGGTTCAGGTCAACGATGCTAGCGCCTTGGGCAATGGGAATGCTGCGCACTTCGCGGCCCGCCATGTCGTGGATGAGCAGGTGGTGATTCCCTGCTGACCAATTGCCTACGAAGCTCACCCGGCCGGTGCCGGCTTCGGTGTACACGCGCAGTGCGTCATTTGCTGAGGCATCGGCAACGCCTACGCCGCTGCAAAAGCCGGGGATGTTGTTGTCCAACCAGGCCAAACGGGTGGCGATCCATTGCTTCAGGAATTGCAGGTCCTGCGCATAGGTGGCGGCGAATGGACCGCTCTCAGGCGCAGGACCTGACATGCCGAGGATGGGCCATTTCTGGAAGTGTCGCGCTTGCGCATTCTGAACCAAGGTGCCCACGCTATCAATGAAGGCATCGATGGAGGCTTGGCTCAGCGAGTGCAAGCGCTCGTACTCATAGGTGCAGCGCAGTTCGGTGGTGAAGGTGTTGTCCTGCAGCAGGCGTATCATCCAACCGGTGGAGTAGTTGTCCGTCGGGCAATCGTTGATGCGATGCGACCACCCCGAACCGTTCGGTCCTTGCACAACGTTGCACTCGTTGATGTTCTTCCACGCCCAATCGAAGTCCCACACCGGCCCGGCCTTCAGCTTGCCGCCATTGCTGTTCTTGTTCTTGTGGAAGAACACGCTCTTCTTGAAGCCATCGTTGCTGCGCGCCACCTCGTTCACCAGGAAGTAGTTGATGAAGGAGGGCACATCGAGGTAGCGGCGGTAGCCGATAACAGGATCGGCGAATGCGGGGCTGTACAGCGCAGTCTCCAGGCTATCGATGAAACTGGCGATGTAGGCGCGCTGCTGCGCAACGATATCATCGGCCGATGGGTACTCGTAGAGGAAATGCACATCGAAGCCGGGATGGTCGATGGGTGAGAAGTTGGACTCGAAGCTGTCGTTGGTGCCGCGCAGGTTCTGCTGGAGGATGTAGCCGCCGGTGAGGTCATCGCCCGAGATCTCGTTGGTGTCCAGCCGCGCGATGTTCACGCGGCCATTGTCGCGCTTGATCTTCTCGCCGAAGGTGTAGATGCCCCGGTAGTTGCCATTCAGGATTACTTCGCAGAGATGCACGCGCGGCGCATACTGCCCCATGCTGCGCGCCAAGTGGAAGGCCAGCGCGTTGCGCACCAAGGAGCGGTCGTTGTAGTTGGAGAGCAGCACCCAATCGTTCTCGGCGGGCATGCCCAGCAAGGCCACGTTGTTGTTCGCGCCGCTGCTGGTGCGCGTCTCCATCTTGTAGGGCCGCTGCGGATAGCCCGCGGATGTGGCGCCGCGCACGCCGATGGAGACCTGGCCATTGTACTGGTTCGATGGTCCACTGAGGAAGGTGAGGTTGCCGGGGCCAGCGTACTTCAATTCCATCTGGGCCGTGATCCCGCCTTGGAAGGGGATGCTCTGCCCGTTGGTGTTGATGAGCATGATGGGCAGTTCCGAGCTGATCACTTCTATGGTGCCCGGGTCCGCGACGCACAGCTCGAATGCGCCACTTGCACCGCCGTAGCCGAAGACCTGGAAGACCAGCAGATCGCCCGGCGTGAGCTCCTGCATGTGTATCCGTGAGAAGTAGTCCACACCCGAATCGTCGTCGCAGGCACGTCGTGTCAGCGAGAAGCAGTCGGGGCCGGTCCACAGGGCGAGACCGGTATCGTTCAGCCCTCCGGTGTTCTGGGTGTGAACTACAACAGTGCCCGAAGGAGGCACCACCATGCTGTACCACAAGTCGCCACCTTGGTAGTTGGCGCAGCCCGCGGAGATGCCAGAGCCTGCAATTCCGCTGTTGTTCACCAGCACGCAATTGGCGGTATCGATGGGGAGTGCGGCGCAGGGCACGGAGCCCGGCAGCACGGTCGCGTCGCAATCGGTGGTGCCACTCCAAACCTGGCCTACGGGCGGATTCGGACCTGCTGCATGCAGCACGTTGCCGGCGGGACCATAGAGCTGATAGCTATTCTCCTCCTCCCATGTACCGGCGGTGTATGTGAGCAGGATGATATCGCCGTTGCAGGCCTCGAAGTTCGCGATCGATCCGTTGCCGCTCGCGGAGTAGGTGCCGATGAGCACGCCATTGATGCGCACTTGCAGATTGCCACCGTTCCATCCATCGCCGTAAGTGTCCTGCATGGCCAGCGTGTGGTCGCAGCATTGCGCCTGCACATCGGTTCCCAGCAGCGCGCAGCACAGCGCGGCACCCAAGATCTTGTAACGCATCAGTCGAGGACCTCCACTTGCACTGCACAAGGAACAGCCGCTTGCGGTAACATGGAAGGCAGGCAAACCTAACGACCGGATAACATCGGCTTTTAACTGCCCGACCGACACTTCAACTTGTTGAAGAAGATTCTAGGAAAGCTGCAACGCACTCAAGTGGCAGCGTTGGTGCCGATCGCCATCTTCGCCGCGCTCATGACCGACCTCGCCCTCGCTCGCGCCCTTCGCACCCTGCGCCGCACAGTGCTCATGCTCCAGACCGAACTGCGCCACGGCCGCATCGACGAGGCCCTCATCGCCGACATCGATGCGCAGATGGAGCGAGGAATAGCAAGCGAGCCGCGCTGCGCGGATCTCGTGAGACAAGTTGATGCCTTGCGCGAGAGCACGCTTACGCCGCGCGCCGAGTTGCTGATGGATACCGTACGGGCCTGCGAGAAGCTGAAGGACGGGATCGAGGAGGTCGTGAGCCGCTTGTGACGACTTGGAGTCAGCCGCGCGAGCAACCGCTGCAGTTGTTGCAGGTGCCGCAAGCATCATCGGATACTTCTGTTGCAAGGGACTTCCGCTTCGGCGCCCACACCCACGCGAGATAACCCGCTGCGGCGAGCACGATGGCGATGGCGATCACGGTCTGCATCATGGCGCAGTGAGGAATGCGGTGAGCTGATAGGTGATGAGGCTTGCAAGGTAAGCCAGCCCGAAAAGGTAGCCGCCCATGTTCCACATCTGCTTCCACGAGCCGGTCTCGCGTTTCACCACGACGAAGGTGCTGAGGCATTGCGGCGCGAACACCATCCATAGCAGCAAGGAGAGCTTGGTGGCCAGTGGCCATTCACGCTCGATGCGTTCGCGCAGCTGCTCTTCCACATCGCCCTCTTCGCCATCCATGGCGTATGCGGTGCCCAGCGCGCTCACCACCACTTCGCGCGCAGCCATGCCGGGCACCAGCGCGAAAGAGATCTGCTCGTTGAAGCCGATGGGCGCGAACACGTAATGCAGCGCATGGCCCATTTCGCCAGCGAGGCTGCGTTGCGCACCATGGTCGTTATTGCGTGGCGAAGGGATGGTGTAGAGCGCCCACATCACGATGGTGATCGCAAGGATGATGGTGCCCACGCGGCGCAGGAAGATCATGGCGCGCTCCCACAGCCCGATGACGAGACTGCGCAGGTCGGGCCATTGGTAGGCGGGTAGTTCCATCATCAGCGGAGAGCGTGCGGCGCCCTTGTCGCTGCGCTTGATGAACCACGCAACAGTCATGGCCGCCACGATGCCGAGCACGTAGAGGCCTACCATCACCAGCGCTGCGGCCATGGCATCATCGGGGAAGAGCGCCGCCACGATGAGCGTGTACACGGGGATGCGCGCTGAGCAGGCCATCAGCGGTGCGATGAGGATGGTAGTGAGCCGGTCGCGCCAATGGCTGATGGTGCGCGTGGCCATGATACCCGGTATGGCGCATGCGAAACTGCTGAGCAATGGGATGAACGAGCGACCCGAGAGACCGGCAGCGCTCATGGGCTTGTCGAGCAGGAAGGCCGCGCGTGGCAGATAGCCCGATGCTTCGAGCGCGAGGATGAACAGGAAGAGGATGAGAATCTGCGGCAGGAAGACGATCACGCCACCCACACCGCCGATGATGCCTTCGACCAAGAGGCCGCGCAATGGTCCGTCGGCCATTTTCGCTTCCACAGCACTGGCGATCGCTCCGAAGCCATCCTCGATCCAGCCGGAGAGCACGTCGCCGCCGGAGAAAACGGCTAAGAAGGTGACGAAGAGCACGAGCGCGAGCACTGCGAAGCCCCACACCGGATGCATCAGGAAACGATCGATGCGGATGCTCGGGTCCTTGTCGATCGTGGGCGAAGTGACGGTGCGGTTGAAGATGCCGAGCACATCGCGCTGCGTGGCCAGCACCTGTTCCACGCCGGGGGGCTTCCAATGCCCGGGCGGCGCTACGCGAAGCGGTTCATCCAGCAGTGCGCGCAGCTCATCGGCGCCGTGGGCTTGCACGCTCACGGTCTCCACGATGGGCAGGTTCAATTCGCGCTCGAGCAAGGCTTGGTCGATGACGATGCCGAGCTGCTTGGCGCGATCCATCTTGTTCAGCACCACCACCAGCGGCAAGCCGAGTTGTCGCGCCTCGAGCACCAGGCGCAGATGCAATCGCAGGTTGGTGGCGTCGGCTACGCAAACGAGCAGGTCGGGCAACACCTCCTTGCTATGGCCTGTGATCACATCACGCGTCACGGCTTCATCGTTGCTGAGCGCGTTGAGGCTGTATGCGCCGGGCAGGTCGAGAACGGTGATTCTCCTTCCGCTGGAGGTGTGCATCACGCCTTCCTTGCGCTCTACAGTAACGCCAGCGTAGTTGGCCACCTTCTGCCTGCTGCCGGTGAGCAGATTGAACAGCGCCGTTTTGCCGCAATTCGGATTGCCCAGCAGTGCGATGCGTTGCGGTAGGGAAGCAGTGGCAGCGCTCATCTAAGCGGAAGGGGTCACTTGGATGAAGGCTGCCTCGCGACGGCGCAGTCCGAATGTGGTATGACCCAAGCGCAGAGCCAATGGGTCTCGGTCGGTGCGTCCCTCACGCACCATAAGCACGCGCTCACCGGGCACGAATCCTAGTTCCATCAGGCGCAGCACGAGATTGCGCTCAGCCGCATCGGTGGGCACGGTTACGCCGGAAACCGTGGCCCAGCTGCCTTCGGGCAATTGGTCCAGGCCGATGGTTCGCGTGCGTGTTGCTTCCATGGAAGGGCCGCGAAGGTCCGAACGGATTGGTTGCGGTGGAATACCGCGATCGAGGTATGGCGAAGTGATGCTGATACCTACCGTACTTGACGGCACGCAATCAGGGTTGCCACAGATTGGCTGGTCAAGGTGCCAATACCTCAAGCTTCGGCAATCTGACCGTCACGCAAGCCCCAAGCAATGCAGCACTCGCGCCTACTTCTCCGCCACCTCCCCGCCCGCCTTCACCACCTCCACCCACTTGCCCATGCTCCGGGCGTTGATGGTGTGGTCGTACATGGCTTCGCAATGCGCACCGGGCAAGTAGTACCGGCCCGTGTAGCTGGCGTTGAGCAGCACGCGGTAGGTGTGACTGCGGCCCTTCCACAAGTGGAAATAGGTGAGCACGCGGTCGTCGCGGATGTCCTGATAAGTGAATGGGCCTTGCGCCGCACCTGCCAATGTGCCTTCCAAGCGCGTGTTGCGGACCTCCCAGCCGCTGGGGAAGAGTTGCGAGAGCGCGAGCTGCTGATAGCCTCCGGTAACGCCGGGGTGCGTGAGGGTTACCAGCGCCATGAAGTCGGTGCCTTGCTCCATGCGCGATGGATCCACGGGCGTGCCGTCCATGAGTTGGTAACTCACCGATAGGTTGAGCCCGCTGCTGCTGGCCTTCTCTTGGCCGCCTAACGGTGTTCCCGTGCGCACGAGCCGCGCGTAGAGCAGCGCCTTGCCGGTGTTCTCCACCTTCACAGTGCTCTTGCCGTCGGGTGTGGGCAGGTCGATGCGGCAGATGGCGCGCTCGCTGAATTTCTCGGTGCGCTTGCCATCGATGGTGAGAGCGTAGCTCATGCCTTTGCCCAATTGGCCCTTCTCGGCCAGGCGGCTCACGGCGAGCAATGCGAAGGAGGTGCTCTGCGTGCTCCACCAATCGTTGCTGCTCAGCCGCTTCGCGATCCGCTGCACCACGGGCGCGGCTTTCTCCATATCGCCCATGGCGATCAGCGCGTCCACGATCATGGCTTCGTCGCGCAGGTCGCTGCCGTAGGTCCAGTACTGCTCGGTGTACGGCGATACCACGGTGCTGGCGCCGTTCACCAGTTGTTGAGCCACATCCTTGCGGCCCGCATGGGCGTACGCTGCGGCGAGCATCCACTTCGCTTGCAGGCCCAGATCGCTCTGCTCGCGCAAGCGGTTCATGGCGGGCAGCTCATGCGCTTTCGCCAAGGCGAGCACATAGAGGCGATAGGCTTGCGTGAGTTGCGTGCCGTTGCGGCTCCATCCTTCTTGCACCACGCCGTTCCACTCGCGGGCCATCTTGCGCTGGAAGGCGAGCCAGTTGCTCTTCACGTTGCCGGGCGTGGCGTAGCCGGCGCGATCGGCTTCCACGATGAAGTGGCCGGCGTAGATCGAAGTCCAGGTGTCGTAGTGGTCGCCGCCGGGCCAGTAGTTGAAGCCGCCATCGGCGCGTTGGAATTGCACCATCTTCCGCAAAGCGGCTTCCACGTTGGTGCGCGCCATCTGCTCGCCGCGCTGCGGCAGTTCCATCACCTTGGCGATGAAGAGTTGCGGGAAGGCTTTGCTGGTGGTCTGCTCCAAGCAGCCGTGCGGATAGTCGAGCAGGTATTGCAGGCGACGGCCCATATCAATGGGCGGTATGCTGCTGATCTCGAGGTATGCGCTGTTCGTTCCGGCAACGCCAAGCGCCACGGGTGTCGCGCTGAAGCTCTTGCCTGCATCTACAAGGCCCTCCGTCACTTCGGTGGCGGGCAGATTCGGCAGGCGCACCTGCAACTCGATCTTCTCGCTCGCGCTCTCACCGGCTCCGCTCACGCTCACCTTCAATTTCGCCACGCCCACGGCCTCTTTCACCTTCACGCGGAAGCTTACCACCTGGTCGCCCGTGGTGTTGAAGCGGATGGTCTTCTGCGCGGGCCCGTCTGGGATGAGCAGGTCGTTCGGCTCGATCTTCACGTTCACATCCTTCACCTTCGGATCCATGGCGAAGACGGTCACGGGCAGGTCGGCGGTCTCGCCGGGCGATAGGACGCGCGGTAAGGTGGCCAGCACCATCAAGGGCTTGCGCACGGGCACGGCCTGTTCGGCATTGCCGTAGGCTTTCTCGCCGTCGGTGGCCACCACCATCATGCGCACGCTGCCTACATAATTGCTGATGGTGAAGTCGTGCTTCGCCTTCTTGCCACGCTCTAATTTGAATGGACCAACGAAGCGCACCACGGGCTTGAATCGGTTCGCGCGCGCGGCGTCGCCTTTGCCCGCATCGTCGCTGCCGCCGAGCGCGAGCACGCGTTGCAGTTGCCGGCCATACGCGCCGATGACTTGGTCGTAGAGGTCCCACGTGCGCACGCCCAGCGCTTCGCGCGCATAGAAACTCTTCCACGGATCGGGCGTTTTGAAGCGCGTGAGATCGAGCAGGCCCTCATCCACGATCGCGAGCGTGTAGGTCATGCTGTTGCCGTTCTTCTCGCTCACTTCCACGCTGAATGGCGCATCGGTCTTGATTTCCTTGGGCGCGGCGATCACTGGCGCTAGGTGCGTCTGTGCATCCTCCACCTTGATCGGGATCACGCCATACAAGCGCATCGGCAGGTCGTTGCCCTTGCCGCCGTCCTTCACCGGACGCGTGAGCTCTTGCGGTTGTATGAGCATCACGTGCGCGTACACGTTCGGCGCCATGTCGGCGGTGATGGGGAAGCTGTGGCGCGTCTCTTTGTTCTTCAGGTCCACCCACACGGCATCGAGCACGCGGCTGCCGGTCTCGAGGCTCACGAGCGCGCGGCCCGTGCCACCACTGGGAATGATCAGCGTGCAGTTGTCGCCCACATTGTACTTCTCCTTGTCGGCATTGAAGCTGAGCACGGCGGCCTGATCGGGATCCTGCCTGCGGCTGCGGCCTTCCCAGCCGGGCCAATCCATGTACACCTGCAAAGCGGTGGCGTGGCCGCTAGCGGGATTGGTGATGCGCACGGCGAAGCGGCCCCATTGCGGGCGATCGATCCGAAACTTGAGTTTGGCGTTGCCCTTGGCATCGGTGGTGAGCTCGTGCTCCTGTTGCAATTCCACGCTGGGCGATGAGATGTAGCTGGCCGCGCCGGTGATGCTGCCATCCCACCACCAGTTGTAGTTGAGCTTATAGATCTGCGCTTTCAGTTGGTGGCCCGCGATGGGCTTGCCCTTGGGGTCAACGCACGCCACGCTGAACTGATAGGTGGTGTCGGTGATCAGCGTCCCCCAGTTGTTGCGCGATTCGGGCGCGCGCACGCCCACATAGCTGGTGTAGGGGTAGTAGGGCACGCTCACACGGTCCATGCTGGCATCGCCGCCGGCCTCGAACACGCGCGTCACGATGTTGGTCTGCACCACGGCGGGCGCGCTGCGGCCCATGTGCAGGTCGAGGTCGAAGGAGGCTTCGCCCTTCTCATTCAGTTGGCCCTCGAAGGCCACTTGCTCTTCATCGGGCACCCAGGTGCGCAGGTCGTTGAAGTTGTATTTCTCAAAGCCCTTGAACTCAGGATTGCCGTAACCCATGGTCACCGTCACGCGGCTCTTCAGGTTCTTCGCGGGCGCGCCGTGCAGCCAATAGCTTCGCAATTTGATGGTGGTGCTGCCGTCTGCGCTCAGCCGCTGATCCTCGCTGCCCGACGGGCCATCGGGGAAATCGAGCAGCACCTTCAGTCGATTGGGCTTCACCGTCTCAATCCGCAGGCTCTTGTGGAAGGCCGTTCCGCCCACACGCACCACGGCGTTCCAGTATCCGGTGGGCGCATCGGGCGAAGTGGCGCAGCGGAAGCTGTACACGCCGTTCACGCTGGTGGTGCGCACATGCTTCTGATCCAATCGCCCGCGTGGATCGCTGATCTCCAGCACCACGGGATGATCCTTCGGCAAGGTGCGCTTCGGGTCCTGCAGCATGAAACTCAGGTAAAGCGAATCGCCGGGACGCCACACGCCGCGTTCGCCATAGAGGAAGCCCTTTAGCCCCTTCTCGATCTGCTCGCCTTGCACATCGTAGCTGCTCACGCTCAGCGATCCGCCGTCATCGAGCTTGAGGTAGCCGCGCTGGCTGCCTTTCTGCGCAACGAGCAGTGAAGGCTTGTGCTTGGTGGCGGGCAGTGTGGCCAGGCCCTCGGCATCGGTGACCACTTGGCCCATGCTCTTGCGCTGCAGGTCGAGCACATCGAGTTTCACGCCGCTCAGCGGGCGCGCGGTGCGCAGATCGCTGGTGGCAATGAGCAGGCTGCCGTCGTTGCCCGCTTTGGCGATCAGGCCGATGTCACTGGCGAGCACATTGCGCGCTGCTGTGGTGTTGCGGTAGTAGTAGCTGGCCTTGCAGGGATCCTCGCGCTCTTGGTAGTTGTAGTCCTCGTCGTAGTCATAGTAGTCATAGTCGTCGTAGTACCAGTAGTCCTGGTGGTGGTCGTACGCGCTCTGCTCTTCCTCCCAGCTCTTCTCGCGCGGCTGCTCAATCGGATCGCCGCTCTCGCAGGGATAAACGCTCTGGTGCCTGCCGAAGCTCACTTCCACGCGATAGATGGCGCCCGGCTCGGCCTTGAAGTGATCGGCGAAGTCGAGGTAGTAGGTGTTCCATCGGCCCAGATCGGGGCTGTCCGCGGTCCTCAGGCTGATGGTCTTGCGCGATACGAGCCTTCCCACGCGTGCCAATTCGCGGCTGCCATCGAGCTCGTTCACTTGTAGGAACTGGCCCACGTTGCTCTCGTGGATGCGGATCACGCGCACATCAACGGCCTTCAGGTTCACGGCTTGGAAGGGGAGGAGCAGGCCATCGGTGCTGGGCAGGATGGTGCCTTTGCCGGTGAAGCGAACCGCGGGCTTCAGTTCCTCGAACTCCAATTCGATACTGATGTCCTTGCCCAGTTTGCGTCCATTCACGTTGCGCAGCCCGGCGCTCACGTAGCCATCCTGCTTGCCGCTGAGCCGCTTGGCGGGATAGAGCACGAGCTTGTTGCCATCGTGCGCGATGCGGATGTTGTCGGCGCCGGCGATGCCCACCAGACCGCGTAGGTCCTGCTTGGGGTCCAAGGGGTCGCTGAAGAGCAAGGTGGCGTATTGCTCGCCATCGCTGAACGTGGTGGAACTCACCAACGTGAGTTGGCCGATGGCGGGCACATCGAACGGAAGCGTGGCGGCATCGCTGCTGCCGATTTTTTTGCCGTCCCAGCTGATGTCAACGCGCGAGGGATCGTCGCCGCGCAGCACGCTATCAACAGTGAAGCGGTGGTAGCGGCCGTTGGGCTCGTGCTCCCAAGTGAGCGGCAATTTGCGGCCCTGCTGCACAGCGGTGAAGCAGCTTTCGAGGTCGGCACCGATGGCATCGTCGCTGGTGTACACGCCCGCGATCAGGCGCTGCCATTTCAGATCGGTGGCGCTCAGCGATTGCATCTCGCTCACGCGCGCATCGATGCTCTGCTTGAAGGTGGTGACCTCGAAGCGGAAGTCGTCAAGGCCCTTGGGCACATCGATCAAGCGGCCTAGATGGAAGCGCACTTGATAGGTCTTGTCCTGCTGCAAACGCTCCTCGGGCACGAAGGCGATGGTGAGTTCGTCGCGCATTTCGGTGCGGCCCTTCACTGAGGGCGACAGGTCGAAGAGCTTCTGCAAGGCCGTGGCCGAGCTATCGCGCCAGCGCTGGCCCGAAGCGATGCGGATGATGATGGGCGATCGCGCGCTGATGTGCCCGCTGGTGAAGGCGGGGATGTAGGGCGTGAAGGCCGCATCGGGGCGGGCGCCCTTCTCGTTGTTGCGGCAAGCAGTAACAACGAATGCGCATAGCACGGCAGGTCCGAGCACACGCAACAAGCGGGGCAGCAGGTTCATGGTGGCGGGAAGTGGTGGGTGTGAAAGTAGCGGTGCGGGTTCCAGGACGCAGCCGCGCTTCGTGCGGAGCAACGTGGAGCGGTTGGCGGCTATTGCAAAGGCGGGCAAATAGAGTTGGGGGAAGCCATGGCATCAGATTTTTCAAAGCCGCTCAGTACAGCAGATTGTTCTGGTTGCCGTAGGGCCGCCGCTGCTCATACTTCATATCGCGCAGGATGCTCGCCTTCACATTGATGCGCACCATGAAGCTCTTGCGCAGGCCGATGGGCGTGATGTTGAAGTTGAACTCCCAGCAATGAAGGTCCCAATAGAGGTTGAGCGACGTGGGTGTCCATTCGCCGGCGACGAGGTCGTAGCCGCTCTGCCCGCCCAGCTTCCAATGCTTCAGCACGGTCACATCGCCGTTGAAGAGCACGCTCTTGCGCTCGTCCTGCGTGAAAGTGCCCTCGCGGTAGGCGCGGCTGATGTCGTAGCTGTAGTTCACGCCCAAGCGCCAGGGCATGCTGAAGCTCTGGCGCGCGCCCTTGGACGGGTCGCTGTCCTGCACCACTTGGTTAGCGGTGGGATTGGCGTCCGGTGCCTGCCCGTATCGCTTACTCTTCAGCTCCACGCCGAGGGCCACGTTGGTGTAGAGCATGCGCGCCAAGCCCCCGCCAGCGCTGCGTTCGCTGCGGTTGGTGCGCTGGCCATCGAAGTCCACGGCATAGGGGTCCCACGTGCTGTTCACGTTCAGGTTGATGGCGTTGGCGATGAGCGTGCGCGCGGCTATGGCCACTGGTGACCAGCGCACGCTGTCCTGCAACATGTCGTAGCTGCTGTTGATGCCGAGGAAGTCGAGCAGCTTGATCTTCTTCAAGGTGATGCCGCCTTGCCCGCTGGTATCGCTGCGCATGGCCTTGTTGTCGCGCACCTTCGCTTCGATGTTCTGGATCACGCCCAGGTTGATCGAGCCGCTCTCGCCCACGCTCGGCTCACCGTAGATGCCGATCTGGAAAGGTGAATAGGTGCCCAGCGAGCCGTTCGTGCCGAAGGGACCTTCGATGCGCGTGCTGTTGTCGGGGCGGTAGCTCAGGCCAACATTCGGTGTGATGGTGTGCCGTATCGCCTTGATGGCGCCACCCCTGAAGGTGTACATGCCGTAGAGCTTGGTGGTGAGCGTGGCACCCGCGCTCCATTCGCCGGCTCGGCGGAAACCGCTCACGGTATCGGTCAACACCGTGTCGGCTTCGGGCTGGTAGGTGCGGCGCAGGGTCTCCAGGTACCAGCGGTCGGTCACGCGGAACTCGGGGTTCACGGCGAAGTAGCGGTTCTTCAAGGTGGTGGTGATCGCCGCCGTGTGCCGCATGCCGTTGCGTGCTTCGCGCGCCAGCGCTGGGATATTCTCCATATAGAGGCGCTCCTCGGTGGTGCTCAACCGGTTGTCGAGGTTGGCGGTGTAGGTGAGCGCGAGTTGGTCGTACCAGCGCGATGCTGCCCCCGCCGGACGCAGCATCTGCACGGGCAGGATGCGCTGCAGGTTGAAGGTGATCGCGGGCAGGGTGATGTCGAAGCTCTGGTTGAGCGTGTTCTGCCGGTGCAGGGCGTTCACGGCTAACGAGAAGGGCTTGCCGGGCCAAAGCCGCGTGTAGCTGATGTTGCTCTGGAAGGTGTTGCTGAGGTAGTCGCTTACGCTGCTGTTGAAGTTGTTGCGGTAGTTGTTGCTGGTGCCCACGTTCACGCTGGCGCTGAAGCGGTCGGTGAGGCTGGCGCGCGCATCTACCTGATGGCTCCAGTTCACGAAGAAGTTGCGCTGGCGGCTGAAGTCGGGGAACTCCGGGTCGCCACTGAGCAAGGTGCTGTGATTGAGCTGCAGGTTGCCGCTGTAGCGATAGCGCGAACGGTACCGGGTAATGGCGCGCAAGGCCCAGCTGCCGCGGCTGTACACATCGCCGGTGAGGCTCAGGTCGGCGCGCTCGCCTAATTGCTGGTACCAGCCGCCATTCAGCAGGAAGTAGCCGAGCGTGGGGTTGTTGCCCCACACGGGGATAAGCACGCCGCTGCTACCGCCCTTCTTGTTCGGGAATAGTCCGAAGGGGATGGCCAGTGGCGTGGGCACCTTGCGGAATTTCATGTAGGCCGGGCCGCTGATGATCTTATCATCCGGCAGCACCATCATGCGGCTCACCTGGAAGTGGTAGTGCGGGTTCGGACGGTCGCAGGTGGTGAGCTTGCCGCGCAGGCTATGCACCTCGCCATTCGCATGGCGCTTGCTCAGCCCGGCATGCACCCAAGCTTCTTGCTCCTGCGTGCGCACCTCGCGGATGATGCCCACCTTGGTCTTCAGGTTCACCCGGATGCTGTCGGCATCGATGGTGTGGCCATCCTGCACCAGCCGAGGCTTGCCTACGATGGTGCCCGCTTCGGTGTCCCCCCGAGCGCCTGCGCTGAGCGAAGTCGAAGCGGAGTCGAGGGGGGCACCAAAGCTCATGGCCTCTTCGTTCTTGAAGCTGAAGATGATGCGCTCGGCGGTGAGCTGCGTGCCCATGTAGCGCACGCTGGCAGCACCATAGAGGTACACGGCTTGCTCAGCGAGGTCGTACCGGATGCTGTCGCGGGCGCTGTAACGCACTTCATCGCTGAGCTTCTGCGCGCCAGCCTCGCCGGCCACGCACATCAACAGGAAAATGATGAAAACTGCAACCGCTCTCGACCTGCCGCCCATGGCAGCGCTTCTTTCTTCGCGCCACGGGGGCCGGATGCGTCGTGGTGCCTGCATGGACCGGGAATCCTCGCGGATGAGCGGCCCGCAAAGTACGCATCGCCCTCCGCGCCGCTTGGAACGCCTGCTCCGCCATCTCCTTTCAGCCTTAACGATCCTTGTGCTCGTTGGCGCCGCTGTGGGGCAAGGCCGCGATCCGCATCGCATCAAGACCATCGTACTCGATGCCGGGCATGGCGGCAAGGATCCCGGCAATCTGGGCACCGGCCGCTACAAGACCACCGAGAAGCATGTATCGTTGAACGTGGCCAAGCTGGTCGGCAAGTACCTCAACGAGACCTATCCCGATGTGAAGGTTGTGTTCACCCGCGAGGACGATCGTTTCATCGAGCTCATGGAGCGCACCAACATCGCCAACCGCGCCAAGGCCGACATCTTCCTCAGCATTCATTGCAACGCCAACGACAGCAAGGATCCGCATGGCTGCGAGACCTACGTGATGGGCTTGCACAAGACCGACGCGAACATGAAGGTGGCCATGAAGGAGAACGCCGCCATTTTGCTGGAGGATGGACACGAACTGAAGTACGGCGGCTACGACCCCAAGCGGCCCGAGAGCCAGATTGAACTGAGCTTGCGCCAGCACAAGCACCTCGATCAAAGCCTGCTCCTCAGTTCCTTGATCCAGAAGCAGTTCAAGGACCGCGTTGGCCGGGTAGATCGTGGCGTGAAGCAGGCTGGTTTCCTGGTGATCAGCTACACCACCATGCCGGCCGTCCTCATCGAGCTGGGCTTCCTCACCAATCCCACGGAAGAGGATTACCTGCAAACGGATCAAGGGCAGGACTACATGGCCAGCGCCATCTACCGTGCCATCAAGGAGTACAAGGCTATTGTGGAAGGGTTGCCCGTTGAACCGGTGAATGAAGCCAAGCCCGACTGCACGCGCGTGGTGGTGAAGGAGCCCCAGCCTCCGGTGAATCCAGAGCCGAAGCCCGCAGCGAGCGGCGTGCGCTTCAAGGTGCAGATCGCCACCAGCAGCAAACGCATCGAACCCAAGGCGAAGAACTTCAATGGCCTCGACGGTGTTGAGGAGCACAAGGGCCAAGGGCTGTTCAAGTACACGGTGGGGGCCGAACGCACTTTGGATGAAGCACGCACCTTGCAGCGGCGGTGCAAGGAGATGGGATTCGATGGCGCTTTCATCGTAGCCTTCCGCGATGGGCAACGGATCGATCTGCAGGAAGCGGTTAATTTGGCCCAAGGCCGATAAGGCAGGAGCATGAAGATCAAACGCGAGCACAGCATCGCAGGCATCGCCATAGCGGGTCTTGTGCTGCTCTATTTCGGCATCAATTTCCTGCGCGGGCTCGATGTGCTCACCAAGCGCAACGTATTCCATGTCGTTTACAACGACATCAGCGGCGTGAGCTCGGCATCGCCGGTTTACCTCAATGGCTTCAAGGTGGGCCAAGTGGTGGGCACTGGCCTCCTGCCTGATGGCAGCGGCCGCATTGCGGTCAGCTTCCAACTGAACGAACGCAAGCTGAAGCTCCCGAAGGACACGAAGGTCCAGATCTACAGTTCCGATCTCTTCAGCCGCGCCCTCAAGATCGTAATCGGGCAAGGCGATGAGCTGGCGCAGGCCGGCGATACGCTCATCGGCAACACGGAGCTGAGCCTTACCGATGCGGTGGGGGAACAGATCGATCCGCTTAAGCGCAAGGCCGAAGCCATGCTCGCCAACGTCGATTCGCTGCTCACCACCATGCAGAGCCTGCTCAACGACAGCACGGTCGGAGACATCGATGCCAGCTTCTCCAGCATCCGTGGCACCCTCGAGAACCTCAACAGCACCAGCCGCCGCCTCGATGCGCTCATGGCTGCGGAGAGCGTGACCATGCACGCTGTGCTCGAGAATCTGCGCCGTGTTACCGCCAACCTCGACAGCTATCACGCCAGTCTCAGCTCCACGCTGTCGAACCTCGATACCCTCAGCGGCGAATTAGCCAGTCCGCGCACGCGCCAGATGCTCAACGACCTCGCCGAGACCAGCAGCAAGTTGAAAGGCGTGATGACCGGTTTGGAGCAAGGCGAGGGTTCGCTGGGCGCCTTGCTGAAGAACGATACGCTCTACACCAACCTGCAGCAGGCCAGCCACGAACTCGATCTGCTGCTCGAGGACTTGCGCCTCAATCCGAATCGCTACGTACACCTTTCGCTCTTCGGCAAGAAGGATAAGCAGCCGAAGCTCACCGATAGCGACGTGCAGCGCATCAAGCAGGCGCTGCAGGACGATAAGCGCATGAAGCCATGATCGCCCAAGCGCTCTTCGGAAGCATTTTGATTGCAGCGCTCGCTTTGTTCGCGCGCAACCTGCGCCGCATCGGTCGCAACATCCATTTGGGCAAGCCCGAGGTAATCAACGACCGTAAAGCGGAGCGATGGCGCACCATGGCCTTGGTAGCCATGGGGCAGAGCAAGATGGTCACTCGCCCCGTGGCCGGCATCATGCATATCCTCATCTACGCGGGCTTCATCATCATCAACCTCGAAGTGCTCGAGATCGTGATCGATGGACTCTTCGGCACGCACCGCATCGGCGCTTTCCTCGGCGGCTTCTACGACTTCCTCATCGGCAGCTTCGAGATTCTCGCGGTGGGCGTGCTCTTGGCCTGCGTGGTTTTCATTGCTCGACGTGCTGTGCTGCAACTGCCGCGCTTCCACAAGCCAGAGATGAAAGGCTGGCCTTCAAAGGATGCCATGATCATCCTCGTGACGGAGATCGTGCTCATGTGCGCCTTCCTTACCATGAACGCGGCCGACTTCACATTGCAGCAGCACGGCATCGAGCATTACCCTGAAGCCGGTTCGTACCCCGTGAGTTGGAAGATCGCTGAAGCATTGAATTTCCCCGCGATGCTTTCCGGCACGCTCATCGGCATCGAACGTGTGTGCTGGTGGTTGCACATCGTGGGCATCCTCGCCTTCCTGAACTACTTGGTGGTGAGCAAGCACTTGCACATCATGCTCGCCTTCCCGAACGTATGGTACAGCAAGCTCGCTCCGAAGACCGAATTCGTCAACATGCCGCGCATCACCGGCGAGGTGAAGAGCATGATCGATCCCAGCGTGCCGCCGCCGGAGCCCGCCGCGCCGCGCATGGTGGCTGGGGTTGAAATGACCGAGCGTTTCGGTGCGAAGGATGTCTTCGACCTGAGTTGGAAGAGCCTGCTCGATGCGTACAGCTGCACCGAGTGCGGCCGTTGCACCAGTGAATGCCCGGCCAACATCACCGGAAAGCTGCTCAGCCCGCGCAAGATCATGATGGATACGCGCGATCGTCTGGAGGAAGTCGGCAAGGTGATAGACGCCAAAGGCAAGTGGGAAGACGATGGCAAGAGCCTGCACTCGCGCATCAGCGAAGAGGAGTTGTGGGCCTGCACGACTTGTAACGCTTGCACTCAGGCATGCCCCGTGAACATCGATCCGGTGAACATCATCATGGAGATGCGCCGTTACAAGGTGATGGAAGAGAGCAGCACGCGCCCGGCCCTTACCGGCATGTTCAACAACGTGGAGAACAATGGCGCGCCATGGGCCTTCGGTCCCGATCGGCGAATGGAATGGACCCAGCACGCATGATGATCATTGCCCCACCATTTGTAGCGTCGACCCTATGGGTCGACCATGGCAAATGGGCCAAAGTGTAGAATGTGAAATGAAGAATGTAGAAGGTAGAACACTGTGCCGCCGCGCGACTTCCGACGAGGTCGATGCTCGACACCTGTCGAAAGGACGTTCAGGTTCCGGGTCATTTTTCGTTTTTCATTTTACATTCTACATTTTTCATTCCCTATGAGCACGGATCTCCATGTTCCAACGATGACCGAGTTCGCCGCCACTGGCGAAGTCCCCGAGGTCCTGTTCTGGGTGGGCTGCGCGGGTTCGTTCGATGATCGTGCGCGCAAGATCACCAAGGCTTTCGTGCGCATATTGAATGCGGCTAAGGTGAAGTTCGCGGTGCTTGGGCAGGAAGAGACGTGCAGCGGCGATCCCGCGCGTCGCGCAGGCAATGAGTTCCTCTTCCAGATGCAAGCGCTGCAGAATGTGACCGTGCTGAATGGCTATGGCGTGAAGCGCATCGTTACCGCTTGTCCGCACTGCTTCAACACCTTGAAGAACGAATACCCCGCGCTGGGCGGCAGCTACGAGGTGCTGCACCACACGCAGTTCATCAACGCGCTGCTGAAGGAAGGGCGCATCACCGTGCAGGGCGGCGACTTCGCTGGCAAGCGCATCACCTTCCACGACCCCTGCTACTTGGGCCGGGGCAATGGGGAGTACGAAGCGCCGCGCGAAGTGCTGCTGAAGCTCGATGCCGCGCTGGTGGAACTGAAGCGCAGCAAACAGAACGGCCTCTGCTGCGGCGCAGGCGGCGCGCAGATGTTCAAGGAAGCAGAGCCTGGCACGCGCGAGGTGAACCACGAGCGCAGTGAAGAGGCGCTGGCGGCATCACCGAACATCATCGCCGCCGGTTGTCCCTTCTGCAACACCATGCTCACCGATGGCGTTAAGCACTTCAACAAGGAAGGCGAAGTGGTGGTGAAGGATGTAGCCGAGCTGATCGCGGAGGCGGGGGAATTCTGAGTAGCAGCTCTTGCAGACGCTCGACAGCGTTTGAAGCGTTTCCCATCGTTCGGCTTATCAGCTCATAGCCTCGTCAGGTGCAGCGCCCCGATCGCTTCCACTTGCTTCTTCAGGACGCCCGCCTCGTTGGCCAGCCTCTTCCATTTGCGCACGCCCGCTTTCACCTCGCCGATGATCTCATCGGCCTTCTTGATGTTCATGTCCTTGGCTACTTTGAGCAGGTCGGCGCGCGTGATGCCGATGCGCTTGCCATTGATGCTGAGCTGGTGCTGCCGCAGCCAGATGCTGCCCGGATTGAAGGCGAAGGTCATATCGTAGGCCGGGGCAAGGTGCCAATCGCCCTGCGGGTCCATCAGGAAGCTGGTGTTCTTCGTGTGGTCGTCGTGGTTGCGGGCGATTGCATTGAAGCACATGCGCCGGAAGAACTGCGCGGCGGCGGGGTAGGGCAGTCCCAACTGGCGCATCACGGCGAAGGCCTGCTCGTAGCTGTAGGCCAGCGGCTCGTTGTAATCCATGTGCGCCATACCGCAGAGCGTGGCCATGTGCAGCTTGTGTACCCTGCCCTTGTCGTCTCGCACGCGGTCGAAGCGCTGCGTGAGGAAGTGCGCGCGCCTGTGCTCTTCCAGCAATCGGCAGGGCATCATCTCCACGCCGCATTCACGCGCCATCAGGTAATAGGCGTACTCGATGCGGCCGAAGCCTTTGGGGTCGCGGAGCTCATCGGCCGTCACGCCATCGAACTTGATCAGGCAGTAGGTGAACCCCTTGAGGCCGTCCACTTGGCCGCTGCGCACCTCGCCGGTATCGGCGTTATAGGCCACGATGGCCTTGGCGCGCGCGCCGCCTGCCGAGGTGCCTACTTGCATGATCTCGCGCAGCTCCTCTTCTTTCCCTTTCGACTTGCGCGTCACGAACTTCTTGCGCGTATCCAGCACCTGACCGGCCACTTTCACCAGTTCCTCCACCTCCAGTGTTTCGCCCAAGGGCTCCATCTCATGGTGCGCAGGCTCGAATTCCAGCGCTCCCATGCCGCGCGACCCCGTGTAGCACAGGCGCTCAACGGGGTTCGCTGTTCCCGGCTGGCGGCCCTGGCTCATCAGCCATGCATTCATCAATTGCTCGCCGAAGCGGTCGGGCAGGCAATCTGCGAGAAGTCCGGGCATGCCCTTGAAGGTGTCTTCTCGCGCATTCTCGAAGGCGAACACATGGTTGCCGCCATCGGCTTGGTCCAAGGGCATCATGATCGGGGCCACATCCAGGCCGCTGCGCGCGAAGCGCCGATCGAACTGGAACTGCGCGCGCTGCTCCGCCTCATTCCAGATCACGAGGCCCACAGGGTTGCCCCAGAGCTTCACGGTGGCATGCGTTACCATGTGCTCTTGGGTTTTGGGGGCACGATGGTGGGCTTCTTGCGGCTGGCCCGCTTGCGCTGCTTCTTGAGGTAGTTGGCTTGGGCCTCAACGAGCATGTAAGGCGTGGGCTGCGGCTCTTGGTGGAAGGCGCCCAGGAGCTCGAGTTGGTCAATGGCGCGCAGCACTTGCACCACGGTGAGCAGGGTGGCAGCCCGGCCCGCCTCCAGTTTGACAACGGTAGTGCGATCCAGGCCGGCGCGGGCCGCTACTTCGGCTTGGCTCAGGTTGCGCTCCAGCCGCATGCGGCGCAATTCTTTGCCGAGTTGTTCTACCGCTTGCTGATTGGTGAAGAGGCTCCAGGTAGTGTTGCCGTAAGCCATCGTAAATTGATTTTGCAGCTGCTAATGTAGTCTTACCGCATCAAAAATACGAACTGTCTCGCAAATATTAATAATGTGCATAGTACGCATCGATAAAGAGGATATGGACAATAAAAGATGCCCAAAGACAACGTTATGAAGATGAATCTATGGTACCCTTCTATAGGGCCAAGAGGAAGCACGAAGTGCATCACTTCACACGCGTGCCCTGCATCTCACCGCCTTGGCGGAAAGTGAGCTGTCGCGCGCTTCCGTCCGCCTCCGGGTGGAAGGTCATGCTGGCATCCACCACGGTGAGGAAGAACTCGTGCGGCGCGGAGCTGAAGACCTCGATCTCTTGCTGGCCGGTGGCGCGCACGAAGAATCGATCGCCCTCGGCGCGGAAGGTGAGCGTGAAGCCCGGTGCGAGTTCGTACTCGCCTACGTAGGCTTGCAGCTCGGCATTCTTCAATGCAATGGCCTCGCGCTTGGGCAGGGGCTTGTCGGTGCGGGTGAGGTGTTCTTCACGGTCGCGCGACTGGAATAGCGCGCCGGTCACTTGGCCGTTGGTGCGCTGAAAGGTGAGGTCAACGACATCGTTCGAGAAGAGGAAGCGGTCGTTGCCCAGGTAGCGCAGATCGAAGCGCCCGCCACCTTGGCGTTGCGAGTGCAGCCCTTGCGCATCGAAGGTGATGTAGCGCTCCACGCCGTCCTTGTTCACGTACACACCCGTGTATTGCTGCGCCTGTTCCGCAGTGAGCGGCTGTTCGATACCGCCGTATGGTTTGCCAAGGGCGATGGCGGCCAGCTTCGGGGCCAGGTTGTGGGCGTCGTCCGATTCGCGGTTCACCAGCACGGCCACATAGATCTCTTCCCTCGGCAGGTAGATCGAGTTGGTGGTGGATCCGTTGATGCCGCCACTGTGCTCGTGCGTGGGGCTGCCCTGCACGTTCATGAACATCCAGCCGTAACCGTAGTTGCTCGATGAACCATCCGCGAGTGGAAAGGCGGTGAACGCTTTCTCGCGCATGGCGGGCGTGAGCAGCTTGCCCTTGTGTACCGCCGTGTTCCACCTCAATAGATCGCCAACGGTGCTGCGTATGGCGCCAGCGCCGCGCGGCCACGCCAGGCTTACAGCGAAAGCTGGCACCCAAGTGTCACCTTCCTTCTGGTACCCAAGACCCGGTTCGTTCGGCAAGAAGGCGCTGTTGATCGAAGCGCTGCTGGCCGTCATTCCCGCCGGACGCAACAGGTGCTGTTCCGCATAGTCCGTCCACGATAGGCCCGATACCTTCTCGATGATCGCAGTGAGCAGGATGTAGCCGCTGTTGCTGTAGCTCCACTTGGTGCCCGGCTCGAATTCCAGCGGCAGATCCTTGAACTGGTCCACCATCGCCGCTATGCTGATGTCCTTGCCGTAGGTGTCCACGTTGTAGCCCGGCAGGTCCGTGAAGTTGGGGATGCCTGATGTATGCGACACCAAGTGCTCAATGGTGATCGGGTGCTCCTTCTTCGGGAAGTCCACGTGCTGTTGAATCTCGTCCGTCAGCTTCAATTTGCCTTGCTCGGCCAGTTGCAGGATCGCAACACCGGTGAATTGCTTCGTCACGCTGCCGATGCGCAGTACGCTGTTCGTGGTCAGCGGCTTGTTCGCGGCCACATCCGCCATGCCCAGCGCTCGTTGATACAGGATCTTGTCGCCTTGGGCCACCAGCACCACGCCGCCCGGTGCATCGGCTGTGAAGTGCTCCTCCATCACGGCATCCAGTTGGGATTTCTGTTCTGCGGGCAGTTGTGCGCAAGCCGTTAGAGGAAGAATCAAAGCTGCGGCCAGTAGATGTCGCATGGTGGTCGGGTTCATGGGCATGAAACTAAGACGCTCGACCGTGCGGATTCGGTTACATTGGATGAGCGGTGGGATGCAATGATGGATGTGTGCCAGTCTCTGCTCCATCCAGCAGTGGCAGACGCGATAGACGCCATCTTTACCGGCATCGCATCCGAATTCGCGCATGAGCTCAAGCACCCCGATATACGACCACATCGTCATCGGCTCAGGCTTCGGCGGAAGCGTGAGCGCCATGCGTTTGGCGGAGAAGGGCTACAGCGTGCTCGTGCTGGAGAAGGGCAAGCGCTGGGCAGCAAAGGATTTCCCGCGCACCAACTGGAGCGTGCGCAAATTCCTCTGGGCACCTGTGCTGCGCTGCTTCGGTCCGCAGCAGATCCAATTGCTCAACCGGATCATGGTGCTCAGCGGCGCGGGCGTGGGCGGTGGCAGTCTCATCTACGCCAACACGCATATGATGCCGGGCGACGACTTCTTCCGCCACCCGGCTTGGTCGCGCTTCGGCGATTGGAAAGAGCGGCTCGCGCCCCACTACACCACCGCGCGCCTCATGCTGGGCAGCACGCGCTACGATCAAGAAGGACCGGAGGACCGCTTTCTCGCCGAGATCTCGCGCGACATGGGCAAGGCCGAGACCTACAAGCCGGTTGATCACATCGGCGTCTATCTCGGCGATGCGAGGACGCCTACCGATCCGTACTTCAAAGGACTTGGTCCGGAGCGCACCGGATGCACGGCCTGCGCCAACTGCATGGTGGGCTGCCGCTTCAACGCCAAGAACACGCTCGACAAGAACTACCTCTGGTTCGCGGAGCGCTATGGCGCGCGCATCGAAGCTGAGACCGAGGTCACGCGCATCGAGCACATCGACGGCGTGTACCACGTGCATGCGCGGAGCTCAACTTCCTTGCTGAAAGGCAAGCAGCGCGTGTTCCGCGCGAAAGGCTTGGTAGTGAGCGCTGGCGTGATGGGCACGCTCAACCTGCTCATGCGTCAGAAGCATGCATCGCGCACGCTGCCTGCGCTCTCCGATCAGCTCGGCGCCAGTTTGCGCACCAACAGTGAATCGCTCTGCGGCATCAGCGGCATACCGTTGAAGGTGAATCACGGCGTGGCCATCAGCCGCGTGTTCGAGCCCGATGCCCACACGCACATCGAATTGGTCAAGTACGGCGATGGATCCGGTGCCATGGGACTGCTTGCGGTGATGGCCGCTGGCGAGGGGCATCCGTTGCTGCGCTTGGCGAAGAGCATTTGGAACACCGTGACACAACCGCGCAAGGCCTTCAATGTGCTGCGCCGCGATTTCGGCAAGCACAGTATCATCCTGCTGGTGATGCAGAGCCTCGACAATGCCGTGCGCGTGCGTTGGAAGCGAGGTCTTCTCGGCGGCAGGTTGAGCGTTGCGCGCGATGGTGGCAAGCGCATCCCAGCCTTCATCGGCGTGGGGCAGGAGGTGATGCATCGCTATGCGGCGAAGAGCGGGGGTACGGCCATGAACGCCCTGCCCGAAGTGCTCCTTGACATGAGCAGCACCGCGCATATCCTCGGCGGCTGCCCGATGGGCGCAACGGCTGCTGATGGAGTGGTGAACGAGCGCTTCGAGGCCTTCGGCTATCCGGAGCTTCGCATCCTCGATGGCTCCATCATCCCCGCGAACCTGGGCGTGAATCCGAGCCTCACCATCACGGCGCTGAGCGAGTATGCCATGAGCTTGGTGCCAAGGAAAGCCGGCCATCAGGGCCGAACACTCGAAGAGGAGATGCGCGGCTGAGGCCATCACGAGAAATCGTGATGCTGGACGTCATGAGTTGCTTCTCTACTTTCACCGACCGTCAAATCATTCCCTATGAAACGACTCTCCGCTTTTGCCCTTCTGCTGCTTCCGGCAGCGCTCCTCGCGCAATCCGGCAACCGCATCATCATCCGCGTTTCCGATGCTGTTGAGATGAAGGCGCCGCCGATCACCGCCAAGGCCGCGATGGGTGTCGAATCCATTGATCGACTGAGCGCTATGCTCGATGCTGAGCGGATCCAGAGACTGACGCCGACCAAGCCGGGAATGCCACGCCTCTTCGTGGTGCAGCTTCCTCAGGGCAGCGATGCACAGCAGGCCCTGGCGCAGTACCGCAGCATGGGCCATGTGGTGCGCGCAGAGATCGATCAGGTCGGCGAAGGCGGCGGCGACCGCAGCTTCGTGCCCAACGACCCGCACTACTACAAGCAATGGGGCCTGCACAACGATGGCACCTTCACCCTCTCAACGGCGGTCGCGGGCGCCGACATCGACATGGAGAGCGCTTGGGACATTGAGCAAGGGAGCGCCAATGTCACCGTGGCCATCATCGACAGCGGCGTGCGCTTGCAGCATCCCGATTGGGGCGAACGCTTGTGGGTGAACAGCGGCGAGATCGATGGCAATGGGATCGACGATGATGGCAATGGCTACATCGATGATGTGCGGGGCTGGGACTTCGCGAACGACGACAACGACCCCACGGATGACCAAGGGCATGGCAGCAACGTCACCAGCATCGTGGCTGCCGATGGGAACAATAGCATCGGATTCACCGGTGTTGACCTGAACTGCAAAGCCATGGTGATCAAAGCGCTGAACAGCGCGAACCAAGGCTTCTACAGCTGGTGGATCGCCGGCATGTACTACGCCATCAACAACGGTGCGGACATCATCAACATGAGCATGGGCGGCACCGGCACCTCGGCCGAGATGCAGGCGGCTGTTGATTTCGGCCTTGCCAACGATGTGCTCTTGGTGGCATGCATGATGAACACGAACAACAACGTGCCTTACATCCCCGCTTCGCTGAATGGCGTGATGGCCGTTGGCGCGACCAAGCCGAATGACCACCGTGCTGTGCCCTTCGTGTGGAGCGCGACCAGCGGAAGCAATTACGGTCCGCACATCAGCGTGAGCGCGCCAGGTGATTACATCTACGGCTTCAGCCATACGAGCAATGTGTCGTACACCGCGTATTGGTCTGGCACTTCACAAGCTTCGCCTCATGTGGCGGGACTTGCAGCAATGCTCAAGGCACAAGTGCCATCGCGTACGCCGGCGCAGATCCGTGCCATCATCGAAGCCACCGCCGAGGATCAAGTAGGCAATCCGCTGGAGGACACGCCCGGCTTCGACCACTACCACGGGCATGGCCGCATCAATGCATTCAACGCATTGATGCTCGCCGTGAGCACAGGTGAGGTAGCCGCACCACCGCCAGCGTTCACGATTTATCCGAACCCGTCATCAGGCCCGATCGGAATTCGCGCCAACGCCGTTGGGGACCTCGTGATCCACGATGGCACCGGTCGTTTGGTGCACGCGCAACGCATCGGCTTCGGCAGCGCGAGCGTTGGAGCTGAACTAAGTCCGGGCACTTATGTGGCTCGCCTGAGCTCAGCTGCCGGGGCGCTCGCCCAGCGTTTCGTGGTGCAATAGCGCCTGTACTTTGGCGCCGTGGATTCCACGGATACCGAAGCAGAGCGGCGAAAGCTCTTCGAGCAATGGGTGAAGCAGTACACTGCTGATCTGCTCCGCTTCGCGCGCAACCGCGTGAAGGATCCGGATACCGCTGAAGAGCTCGTTCAGGTCGCGCTTGTGAGCGCGTGGGAGACCATTCACCGTTTCGCAGGTGAGAGCAGCCCGCGCACCTGGTTATTCGCGATCCTGAAGCACAAGCTGATGGACCATTACCGCAAGGCGTACCGCGAAGGCGTGAAAGTGTCAGGCGAGGTGGCCGAGGCCGACGAACCGGATGCCATGCTCTTCGACCCCAACGGCCATTGGCTCGCGCAGCACGCGCCCGCGCTCGACCCCGCGCTCTTCGGCGACGACGATGCCGAGCGCATGCAGCGCGCCTTGCAGCATTGCCTCGATGCCCTGCCCGAGCGCTGGCGCGGCGCCATCGAAATGAAGTACTTGCAGGAGAAGGAAGCAGCAGCGATCCAGCAAGAGCTCGGGCTCAGCGAGGCCAATTATTGGCAACAAGTGCATCGCGCCAAACTGCGCCTCCGCGCCTGCATCGAGGAACGCATCGACCCTAGCAAACGGAAACGCATGCCATGAGCGCTACCCTGCATCCCAGTTGCCTGAAAGCCACGAAGCTGCTTGAGCAGCGCGCGTTCAAGCCGCTCGTGCTGAAGGAACGCATCGGCCTTTACCTGCACCTGCGCATCTGCGCGGCGTGCCGCGCCTACCAGCGACAGAGCAAGGCCATCGACAGGCTGCTCGCGCTGCGCGATGAGCAATCGCAACCAGTTGGTTCATCGCACATCGAGCAGGCCGTGCTCAAGCGCATCAGCGAGTGATTCAGCGCTGGATGACGAAGCGCGCTGCACGGCCTCGCTCATCGGACACGAAGTAGAGCCCTTCAGCGTAGCCCGCGACGTTCAAGACCATTTGAAGTTGTCCGGGCGCTGGGATGATTCGCTGAAGGATGCGACCCGATGCATCACGCAGGATGATGGCTCCATTAGCCTTCTCGCTCAGCACCAAACTCAGCATGTCATTCGCCGGATTCGGTGCGAGCATGAACCTCACGTCATCCAGTGCTTCTGAGATCAAGGTGCTGCCAGCCACCACTGCTGCTTCGGACACGTTGTGCACTTCGCCATTGGCCTCGCTCACGAAAGCCACGATACGGATGTTCGCCGCATTCCAATTCATTGGCAGTGTGTAGCTGTAGCTGTTCGTTCCGCTCTCGCCCTGGAGTCCATTGCCGAGCGCTTCGCCGGCATTCGGCGTGAGTGATGTGCGTACAACGTGACGATGATCGTACGCCTGTTGCGCTCCTCCCGTTCCATAGTTGGCTTGATATGCGGTGATGTGGTCCTCCGTGAGCACCACGTGCAGGCGGTCGGGAGCACTAGAGCCGGCGGATGTGTAGTAGTGCTCCACATCGAGCGTCAGCAAGCGCGTGTCGGCATCATATTGCGCGATGAGGCCAATGTTCACGATGGCATTCTGCGGGAGCAGCGCATTCGAGGCGGCATTCCACGAGGTTGCGCCTAGGAGCGTTGTTCCGTTGTATGACTTGCGGCTTACCATGCCTTGCGGCGTGAAGGAGAGCCCGTAGGTGCTCGCGAGCGCAGTGCCCCATGCCGTGCGCAGGTCCGGCTGCGATCCGCTGGGAGCGGCGAGCGAGCCTGCGTGTATGTTCATCAGCACCACGCGCCCGGGGTTGGCTGCCACAAGCGAGGCAGCCGTCGCATGGCCCGCCGGGCAATTCCCGCAATTGATCGCCGTGAATTCCTCCAGAAGCACATTGCGCGGCTGCGTTTCAGTGGAGACCTGGGCCATGCCCGTAACGGTGAGAAGCGAAAAGAGCGCGGCGAAGGAGAGCGGATGGGGCATGATGGTGGAGTTATGCCCATTGGTCGCACGGCACAATCGCTCCTGACATCCACCTATTCCGAATCGGGCAGAACCTCCGGTTGCGCTTCACGCGGCGGCAGGAAGAAGCTCTTCGGGTCCTCGCTGAATCGTGCACGCACAGCGATCGCGATGCGCAGCAACTCACTGAAGGGCACACCGCGCGAGCGCATGGCCAATGAGAGCGATAGCGTGAAGCTCACGAGGAAGTTGAAGAGGCCGATGAGGCCGATGCCGAGCACTGAGGCGAATACGACGTAGGCGGTCGTTGTCCAGCCGTTGCCCACAAGCCCCAGCGCGAGGTTGCCCGCCGCGAAGGTGATGTGGCGGATGTCGAGCGAGAGTCCGAGGAATGCGCCAACAGCACCCACGGATCCCATGAACACGCCGAACCAGAAGTTGCTGATCACGCCGCCCGCATGATTCTCATACGCGCGTGCCAAACGCTGACGCCATGCCGCGCCCATCACCAGCTTCAGCGCCGGATGCTCCTGACTGCGCTGCGGAACGTTGCGATGGATGCTCGCGTTGGTGATGCTGCCCGCGATGAGCCCGCTGATGAAGAGGAAAACGCCCGCTATGGCAGCGTGCGGGATGGCCAGCGATTGGAACGGGTCCAACTCGTGCATCATTTTGGCGCTCTTGTGCTCCAGCAGTTCCGGACCGAAGAGCGCATTCCAACCGTAAGCCAACGCCACGCCCACGGGGAAGGCCATGGCCACGTTGCCCACGAAGGCGACGAACTGGCTGCGCCATACGCGTGCCACCAGATCGGCGAGCGCACCGTATTCGACTCGGCCATCGCGGCGACCTTCATCGAGCGCGCGTGAGATGGTGGCGGCTGTCATAGCGGGTTGCTTGGTGGCCAGCGTGAGGTGCAGCAGGTAGATGGCGATGAATGCCATCGCGTAATTCATGCTGTAGAGGAAAGCGTGGAAGAAGAGGCTGCCCTCGATGGAGCCGTACCACGCTTTCAGCACGCAGGCTACCGCCACGATGGCACCGCCGCCCAACGCGCTGCGCAGCATGGCCATGTATTCACGCTTCGTGCTGGTGATGTAATGCTCGCCTTTGCGCCCAGTATGCTGCGTGATTTCGCGCGCCACCACTTGCGTGCTGTCTTTGATGAAGCCCAGCACGCGCGTGCGGCCGCTGCTGATCTGCACCAATGCTTTGAACAGTCGCGCCAAAGCGAAGCGTCCGTCGATCTCGGCCTTGGGTGCAATAGCGTTCAGAACAAGTTCCAGCCGCTTCAGCTTGCGCTCCATCAGCATCAGGTGCTGGTTCACGCGGAAGGTGATGCCCAGCCGCTCGGTGTTGCGGTAAGCATCGGCGATGGCAATATGGCATTCGGCGATGATGGCCATCACCGGCACGCGCGCGGCATCATCGGCACGCCGGCTCACCGTGCCCATGCGCAGTTGATCGAGGTAACGATCCAATTCATCCTCGAGCCGCACGAAGGGACTGTTGAAACTGGCGTGCTCGGGCACCATGCGCAGCACCTCGCCATCGAATGCGCGGCCCGCGATGCGCAGACCGAGCACCTTGGCCGCGAAGAAGAGCTCTTGCAGCAGCAGGCTGTTGCGGTCGCGCGCATCGATGCCATCGATCCCGAGCAATTCAAGCAAGCGCGCAACAGCATCATCGGGCAAGGCGCTCACCCAATCGGCATCGGACTCCTGGAAGAAGGCATTGATGAGCGCATGATCGAGCGTTTCCGGCGGTGGCTGAAAGGGCAGCACCTTGTAGGTAAGGCGTTGCCGCAACTCATGCCAGAATGATCCGCTGGGCATGCCCGCATCGGTGAGCGTGCGCCCGATGGCTTTCGGGCCGAAGTAAGACTTCACGTACCGCGCGAGTCCAACGCGGAGATCCTCTTGGTGCTCGAGCAGCTGGAGCAGCGCGAGGAAGCGCGGGAACTCGTTGCGCTTGCGCTCGGCACGTGAAGGCCGAAGGGCCTGCACCAGCTGGGCCAAGGGCTGTACATCGCGGCCATCGCTGGCGGCAATGGTTTCGAGTGCATCGCGTAGTGGGCTGCTGCGCATGGCGGTGCGGCAAGATACCTGCGCACTACTTCTCCGCGATCAGGGTGCGCCCTTCACCTCGCCTTTCAAATGAAGCACCACCGTCGGCTCATTCACCGCGTTGCTCCACACGGTCACGGTCTTGCGAAAGGGGCCGATGCGATTGGTGTCATAGCGAACACTGACGGTGCCCATGCCGCCGGGCATTACAGGTTCACGTGAGCAGGAGGCCACTACGCAACCACAGCTCGATCGGCAAGCTGTGATGATCAGTGGCGCATCACCGTTGTTGGTGAAGTCGTAAGTGCATCGCCCATCGGCGCCTTTGTCGATGGTGCCGTAATCGTGCACGACTGAAGCAAAGTGGATCAGCGGGCCAAGGGTTCGGGTCGAATCGGATTGCGCCGCGCAGAGGAGCGATCCAGAAAGCAGCAAAAGGAGCAGGTGTGTTCGCATCGGTGTTCGTTTCCGGCAATGATGGGCAAGGGCGCCAGAGGACAGCGCTGAACTAACAGATGCTTGACATAATTCACGAAACGTTCACAACTGCGGGCGCTTGGACTGTCCGCTAGGGCGGTCCGGCTACTTTCGCGGCCTCATTTTCAAGCGATGGAGATTCCCAAGCATTTCGAACCGAAGCATGCCGAAGGCAAGTGGTACCAGCACTGGATGGACAAGGGCTACTTCCGCAGCGTGCCCGACCACCGCGAGCCGTACACCGTGGTGATCCCGCCGCCGAACGTGACCGGCGTGCTGCACATGGGGCACATGCTCAACAACACCATCCAGGATGTGCTGGTGCGCCGCGCGCGCATGCAAGGCAAGAACGCTTGCTGGGTGCCGGGCACCGATCATGCGAGTATCGCCACTGAAGCGAAGGTGGTGCGTTTGCTCGGCGAACAGGGCATCAAGAAGAGCGCGATCGGCCGCGAGGAATTCCTGAAGCATGCCTTTGCATGGAAGGAGAAGTACGGCGGCGTGATCCTGGAGCAACTGAAGAAGCTCGGGGCGAGCTGCGATTGGGAGCGCACCCGCTTCACCATGGAGCCCGACCTCAGCGAGGCGGTCATCGACGTCTTCATCGACCTGCATAAGAAAGGCCTGGTGTACCGTGGCCTGCGCATGGTGAACTGGGACCCCGTTGCTCTCACTGCTGTGAGCGACGAAGAAGTGATCCACAAGGAGGTGAACTCGAAGCTGTACTTCGTGCGCTACAAGGTTGAAGGCACGGCCGATGAGTGGGTGACCATCGCCACCACGCGCCCCGAGACCATCCTCGGCGACACCGCGGTTGCTGTTCATCCCGAGGACGAGCGCTACGCAAACTTGAAGGGCAAGCGTGTGCTCGTGCCGCTGATCAATCGGAGCATCCCTGTGATCTTCGATGAGTACGTGGAGCGCGAGTTCGGGACCGGCGCGCTGAAAGTGACGCCCGCGCACGATGTGAACGACTACGAGCTGGGCAAGAAGCACAAGCTCGAGACCATCGACATCCTGGAGCCCAACGGCACGCTGAGCGCCGCCGCGCAACTCTACGTGGGCGAGGATCGCTTCATCGTGCGCAAGAAGATCTCGAAGGAGTTGGAGGTGCAGGGTCACTTGGTGAAGACCGAGGATATCAAGAATAAGGTGGGCACCAGCGAGCGCACCGATGCCGTGATCGAGCCGCGCCTGAGCCTGCAGTGGTTCGTGAAGATGAGTGAGCTCGCCAAACCCGCGTTGGAAGTGGTGAAGGACGGG
>JBATND010000317.1:0-5177 GCA_049290175.1 Flavobacteriales bacterium | reverse complement strand
GTGATGTAGTCATGTTCTGCGGAACGGCTCGCCGGAATTCTCCCATTCGTCTGTGATTGAGGGCATTCGACTACATTCGCGGCCCCGTTTCCCCCGCCCCCTGTGGCGGTACCGGGACCCGCCCATGCAGGGGAGCCTTGGGCGCAACATCAAGAACCCTCTCGGACAGCCCCCCATCAGTCCGGGATACAAGTTGAAGCAAATACGCATGTCAACTGTCGAGAACAACAAGGTCACCTTCGCTGAGCCGCCCGCCGATTTCGATTGGGCAGTACTGGAAGATGACAAGCGATCGCTCAGCGCCGAAACGCGCGAGAGCATGGAGAACGCCTACGAGCGCACCCTGAGCAGCATCTCCGAGAAGGAGGTGCTCATGGGCACCGTGGTGGGCATGAACAAGAAAGAGGTGGTGATCAACATCGGCTACAAGTCCGAAGGCGTGGTCCCCATCAGCGAGTTCCGCTACAAGCCCGATCTCGCCATCGGCGATCAGGTGGAAGTCTATATCGAGAAGCAAGAGGACAAGGGCGGCCAGATGGTGGTGAGCCACAAGACCGCGCGCGTACATAACGCGTGGGGCAAGGTGAACCACGCCATGGAGACCAACGAGATCATCACGGGCTACGTGAAGTGCCGCACCAAAGGCGGTCTCATCGTTGACGTGTTCGGCATCGAGGCCTTCCTGCCCGGCTCGCAGATTGACGTGAAGCCGATCCGCGACTACGACCAGTTCGTGGGCAAGAACATGGAGTTCAAGGTGGTGAAGATCAACCAGGAGTTCAAGAACGTGGTGGTCTCGCACAAGGCGCTGATCGAAGCCGAACTGGAAGCCCAGAAGAAGCAGATCATCGGCGGCCTGGAGAAGGGCCAAGTGCTCGAGGGCACCGTGAAGAACATCACCAGCTACGGTGTGTTCGTGGACCTCGGCGGCGTGGATGGCCTCATCCACATCACCGACCTGGCCTATGGCCGCGTGAGCCACCCCGAAGAGGTGGTGAAGCTCGACGAGAAGATCAACGTGGTGATCCTCGACTTCGACGACGAGAAGCGCCGCATCGCCCTCGGCCTGAAGCAGCTGCAGCCGCACCCATGGGATGCGCTCAGCCCCGACCTCAACGCCGGCGACAAGGTGAAAGGCAAAGTGATGGTGATCACCGACTACGGTGCATTCGTAGAGGTGAGCGCTGGCGTAGAAGGCCTGCTGCACGTGAGCGAGATGAGCTGGAGCCAGCACCTGCGCAGCCCGAAGGACTTCCTGAAGGAAGGCCAGGAGATCGACTGCGTGGTGCTCAACATCGACCGCGAGGAGCGCAAGATGAGCCTCGGCATGAAGCAGCTGAGCACCGATCCTTGGGCCGACATCGAGTTCCGCTACCCCGTGCGCTCGAAGCACAAGGCCAAGGTCCGCAACTTCACCCACTTCGGCATCTTCGCCGAGCTGGAAGAGGGCGTCGATGGCCTCATCCACATCAGCGACCTCAGCTGGACCAAGCGCATCAAGCACCCCAGCGAGTTCTGCAACGTGGGCGATGAAGTGGAAGTGATGGTGCTGGAGGTGGACAAGGAGAACCGCCGCCTGAGCCTCGGCCACAAGCAAGTGGAAGAGAACCCTTGGGAGGTGTTCGCCACCGTGTTCACCCCGGGCAGCGTGCATGAGGGAACCCTCACCGGACGCGCCGGTCAGAACTTCGTGGTGAGCCTGCCCTATGGCGTGGAAGGCACCGTGACCCTGAAGCACCTCAAGAAGGCCGATGGCTCCAAGGCGGAGCTGGAGGAGAAGCTGCCCTTCATGGTGCTCGAGTTCAATGCCGATGCGCGCCGCATCGCACTGAGCCACACCCGCACCTTCGAGGAAGGCGACGAGCCGTTGGAGACCGTGACCAAGGGCAAGCGCACCCGCAAGGAGGGCGATAGCACCGCCACCAGCGCCAGCGTGAAGAGCGTGAACGAGAAGGTGGAGAAGAGCACCCTCGGCGACCTCAGCGTGCTGAGCGACCTGAAGAGCTCGATGGAGAACAAGGAGCGCAAGGCCGACGATGAGAAGGAGGGCGAAGAAGCCTGATTCCCCACAACGTGAATGACGAAGGCCCCGGAGCGATCCGGGGCCTTTGCTTTTTGCATACTACCGTGAGCTGCTGCTAGCGCTGCCTTTGGGTTCGCGACCGAGCATGATGAAATCGAGCAGGCCGCGCAGGTAGCCTGTGCCGTAGGCCATGTGCAGCGTCACGAAGGCAACGAGCACGCCCGGCGCGTCGGTCAAGCGATCCGATGCAAGCAGCGCGCTGGCCATGGCGGCGATGAGATAGACCGCGATGCCCGCCGCGTAGCCGATGGCGAGCAACGGATGCGCGAAGGAGAGCGCAGCACCGGCGATCAAGAAGAGCACGAAGGCCGCTGGCACCAGTTGCCGCCATGTGGTAACCGTGCGGTGCATGCGGTTCACGAACACCTTCCAGTAGCCGTACTGCCGGTACTGCCGGAAGAGCTTGTGGATGCTGGCGCGCACATAGTACCGGCTGCGGATGCGCGGTGCGAGGATGATCTTCCAGCCTGCACGGGTGAGGCGGTAATTCAGCTCGTCGTCCTGATTGCGCGTGAGCCGTTCATCCACGAAGCCGATGGCGGCAAGCGCTTCGCGGCGATATGCGCCGAAGGCCACGGTATCCACTTCGCCTTCCTTCAGGCCCGTGCGGAAATGCGCGCCGCCCACGCCGAACGGGTGGCCCATGGCCGCGCCGATGCGACGGCTGCCGGCATCGGTATAAACGTTGGCGATGGTGCCGCCCACGCAGCCGGCTTGCGGATTCGCCCTGAGCACTTCGATGTTGGAGCGCAGGAAATCAGCTTCCACTTCGGCGTGCGCTCCCAGCAGGATGCCCACATCGTAGCCCGCTGGCTGCAAGCCGATGTTCATGGCCTGCGGCGTGGTGCGCGCGGGATTGTCAACGAGCTTGATCCAGGGATGCGCGGCAGCCAGCGCTGCGATCGCCTCGCGCGTGCCGTCGTCGCTCAAGCCATCGCACACCCACACTTCGGCCTGCATGCCGCTGCGATCGGCGGCGATCAGCGAATGCAGGCAACGGTCGATGTACGCCGCTTCGTTGCGGCAAGGGATCACCACGCGCACGCGCGGCAGCTCAGGCAGCTCGCTGTTCATGATCCACGCATCGTTTCAATGGCTGATGCGATCACGGCAAGCTGGCGATCAACGCAGCTGCTCCACGCATACCGATCAAGCACCAAGGCCCGGCCCGCGTTGCCCATCGTTGCACGCAAAGCGTGTTCGCGTGCGAGTCGCAGCATCGCTTCGGCGGCGGCCTTCGGATCCTCCTTCGGCACCACCAGTCCGGTGCGCCCTTCTTCAACCACTTCGGGCAGACCGCCCACACGGCTCACCACCACGGGCAAACCGCAGGCGCTGGCTTCGATCACCGCCACGCCGAAACTCTCGCTATCGGTGCGGCTCAACGCGATGTACACATCGAGCGCATTCAATTCCTCCGGCACGCGCGCATGCGGCACAGCGCCTATGAAGTCCACGCGGTCGGCGATGCGGAGCGTGCGGGCCAGGGCCTCGAGCTGCGTTCGTTCGGGCCCGCCGCCCACGATGCGCAAACGAGCGTGCTGCAGATCGGCCTCGGCCGCAACCCGCGCGAAGGCATGCAACAGGGTGTCGATGCCATACTTCGGTGCAAGGGTCTTCACGGTGCCGAACACCAGACGGCCTGCTGGCTTGGGCGCTGGCGCGAAACGATCCATGTCCACGCCGAAGGGCACCACATCGATCTGCGCGAGGTCGGGGCATACCGCGCGCGTGCGCTCCGCCATCACGCGACTGGTGCTCACCACGGCATCGGCGCGCAGGAGGTTGCGTCGCAGCAGCCAGAGGTGCAGCGCGCTGGTATCGGGGAACTCGTACACATCGCTGCCCCACACATTCAAGATCAGCGGAACGCCTTCGAGCTGCGGCGCAAGCGTGCCATAGCCCGTGGCGTAATGCGCGTTGATCGCATCGGGCCTGATGGATTGCGCGATCCTGCGCGCGGCAGGCCGATTGAGCACGTAGCCCAATCCGCCGCGATGGGGGAGCAGATGCATGCGCACATCTTCTCTGTAGGACTCGCTTGGTGCATGCTGCGAGATCACATGCACCTCGTGGCCGCTCTCCGCGAAGGCATCGGCCCATCGCCGGGTGTGTATCGAGTTGGCGGCGGCAACGAGCAGCAGCCTCATGGTTCGGTGGGCTTGTGCAGCGCTACGGCGCGCAAATGGGCGAGCGTGATCACGGCTGCCTCGCGCGATCCGGAATCGGCCTCCACCACCAAGGCTTCGCTGCCGCGCCACCAGAGGCCATCGCGCACCTCGCTGCTGCGGCAGATCAGTCCTGCGGCAAAGAAGGCCGCGAGCTGCGAGAAGAGCCTGCCGAGCCAAGGCCGCGCCACGCCCGGCACGCCGTTCCGATGCACGTCGTCGCCCACGAAGGTGACCACCACCGGCGATAAGCTGCTGAGCACGGTGAAGAGCCCCGCCGCCGATCCGTACAGCGAGAGCACCACATCGGCGCGCTGCGAAACGATCATGCGCTTGAGCCGTTGCCGCGCCAGCCAGAAGCGCCAGAGCGAAGAGCGGCTCTCCAAATGCATCAGGCTGATGTGCGCGCCCTGCGCTGCCAGATGCGCGGCTTCCTCGCGACCGGGCGCATACACTTCGCCGCCTTCGGCCTCGGGCACCACCACGATCACGCGCAACGCGCTGAGGTCCTGATGGCTCAGGCGCTGCAATTCGCTCTGCACGAAACGCACATCGCCCCATGTGGCCAGGCCGAGATAGCTGAGCGCGACCAGCAGCACGATGGGCATGGTGAACCACGGCGTGGGCACCACGAGGTGGATGAGGCTGCCCAGCAAGAGGATCACGAACGATTTGCTGAGGTTGATGCCGTTGCGCGGCGTGCGGAAGTAGGCATCGAGCAAACTGCGCATGCCGTTGAAATAGGCGAAGGGCAAGGCGCCGAGGAAGACCAGTCGCGCCATGGGCACATACGCTTCGCCGGTGGGACCGAGATAGATGAGCAGCAGGGGAGAGGCCAGCACCTCGAAGCCGACGGTGAGGGCCACCGAGGCCAGCAGCACCAAGCGCGACATGCGGGCCACGCGCTGCGCGAGGTCGCCGTATTC
>JBATND010000316.1:0-4294 GCA_049290175.1 Flavobacteriales bacterium | reverse complement strand
GGGACCACACCACGCACCACCTCAGCTATCTCGGGCTCAGCGATGGGCAGGTCGCCCTTATCTTCATCGGCCTCAGCTTGGTGAACGTGTTCTTGGCCTTCGCCATCGCCCGTTTCATCAGCGTTTGGGAGAACCTGCACACGGTCCTCTTCGTTTCATACGGCCTTCTCGTCTTCGGTACGCTCTTCGCCATCACCCATCGCACGAAACCCAAGGAATGAAGAACGCCATCAAGCTCATCCTGCGCACGGCCGGTCTGTTCGCGCTGCTGCTCGTCGGCTCCATCGCGATTCATCTGTTGGCTTACTCCACGAGCAGCGCGGAATCCGACCTCGATCACCGCCAGCGCTTCAACGACGGCTACAAGGTCTTCTCTCTCACCCTGCCCAACCAGCTCACCTTCTGTGGCGAGCCGGTGCCAATGGACCGCATCGATGTGCGCGAACGACTTGATCGCGAGCTGCTGGTGAACACCTATTGGCAGAGCAACACCCTGCTCGCGCATAAGCGGGCCAACCGCTGGTTCCCGCTTATCGAGTCCATCCTGCAGCGAGAAGGGGTGCCCGACGACATGAAGTACCTGGCACTGGTGGAGAGCAACTTCACCAATGTGGTCTCGCCGGCAGGCGCCGCCGGGTACTGGCAGTTCATGAAAGAGACCGGCCAGAACCATGGCCTCGAAGTGAATGGCGAAGTGGACGAGCGCTATAACGTGGAGAAGAGCACCGTTGCAGCGTGCAAGTACCTGAAGACCGCCTACAAGAAGTACGGTTCATGGGCGCTTGCAGCCGCCTCATACAATCTTGGGCTCGGTGGCGTCGACAAGCAACTGGGCCGGCAGAAAAAGGAAGATTACTTCGACCTGCTCCTGCCAGAAGAGACCAGCCGCTACGTGTTCCGCATCCTCGCCATGAAGGAGATCATCCGTGAGCCGGAGCGCTACGGCTTTCACCTGCGTACCCGCGACCTGTACCCGCCTTACAAGACCCGGAGCCTGGAAGTGAAAGGCCCCATCGAAGACATCGCCGCCTTCGCCCTGCGTCACAACACGGACTACAAGACCGTGAAGCTGCTGAACCCGTGGCTGCGCGACACCAAGCTCACCAACAAGGAGGGCAAGGCCTACGCAATCCTGCTGCCCGCCGAGGGCTTCCACGACGCGATGGCCGATTAGAGGCGGAGCCTCCCGAAAGGATTCATTCGACCTGTCCGAAGCTGCCCTTCCCGAAGCGACCTTTGCGCCCCTCTGAAAGGCGCACGGTGACGAAGGAGATTAGAAGCCATCTCAAAATAGTCCTTCGGGCTGCGCCGGGGCCTTTCCCGGCCATCCATCGTTGCTCAACCCTTACAGAGCGTCCAGCTATGCTCGGGTTTCACGCCTCGGCTGGCCGGAAAACTCCTCCGGCTCGCTACCAAAAACTATTGTGAGATGGCTTCTAGCACCAACGGTTCTGCCGAAGCATTCGCCGAAGAGCACATCGAAGTGCTCGGCGCGCGGGTGCATAATCTGAAAGGCATCGACGTGCGCATCCCGCGCGATCAGCTGGTGGTGATCACCGGATTGAGCGGCAGCGGCAAGAGTTCCTTGGCCTTCGACACCATTCATGCGGAAGGCCAGCGCCGATACATCGAGACCTTCAACGCGTATGCACGGCAATTCCTCGGAGGCATCGAACGCCCCGACGTGGACCTGATCACCGGCCTCAGCCCCGTGATCGCCATCGAGCAGAAGACCATCAGCCGCAACCCGCGCAGCACCGTGGGCACCGTAACGGAGATCTACGACCTGCTCCGCCTGCTCTACGCGCGCATCGCCGACGCCTTCAGCTACGAGACCGGCGAAGCGATGATCCGTTTCACCGATCAGCAGATCATCCAGCTCGTCACCGAAGCATACGCCGAGAAGGAAGTGCTGATCCTGGCTCCGCTGGTTCGTGGTCGCAAGGGCCATTACCGCGAGCTCTTCGAGCAATTGCTGCGTCAGGGATTCCTGCGTGCCCGTGCCGATGGCGAAGTGATCGACCTCACCTCACGCCCGCGACTCGATCGCTACAAGGTGCACGACATCGAACTCGTGGTTGACCGCATCAAGGTGAACGAAGGCAGCGCCAAGCGATTGGGCGAGACCATCCTCACCGCCATGAAGTATGGCAAGGGCAGCCTGATGGTGGTTGAAGCCAAAGGACACCACCAGCCGCGCTTCCTCAGCAGGCACCTCATGTGCCCCACCACCGGCATCGCCTATGAGGAACCGGAACCGAACCTCTTCAGCTTCAACAGCCCCTACGGTGCTTGTCCGCGATGCAGCGGATTGGGGCAGGTCACGGAAGTGGCGCTGGACAAGATCGTCCCCGATCGGAAGAAGAGCATCCGCAAAGGCGCCATCGTGGCCATCGGCAGCGCGAAGAACTCGTGGGTGTTCAAGCAGATCGAGGCGGTGCTGGAGAACTTCGGCCACGACTTGGACACGCCCGTTGAAGAGATGGAAGATTCTGTTCTTGCCGCATTGCTCAACGGCATGGACGAGCCGCTGCGCGTGAGCAGCAGCGTGGGCCTCAGCGATCGCACCGTGCAGTTCGAAGGCATCATCCCGTTCATCCTTGAACAAGCCGAAGAAGGTCCGAAGACGGCGCAGAAATGGGCGGCGGGATTCACGCACATGGTGGCCTGCCCCGAGTGCAAGGGCGCACGCCTGAAGAAAACCGCGCTGCACTTCCGCATCGATGGCAAGAACATCACGGAGCTGGCGCAATTCTCGTTCACCGAACTGCATGCCTTCATGAAGGGCCTCGTTGATCGGCTCGAAGGCAACAAGGCCATCATCGCCAAGGAAGTCGTGAAAGAGATCACCGCACGCAGCGGATTCCTGCTCGACGTCGGTTTGGAGTACCTCACGCTCGATCGCAGCGCGCGATCGCTCAGCGGCGGCGAAGCGCAACGCATCCGGCTGGCCACGCAGATCGGCAGCCAACTCACCGGCGTGCTCTACATCCTCGACGAGCCCAGCATCGGCCTGCACCAGCGCGACGACCAGCGCTTGATCGGCAGCTTGCGCAGCTTGCGCGATGGCGGCAACAGCGTGCTGGTTGTGGAGCACGACAAGGAGATGATGATGAGCGCCGACCACTTGATCGACATCGGTCCCGGTGCCGGTGAGCACGGCGGCCGCATTGTGGCGCAAGGCCATCCGAAGAACCTCGCGCAAGGCGATAGCGTGACCGCGCGCTACCTGCGCAACGAGCTGCGCATCGAAGTACCCGCTATTCGCCGCCAAGGCAATGGCAAGCGACTCACGCTACGCGGCGCGAAAGGCAATAACCTGAAGGAGGTTGACGTGGACTTCCCGCTGGGCACCTTCATCTGCGTGACGGGCGTGAGCGGCAGCGGCAAGAGCACGCTCATCGGCGATACGCTCTACCCCATCCTCAGCAAGCACTTCTATCGCAGCGATGTGCATCCCCTGCCTTACCAGAGCATCAAGGGCCTGGAGCACATCGACAAGGTGATCGAAGTGGACCAGAGCCCGATCGGCCGCACGCCGCGCAGCAACCCCGCCACCTACACGGGCCTTTTCGATCACATCCGTGAACTGTATGCGCAGCTACCGAGCGCGAAGATCCGCGGTTACAAGAGCGGCCGCTTCAGCTTCAACACGGCCGGTGGTCGCTGCGAGACCTGCAAAGGCGCTGGCGTGCGCACCATCGAGATGAACTTCCTGCCCGCCGTGCACGTGCCTTGCGAGACCTGTCGCGGCAAGCGCTACGATCGCGAGACGCTCGAGGTGCGCTTCAAGGGCAAGAGCATCGCCGATGTGCTGGACATGCCGGTGGAAGAAGCCGCCATGCACTTCGCCGACATCCCGCAGATCAATCAGAAGCTACGCACCCTGCTCGACGTGGGCCTTGGCTACGTGAAGCTCGGTCAGAGCAGCACCACGCTCAGCGGTGGCGAAGCCCAGCGCATCAAGCTGGCCACCGAGCTCACCAAGAAGGGCACGGGCAACACCTTCTATATCCTCGACGAGCCCACCACGGGCCTGCACTTCGACGATGTGAAGCAGTTGATCGATGTGCTGCAACGCTTGGTGGAGCAAGGCAACACCGTTCTGGTGATCGAGCATAACCTCGACCTGATGAAAGTGGCCGACCATGTGATCGACATGGGTCCTGAAGGCGGCGCTGGCGGCGGCATGGTGGTAGCGCGTGGCACGCCGGAGGAAGTGGTGATGATGGGGCGCGGGCACACGTGGCCGTTTTTGAAAGAGGAGTTGTCCGTCCGGCCGACGTCCCGGCGG
>JBATND010000315.1:0-14152 GCA_049290175.1 Flavobacteriales bacterium | reverse complement strand
AATTCGCCCACATCAACATGCGGCATGTGGTGCGGGATGGCATACCAACATTGTTGCGCCAACATGCCGATAGGCGATGGGTGCAAAACACCGTCCGCGATATGACCGAACCGATGCAACCGGTCCTGAGTGCAGATGGTCAGGTAATACGCGCCGCGTTGGGCGTAATCGTATCCCGTCCAACGGATTGTTTGTCGTTGTGGCAATTCGGCCATTTCACAGACGCGCTTTAACCCTTGGGCGAAGGCGCGACATTCCGAATATCGGCATCAAAGGCTGAACCGATGCCCTTTCGACCTGACAGACGATCCCCTTCGCTACTTTCATCCACGCCAATGCTCCGTCTCGCCCCTCTCCTTTCAGTCCTCGCCTGCACCCTGGCGCTGCGCAACGCACATGCGCAACTGCCCGCCACACCCTACACCGATCGGGCGGACCGCTTCGTGGCGCACATCGCGGACAGCCTGAGCATCGTGGGGCTTTCGGTGGGCATTGTGCAGCATGGCGAGGTGGTGCTGGCCAAGGGCTACGGTTCTATCTCACAGGCGAACACCCGTCCGGTGGATGCGCACACGGCGTTCCTCAGTTGCTCCATCACCAAACTGTTCACCGCCACCGCCGTGATGCAATTGGTGGAGCAGGGCCACCTGCGGCTTAGTGATCGCGTGGTGGATGTGCTGCCGGAATTCAAGCTGCGCGATAAGCGCTACGGCGCGATCACGGTGGAGCACCTGCTCACGCATTCATCGGGCCTGCCGTGGGACCATAAGCTGCCCAACTGCCCGCAGGACAGCACGGCGCTGGAGGTGCTGGTGCGCAGCATGGCGAAGCGTGTGAAATTGAAGTTCGCCCCCGGGAGTCGCTTCGATGGCGGGACGTACAGCAACGCCGGGTACAACCTGCTGGGCCGTACCGTGGAACAGGTGAGCGGCCTTTCCTACGAGCGCTATGTGCGCACCCATGTGCTGGGCAAGGTGCCGATGCCCGATGCCGCGTTCGATACCACGGCCTATACTGGGAGAGCCTGGGCGCGCGGCATGGAAGTGGACGGCGATACGCGCGCCATCCAGCGTTTCAACCTGTACGGCGTGGAAGACCCGAAGCAGCCCATCATCAACGGGCAACCGCTGTCGTTACGCGAACGGCGCCCGCACATCGCGCATGAGCAAAGCCCTTGCGGCGGGCTATGGACCAGCGCTGCGGACCTGAGCAATTGGCTGGCACACGTTCAACGCATCGCACAGGACAGCTTGGAAGGGCCCAGTGCACCCGTACTGCAACGCAGCACCCTGCTGGAGATGTGGCGCACGCAGCGCAGTATCGCGGGCAAGCGTACGGCCATCGGCCTGGGCTGGTGGAACTACGACGACCCTGAACTGGGGCGCTATGTCTACCACGTGGGCAACGACCCGGGCTACAGCAGCATCGTGCTCTTGTGGCCGGAGCGCGGGCTGGGCGTGGTGGTGCTGAGCAACGGCATGTACGCCGATGATGCGGTTTGGAACGTGCTGGGGCCGGGCATCGGCAGGATCGCGATGGGGTTGTGAGTAATGCCGAAGGCGTGAATAGTTGTTCTCGCGCCCATTGCATCATGCTCGACCGAAGTCGAGGTCCTTCAAGAACATCACAGGCATGGCGCATCTGTGATCCCAGTACCGCGCATGTTCGATGCTTGCCACTGCCCTACCTGACCTTACGTTATGGGAACTCCCGCGAAGAAGCTGACGTCGACGTGATCGATCGATGCGCGTCGATCAACTCAGATAGTCCCTCTGCTTCGTGAAATAGAGGAAGAAGATCACGGGAATGATGCTGTAGAACACGAGCAGCACGGAGATGCTCATGAGGTAGATCGTCGCAGCCCACAACAGGATGGCGCAAAAAGCCAAAAGGAGGTGCAGGCCGATGGATACCGCGTAGATCTTGTAGCCCAAGCGTCTTCCCGTGAGCATGAGTGATGCACCCACCATGGCGCCCAAACAGGACAGGAGCACGAGACCGACCATCCACATCAGGACGTCGCCTGCACCTGCACCAACGCTTCCTTGCTGAATGCCCACCCCTAACATTCCGGCTTTGAGCGCGTTCGCAAGGATGAGGAGCAGGTTCCCGACAAGCGTGAGCACGCACATGAACTTGAAGAAGAATGATGTCCTTCCCGGAACTGTGGTCATGGTGCGGTCATTCAATCTTTGGCATGAAGAGTAAGTTCCAGACCTCTGCAGCAGCCTCCTTGCTCCGCAACAGTGCAAACTTCGGCAGTAGGGCACGAAGTGATGCACGTACCGAACTCGGACGCGGATCCTGTTCGGTCAGCATATCCTTCATGGAATTCAGCGCCGCATCGCGAGGAGGAACGACGGAGCAACGCATCAGGGCTAGGAGCAATCGGATCAAGTCGGGGTAAACCCGCCCGGAGGTGTTCCTTCGGCTTCTCGGACGCTTGCGCGTCCTGCGAAGTACCGCCGTGCCAGTGCTCAGGACGCCGAGGACCACCTGCCCAGATCGAGTCCGGGCTGAACTCCTAGCCCGCCGGCAAGCTTGCGCACACTACAAATCGCCATTCCTCGTTCCGAATACGCCCATGAGTTTGACCCTCGCCAAGACATTGCACCTGTCACTGCTCGCCGCCTTTGTAATCTGGTTTGCTTGGAGCGTACTGCTGATCGCCACAGTGGGTGATCCTGAATTCGGATCTTGGACGCACCACTTCTTCATCGCCTGGCCGGCGCTATGCGTTCAGCCGTTCTACCTGGCGCTGCATTGGGCCACCACGAAGTTGCCTTGGACAAGGCCATGGCGCTTGGTGCGTGGTCTTCACCTAGCGTTGGTGCTACTCACCTTGCTCGGCTTCGGGCTGCTGGTTCTGGCTACACCGGACGTGAGCGGTTTTTCGAGCTGACCGTTCATTCCCGCATTTCAAGTGATTGATAGGAGCAAGTAGCCCAGAGGCCTTCCTTCGGCTTCTCGGTCGCTTTCGCACCCTTCTGAGTACCGCTTTGCCATTGCTCAGGACGCAGAGGACTACTGGCCCGGATCAAGCCAGGGCTAAACTCCTAACCCAACCGCGAGTCTTCGAGCCAGCACGCTCCCTCTCCCCGCTACCTTTCCATTCCCCATGCGCCCTGCCTTCACCATCCCGCTCCTAGCCATCGCTCTTCTAGGCTGTAGCGAGCGAGTACAACTCCCCCCATGCCCAGGGGCCGCCACTACAGGTTGGGAGGCCGACCATGGCGTTGCCTACCACACCGAGCTGCAGGTGGCCATGCGCTGCTCGCGCGAGACCGGTAGGCCCATCTTGGTCCTCTTCGATGCCTATGCACAGTCCAACCGCGCGTGTTGGGAGGTGCTGGGCAACCGCGCTGTGCAAACCCTCATCCGCGACCGCCTTGTGCTGTGCGTGCTGATGGTAGATGACCGTAAGACCTTGGTCCCCGAAGACACGATTGGCTTTCCACCGATCAGCCGCAGGCGTATTCCAACCACGATCGGGCAACGGAACATCCTGTTGGAAATGGAGCACTTCAAGCGTTCTTCCCAGCCCTTGTTCGCTTTGGTGGATGCGGACTTCTCCCCACTGACCGAGCCGATGGGATACGTGCCGGGGAAGAAGCCGGAGCTGTTGGTGGCGTGGTTGGAGGGGGCGTTAGGGAAGTGAGGCCCGAACCATAGGCAGTGAATATCACCAGTTGGACCGCTCTGCCTCCAACCTATCTATCGGTGGGCCGATCACCGGCCTACTCCACCCCGCTCTCCAAAATCTTCTTCAGCTGCTCTGCCAAGGGCGGTACATAGTCCACGGCGATGTGATGGATGGTCTCATCATCCAATGTGTCGTAGTCATGGACGATCTTGTGGCGCAGGCCCTGGATCTTGTACCACTGCACCTCTGGATGGCGCTCCTTGAAAGCATCACTGATGTGATAGGCTGCCTCGCCAATCACTTGCAGCCTGTAGATCACCGCTTCGCGCAGATTCTCATCGGCAATGAAGGCAGCGACATCGACGCCTTCCATATGACGCATCACCCGCTCCGCTGTTTCCAGCATGTCCACCAAGCGGAGCTTCTCTTCCCGCTTAGACGTACTTCAGGTCAGGCTCGATGTAGGGCATGTAATGCGGCTTCACGGCCTTGCGCATCACCACATCCACCTTGCGCGAGACGATCTGCTCAAGTTCTATTTCCAGATCGATGATACCAATGCCGATCGGGCGCTCCACTTCGATCATGATATCCACATCACTATCCGGCCGGAAGTCATCGCGCGTGGCGGAACCGAACACGGCCATGCTCTTCAGCCCGTATTTGGCGAAGAGGCGCGCGCGTTCGCGGCGCAACACGGAGAGGATGTCGGCAAGGGTGCCCATGGTTCCACAAATATCGGCATCACCGCCGAACAGGTTCACCACTAGCGCCCACCCACCGACCATCGGCCTGGCACCCTTGCGGAGAATACCGCTCCTAATCTCCGCATCATTTGCGGAGATTAACCGGACCATCGCTGATCTAGTGTCGAAGAAGATCCTGAAGAAAGGCAAGGCCGGCGGGCGCAGCACGCATTTCGTTCTGGCTTGAACGGACAAAGTGATAGCGGCATTCGACCCTGATCGAACCAACTATCGCACTGGAGTGTACCGCCCCGTACATGCGCGCAGTATTCCTTTTCATCCTGCTCTCTGCAGCCCTGTCTGCCTTTTCCCAATGGTTCGCGGATTGGAATGCCGTTGATCCGGCTTTCCCTTTCCAACGCTTGCAAGAGCAAATGCAGCAGAGCCCTGCCGACAGCGCAGCGTTCGCCCGCTTCGGTGCCGCCATGTCGCGGACCACATCGGATAGCCTTCCGCCGAACGATCTGAGCACCTATCGCTTGGTGTGGGATGTGACCTGCGAGGGCGGCACCTGGCTAACGCGCGGCAACGGCACCGACCTGGCGACCTTCCTGCAGGATCCGCCCGAGAAACGCTTCACGGTGCCGGTGTGCTGCCCGCGCTTCTTCGGGGGGCGCTATGCAGTGGTGGATTGGGCGCCGCCCACGGGCCTTGTGCGATTCCACTATTGGTACTTCGAACGCGACTGAAGGTGCCACCATTCTTTCCTCTCGCGATGCGCTATCTGCCTGTTGTCATCCTCGCCACCATCTTGTCGAACACCACCGCGGCACAGGAGCACACCTCCCCTGTCCAGCAGCACAGCTACTTCGGTCTGCCGATATTCGAGAACTCTGCGGACAGCGCGGAGTTCATGCAGTTCCAAGCAGGCTTGCTATGGGATGAGACCGTCACTGCCATGGACAGCACGAGCATTTCCTACAAGCTGGTTTGGCGCGAGAATCAGCACGGCGGCTTACGGGTGGTGTCCCGTGGCGATGGAAGCACGTTGGCACGTTCATCGACCTCCATACGTGTTGGCCCCATCCACGGTGAAGGTCACTTCCGCACATCAACCGGCAAACGCGGAATAGTGATCACTTGGGAAACACCCTGCGGCATGATCTGCCGAACAGCGAACTATTACGTGGAGGAGTGAGCGGCTATTTCACCCGAAACTTCTCTAGTCCCTTCACGCCGTTCGTGATAAGTGTTCCCATGTCGGCTAAACCCAGATCCGCCAGTCGTTTCACGTACAGGGAGCATTTGCCCTTGGAATGCGCGCCTAGCTTCTCCAAGAGCCAGGCCGGTCATGGCATCCTGAATATCGGCATCACCGGCCGAGCCCTTTCGCCCAATTGCCCTTCATGCTTTTGCCATTGCGTGGCCGCTCTTGCGTTGCACCCGACGACCCGGTGCCCCGCATTCGCTACGGCAGTTGCTCGGTTCGCGTGTTCGTGGGCACGCTGCCGCCGATGTTGGTGAGGATCGGGTCGCGGTCGTTTTCCTCGCCGGTGTATTTCACCGTGCCATCGAGGTTCACATCAGCGGCGTGGTAGCCGAACGCCGTGGCCGTGGGAACGCTGCCGCCCACCATAGTGAGGATGGGGTCACGATCGTTCTGCTCACCGGTGTAACGCAGCGCGTTGTCGAGCCACACATTGCCCGCCCACAGCACCTGCACGTTGCCGATGGCCTTGCGCGCATCAGTGCCGAAAGTCGTTGTCCCGCTCACGGTGAAATTCACCGCAGTGGCGCTGGAGCTGAGCGCGATGCCCGCGCCGCTCATCACACCCAGGTGATTGCGGTGCCGCACGGCCACGCGGTAGGTGCCTGCATCGGGACAGAAGCCCAGCGGTGAACTGCCGTCGGTGGCCACGATGTCGCCATCGCGCTGCAAGAGCCCGGCGCGCGCTTCGAGCACCGTGTAGGGCGCACCGTTCTGCCGCAGTTCCACCAGCACCCAATCGACGATGGCATCGGCACCCGTGATGCCCAGCAGTCCGGGCGAGAACATGGTTGGCCCAGTGACCGTGTGCCCCATGGCGGTGTAGGGCTCGGTGAAGGGAATCAGGTTCAGCTTGCGCAGGCTGTCGGTCATGAGGCCATTGGCCGTTTTGTACGGGCCTTCGAGGAAGACCCTCGCCGCCACCACCGAGCGCGGGATCACTTCGCATGGCGCCTGCAACGTCGTGAAGGTGTGCGTCGAGGTGTAGCTCGAAGAACCTCCCTGCGATCCCGCGCCGCCGCAATTGGCCCGCACCTGCACATCATAAGCGGTCTGTTGGCTCAGGCCCGTGAGCGGATAGGTGTTGGTGGCGATGCCGAACACATCTGTCCAGTTGGGGCTAGCGCTCGGCCTCCACCGCAGGTCGTAGCTGCTGGCGCCCTGCACCGTGATCCAGTTGATCTGCGCGCTGTTGTACGTGATGCTATTGGAGCTCAGGCCCTGCGGCGCGTTGCATTGCGTAATGAAGGAACTCACCGTGAGCAGGTAGCAAACTGTTGCATTATTCGCCCCGTTGTAGCCGAACACATGCGCGTAGTATGTGCCCGCCGCAGCGTTCGCATAACTGATGCTCTCGTTGCTGGTGCCACCATTCTGGGAAATGGCGACCTGAGCGCCACCGCTATTGAGCAAGCGCACATCAAAATCGGCGAGCAGGTTGCCAAGGAAGATGTTGATGGTGCTGGTTGCCGTGATCGAGAAGCTGAAGTAGTCATTATCGTTCGTTGGGCTGATGAGCGCATTGATGCTCGCCGGCAAGGTGATAGCCGTTGCCGCGCCGGTGCTGTTGTTGGGCTCGTAGGGATCGGTGCAGGGCACGGGCGTGACGAACACGCGGCTCGTGCTGTACGCTGAGCTGCTGCCGCTGCATACGCTGAGCACTTGGAACTCGTACTCGGTATCCTGCGTGAGGCCGGTGATGTTGTAGGTGGTGCCGGTAAGTCCCGTGACCACCGTCCATGTGCCGCTGCTGGTGGGCTTCCAGCGCAGGGTGTAGCTCAGCCCGAAGTTGGCCCACGAGAGCGTGGCGCTGATGGCCGTGATGCTCGATACGTTGAGCGGCAATGGCGGATCGCAACTGGTGCCGCATTGCGACAGGCAGCTCGCGCTGTTCACGCGATTGATGATGAGCGCCTTGGGCTGCGGGCCAAAGCCCAGTGCCAGGTTGATGCCCGTGCCGCCGATCAGATGGCAGTAACTCATCACTGTTCCGCCACCAGAAGGCAGCCCCGCATTCGGACAGGATCCTTCGGTGTATCCCGCTGTTGGACCGCATCCGTCGATCGCGGTGCTGTTGCCGTTCCATGAGCAGTTGTGCGTGTGCGGGCTGCCGAGGTTGTGGCCGGTCTCATGCGTCACCACCATCACGCTCCAGCTATACGCGGGCACGTTGCTGTAATTGGCATTGATGCCGCTGTACGCCATGCGCAGGTTCGTGCTGCTGCAAATGGTATTCAACCAGGCTACGCCGCCGTAGTTGCCGAGATCGATCAGGTGCGCGAGGTTGCCATTGAAGCTGGTGCGCACCGTGGCGAACTGATTGAGCCTGCCGCTGCTGCTGGTGGCATCGTAGGGGCTCGGCGTGTTCCACACGAAGATCTCGGAGAGTTGCACCTGCACCCCATCGTTATTGTAGATCGTGGCCATTTGATTGAAGAGCCCCGTGAGGTAGGTGGTCACATTGGCAACGCTGCTGCCCTTGTTCAAATAGAGGTCGTGCGCCGATTCCCAATAGATGTTCACGCAGCGGATGGTCTTCATGCCGGCGCGCGGGCGATAATCCTCTTCGAGCAAAGTGCCCGGTGCTTCCAAGGTGCCGCATGCATGGCCGCGCTGCTCGCGCAGGTCGCGGTCGTTGTAGAGCACATGGCGCACATCGGCATCGCCTTCCAACGGACCCAGCACGCGACTGCCATCGGCACCACCGATAAGGCCCATAACGTGATCGGGGAAGATGCTGATCGCGGCCAAAGTGCCGGGCACATTGCGCACCACGCCACGGTAGTGCAATCCCAGTTCCACCTCTGCCCTGCCGCCCGACGACAACGACACCTGGAAGCCTGCGGCGAAGATGTCCGCGCGCACCAGATCGATCACCTCCGTGCCGTTGGGGCCGGGCAGTTCCAGGGCGATTCGGTCTTGCGGAGCCGAAAGCAAGCGCGCAGCTCCGGCGGCATCGAAGCGCAGCACCGTGCCCTCCCGCAATGCATCGGACCATAGCGCTGTTGTCTCGCTTGTCCTCGGCAATCGCTCGAACAGGCGCACCGGTGCGAAGGTCTCCCCGCGTTGGCGTGCCTCGTTCACACGGTCTTCCACGAAACGGTCCTGCGCGAATGCGGCATTGGCGAACAGTGCGAGCAAGAAGGAGTAGTAACGACTAAGCTGCATGGAAGGCGGGGTTATGGTGCCAAAATACTGGGTGCGGCTCCAAAACGGATCGCTCCGCTCGACCAAGAACAACAACCGATCGGCAATCCTGTTCTAGGCCCCGTTGCGCTTCTCCACCGGAACGCTCATGCGCGCCTTGGCGATCTGCACCAGCTTCTTCATGCGGTGGTAGGCGGCCAGCTGCTTGTTGTAGCGCTTCAGGTCGCTGGGATCGAGCTGCTCCACATGCAGCAGGTCCATCTTATCCGCGAGGTCGTTGATCTTCACGCGGATGGCCAAGGAGTCCTCCACCACGCGGTCGATGTACTGCTCGTAGGTCTCATCGGGCCTGCGCGAGATCGCTTCCAGTGCCTTCAGCACGCGCGGCTGGAATCCCTTCTTCTCCAGATCCGCTATGGTGAGGTCCGATCGCTCCAGCACATCGTGCAGCGCGCCCAGCACCTGCTCATCGAAATCGTGGCCGCGCATCATCACGCGCATCACGTGCAGGATGTAGGGCTTGCCGAAACGGTCGGTCTGGCCCTTGTGGACCTTGGCAGCAAGGCGGATGGCGGTCTCGAGCAGGTGGTCCATGACGGCGGCGCAAAGTACGCGCGAGGGGGTTGGCTCTAAGAGCCTGTTTGGGATCTCTTGAACGAAGGGTTCCGAGGCTATTTTTCGTTCAGGCGCAGCCGGAAAATCATCGCGTAGCGGTGCCTACGGGATCATTTTCCGGCGAAGCATGGGCGGAAAAGAGACCGGAGATCGAGTTTGAAGAGATTCCAAATAGGCTCCAAATGAAGCGGGGCTTCCCGGAATGAGAAGCCCCGTTCACATGCGATTCAAAGGGTTCAGCGTACCAGCGGCACGCGCAAGGTGGTGCGCTGCTCACCGTTGCTCAGCCGCACGAACCACACACCGTTCGAGAGGCCATCGACCGGCAGCACAACGCGATCAGCGTTCATGCGACGATCAAGCACCACACGGCCGGTGGCGTCCACCAGTTCAACGCGCGCATCGGCATTGCTTCCGAAGGCATGCTGCACAGCGATGCCCTGCGGCGTGGCCCAGGCGCGGTGCGTGGCAGGAGCGGCCTCAGCAACGGAGGTGCTCAGCTCAACAGTGATGTCAGCCGTGCTCACATCGCTGCACAGGCCATCGGTCACGGAGAGCACAACGGTATAGGTGCCGGGCACGGTGTAGGTGTGCGCGGGATTCTGCTCGGAGCTGCTGGCGCCATCGCCGAAGCTCCAGAAGTAATCGCCCGTTGCATTCGTCTCGAAGTTCACCGGCGTGTTCACGAGCACGGTTTCAGGCGCGCCCATGATGCTGGCCACTGGACCGTTGTTGCCGATCGTGATGCCCTCGCTCAACCAGGTGCAGCCATTGGCGTCGGTGATGGTAACGGCATAGGTGCCCGGTGCGGCGATCAGGTCCTCGGTGGTGGTGCCGGTCGCATCGTTCCACAGGAAGCTGTACGGAGCAACACCTCCGAGGGGCAGCAGATCGATCAGTCCGTCGGCTGCATCGGCGCAGCTCGCATTCATGGCATCGGCTTGCGCCTCAAGCACGAAGGGCGCGTTGATCGAGAACGCGCTGGTGATCGCACCGCAAGCTCCCGCCGTCACGCTCACCGTGTAGCTGCCGGCATCGAGGCCCGTGATGATGGCCACGCCTTCCGCAATGCCCATCTGCGTGAGCAGCACATCGCCGTCGCCATTGTACCACGTGATGTCGTGCGGACCGCCTTGCACCACGATGGTGGCTTCGCCGTTGGGCGTTCCGCCGCAGGTGGCATCCTCGGCATAGAGCAGCGCAGGGGCCGTTGCATGGATCATGAAGCGCGCTACGGATGCATCAGCAGTGGCATCGAGCTGGAAGCTGTAGGTGGCGCCGTTGTTCATGGGCGTGATGGCCCCGGAGACGAGATCCTCCAAGGTGATGCAGGTGAGGCCGAGGTCGCCCTGCTCGGTGAGGGTGATGGTGTACTGGCCGGTGACGCCTGCGTTCACGCTTACCGGTATGCTGAGCCCTTGCGCGATGCTGCCATGCGCGTTGATCGCGATCATGGTGCCGTTGGGCGCCAACGTGGCGATCTGCGGTGCCGTGGGCGCAGCGAGCACGAACTTCTGCACATCGCTGGCATCGAGACCGGGCGTGCCCTCGTGGAATACGATGCCGGCCTCATCGCTGAAGGTGTTGATGCCACTCGTGATGCGCAGGCGCAGTGCGGGCACCGTGTTCTGCTCCAGTCCGCCGAAGAGGCCGCCGCCGTTATCGTTCACCTTGTGGCTCTCCTCCACCGTGGTGGTCACTGCTGTGCCTGATGCTTTCAGGAAGAAGCCCTGCATGCTCTGGATGGTGTTGGTGGCATCGTTCGTACCGAAGTTCAAGCCGATGTCCCACACGGCCGTGTTGCCGTTCGCCGGGTTGTAATAGGTGATGTAATCCTCCACATCGGCGCCGCGATTGATCTGGTCGAAGGCGATGGCGCTGGGCAGCGGGTTGGCCACCAGGTTCCAGCCATCCACCAACGGGTCGCTCGTATCGGTGTAGGTCATCGGAAGCGTAATGGGCGTAGTGGCGATCACGGGAGCATTGTTCTCCAGATCCACCACGAAGGCAGCGGTGTTGTCGAGGTTGTCGCCGCACCATGCCGCGAAGCCTTGGCCGGGCACGAGATCCTGCAGGTGGCTGCTCACGCCGATGAGGCCATCGTTCACATCGGTGCCGAGGTCGGTCTCATCGTACCAGCGGATGCTGGGCCAAGGCGTGCCGCTACCGGGCGGGTTGGAGAAGGTGGGCCATTGCGAACCGGGGTAACCCGCCGTGAAGAAGTCGTCCTGCCAATGAACCACGCGGCGGTTCTGAATGGGGCTGCCGAGCAAGCGCCAGTTGGTGGCCCCGGCGGGGATGTAGCGTTCCATCTTCAAGTTGCCGGTGTAGCTGGCCGTGCCTTCAACCGGGCCCAAACGACCGGTGTAGGTGGCCGTGCTGCGCAGCACCACGTTGGCGCCGGTGCAATCGAAGTCGCCATCGTCGATCTGCAAGGTGCCGCGGATGTGCATGTTGCCCGTTACGGTAACGCCGGTGGTCATGCCTGCGCGGAAGTCCCAGAAGCTGGCCGTGCCGCCCAAGGCGAGCGTGGCGCTGTTGCCTTCGGTGATTCGGAATTCGCTGTTCTCTGCAGCGTTCAGCGTGCCGTCGATGGTGTTGGTCCCCGCAGTGGATTTGATCCAGCGGTTAGCATCGATGTTCAAGGTGGCGCCACTCTCTAACGTTACCGAGCGGGTGGTGGTGTTGGCATCAACCGTCACGTCGTCGCCGCTCTGCACCACCATGTTGCTGGCGTTGGTCCAAACGGCTGGGCCAGCAGTGCCGCTGGGCGTATCGCTCCAGATGGGATCATTCACATTGCCCGTGGCGCGGCTGTAATAAGTATCAACCGCATCGGTGGTTACCGAGATGGTGTTGCTGTACACGGCAGAAGCGCAGCCGCCGGTGGCACGCACGCGGTAGTGGTAAGTGGTTGCGCCCAACAGGCCGGTCAAGCTCTCGGTGGTGGCGCTGCCCGCATCGAAACCATCGTAGCCAGCGATGAAGCTGAATGCACGGCCGGTAACGAGCACATCATCCATGTTCGATGCACCACCCGCTGCCACTGTGCCGTTGTTCACGCTGGTATTGCTGGTCATGATCCAGCGCAGGAAGACCTGACTCTGATCCGCGCATGCTGCAGGCAACGAGAGTGCATTCAAGGCGCCAGTCGTGTAGTTGTCCGCAACGGTGATCGCGCCACCAGACACATCGGTCCAAGTACCTCCGGTGCCAATGCGGTACTGCAGCTTGAAATCGCGCGGGCCTGTATTGCTGCCCCGAAGCTTCGACGATACTTTCAGGTCGCCGTAGCCGGTGGTCTCGAGTTCAACCTGCCAGTACTTGGTGCCAACGCCAGCGTTCCAGCCATCGGCGCGTGCAGTAAGCCCGCCATTGCCTGCACTGTTGAAGGTGAGGTTCGTAACGCCCACGCCGGTGAGTGTCTTGGCGGCGTTCGCAGCGATGCCGCCATCGGCGATGTTGTCGTTGGTTGCCGCCGGGAAATTCCAGAGCACCACATCCGTGGTGGTTGGTGCCATGAAATCGCTGTAGCGGCTCACATCGAGGAAGTAGTTGGTTGCCCCGATGTTGTTCCAGTTGGCATCGAAGCCGCTGGAGGTGATGGCCGTACCGGCAGTGGCCACGGGATCCACGGTGGTCTCGTCGTCGTTCACGGTTACGGTGCGGCTGCCGGGACTGCCCACGAAAGGAGTGCCGTCGCCGCCACTCAGGTTGGCGAAACCGAAGGTGAGCACATCGGTGCCGTTGCAGAGCATATCGTCCGTGAGGGTGAGCGTCACGGTCTTGTCGGCGCCATCGTTGGCTGCCCAGTTCACCGTTTGGCTGCTGAAACCGTTCACGCGCGCCGCGTTGCCGGAGCTGAGCACCACATCGACACTAGTGGCATTGGTGATGCTGAAGTCATCGATGCTCACCGTGAGATCGGCCGTGCCGTCATCCTCGTTCACCGTGAGGTTGCTGCCAGCGAAGAAGACGGAGGTGTTGGAACCTGCGGCGGTAACGCTCCCGCCAATGGCCAAACTATTCGTGGTGTTGCTAGCCGCATAGCGGCCAATGGCGAATGTTCCGCTCGTTGCTGTAGCGCCCCAAGCATACAAACGCAACGTGATCGTTGTTCCACTGGCCACATTCTGCAATGCGCTGATTCCTGAAAGGTCGATCTGGGTTTGTGTGACGCCATCGGACGTGCTCGTAAATGAGATATCCGAGCCAATGTCCGTGAAAGTGCTCCCGTCCGTGCTGTATCGCCAGATGTATTCATTCGGACCTGCGGCAGTCCTCCGCAATCGGCTATCAAGCGTTGAAAGCGAGGCTTGATAGCCCGTGACCGCACTAATCGTGAATTGGAAGTAACGGTTGTTCGTGATGGCGTCGGCTTTCGTGCCACCATTCGGGAAGCTATTTGCACTGAATCCGCGTGCTAACGGAGTCGCGGCTATCCCGGCACCACGCGTCAATGTCGAAGTGCTGAGATTCGCATCGTTGGTCGTGGCATTGTAGCTGACTTCATCGCCGGCTGAAGCTGGGACGCCGAATTGCCAAGCCACAATCTGGGCTTGTAAGGGCTGAGCTGCTAGGAACAAGAAGGCCACAGCGGCGGTTGCGGCCACCTTCTTCAGCGTAACGTACTTCCTCATATCACAGGGTTTTGGGCACCGGCAGGGCAGCCGGTCGGGGTTCATTTTCGGGACCGCCAAAGTAGATCCTTGGGCGCATCCATTCGGGGGTGTTCATTCATTCCGCAAAAGTCCTAACCGACGGTGGCCCCAAAACGCAGCGCGGCCCCCCCCG
>JBATND010000314.1:0-13202 GCA_049290175.1 Flavobacteriales bacterium | reverse complement strand
CACCAGGCCATCAACCTGGCCTACCACGCTGAACTCACCATTGCCGGGGGTCGGGAACAGGTTCCAAGCGGTGGCTCCATGCTGACCGATGCCATCGCAGAGGTCCACGTTCACGAGCACGTAGTTGTTGCTGAATGAGAGGCAGGTGCCGGTGGAAGTGATCTCCGTGGCCAACTCGCCGGGCTCTGCACCCACGAGATCGCCATTGTGGCTGATGCCCCATACACGGTACAGCCCGATCGGCGCGCTGTTGAAGTCGAGCGATCCGCCCACGAGCACTGCAATGATCACGTCATTGTCATCGGTGAGCACGAAGGTGTACTCCTCGCCGCTGGTGCTGGTGGTGAGGAAGTCGATCACATCGGAGTTGATATCCTGGCACACATCCACGCTGAAGAAGCCGTTGCTGGTCTGCACCGTGCCACCTTCGCAAACCACCGTGGGCACATCACCCGTGAGGCAGATGCTGAATGCACCGCCATTGCCGTAGTACAGGTTGCTGTACACCTGCACCACGTAATCCGTGAAGGGCGAAGTGGTGATGGTGATGGGATCCTCGGGCGTGATGTAGCAGTCGAGCTCGTTGCCGCCGCAGGCATCGTAGATGGCGATGGCGTGATCTTCCATGGTGCCGGAATCGAAGGTGAGGGTGACCTCCGTATTCTCACCGGCGTTGAAGGTGTACCACACATCGAAGAGGTAGCTGCCCTCCTCATCGCAGCTGGGCACGCCACCGTCCATGTTCGAATAGAAGTTGTTGCCAGCGACAGCATTGGCCGGGCAATCATCAACGGCATTGATCGCCAAGGGGGCCGCGCTGATGCAGTTGTCGTTCGACGGGCTGCAATCCTCCACTTCCACAGGAGCGCCTGCAACATCGAGTGCGCCGCAGATGATGCCACCGCCCTGCACGAGCAGCGCGTTGATGTCGAAGCCGGTGGTGACACCCAGCTCGATCACGCCGGGATCGATGGTGCTCGGGTCGTAAACCAAGGTGTGGATCGTGTAGTTGCCCGGTTGGCTCACTGTGAACACAGGTCCGCCATTGAGCGCAACAATGGTGAGCCCGGCGCCTTCGGTAAGCGCGTAGGCCACTTCGTAGCCATCAGGCACCGAAGGCAGGGTGGCGTGGCTTGCGCTCACTTGTGCTTCGCCGATGAAGAGGCACATGGGACTCTCATCGATCGTGAGCGTGCCAGCGTCCGCATCGCAGACGATGCAATTCTCTACAGTGATGGCCGCACCAGCCGCATCGAGGCTGGCGCAGATGCCATTGTCGGTAACGTACTGGAGCACATCGAAGCCCGTGGTCACGCCCAGCTCAACAATGCCGAGGTCGAGCGTGTTGGGGTCATAAACGAGCGTGTGGATGGTGTACTCGCCCGTTTGGTCCAGTTGGAAGAAGGGAGCGACATCCGCATCGATGATCACCAGACCAGCGCCCTGAGTGAGCACGTACACAACCTCAAACCCGTCAGGCACTACCTCATCGCCGTTCGGTGTAGCCACAATGATCACCGTTCCGCCAGCATCGAGGCAATAGGTGTCCTGGTCAGCGGTGATCGTGCCTGCATCCGCGTCGCAGGTGCAATCCTCAACGGTTATCGGCGCGCCTGCCACATCGAGGCTCGCGCAGATCTCATTGGCTTGAATGAACTGAAGCACTTCAGCTCCGGTAGTAACACCTGGCTCAATGATCCCCAAGTCGAGCGTGGCGGGGTCATACACCAAGGTGTGGATTGTGTAGTCGCCGGCTTCGGTCACTGTGAAGTTGGGGGTGCTGTTGGCGTCGAGGATCACGAGGTCGCCACCCACGGTGAGCACGTAGGCCACGCTATAGCCATCGGGTACCACAGCATCGCCGTATGGTGTTGCGCTGATTGCAGCCGTGCCCGCATCGAGGCACACCTGGTCTTCATCGGCGGTGATGGTGCCAGCTTGCGCCTCGCATTCCAAGCACTCGATCACAGCTATCGGTGCACCAGCCACATCGAGGCTGCCGCAGACGGTGCCGCCACCTTGGATCAGGAGGGCAAGAATGTCACCTGCCTGCGTAACGCCCAGTTCCACACCGCTCAGGTCGAGCGTATTGGGGTCGTACACCAAGCTGTGGATGATGTAATCGCCGAGGGCGTCAACGAAGAATGCGGGGGTAGCGGACACCTGCTGGATGACCAGGTCAGGGCCGCTGGTGAGCACGTGCAGCACCTCATAGCCCGTGGGCACGGTGGGCAGTTCGTCGAAAGCCGCATCGATCAGCGTGGGGCCATCCTCGAAGCAAACCTCCGGGCGGTTCGGCGAAAGAGTGCTGGCATCGGCATCGCAGGTGGCCGGTGCTGGGCCTTGCAGGCAGATCGTGAACGTGGGCGTGGTGGGGTTGGCAGCAGCGTAATGGAAAACACGCAGGTAGTAGGTATTGCCTTCGACGAGATCGGTGAGGTTCAGGTTCACGGCCACGCCGGTGGAACCCTCGGCCAAGCAAATGATCGGTGCGCCATTGCAGCCGGCAGAGCCATCGCGCAGTTGAACCACAGGGTCGAATCCGGCGCTAGGAGTAACATTCAACGTGTGGGTGGTGCTGGTAGCCACGAAGCGGTACCAGACATCATCGTTCGGGTTGGCCAGGAATCCGGAGCAATTCACCAAGCCGGTGATGCTCGCAGTGGCGTTCTCCGTTGTGCCCGCAACGGGGTTGCATGTGGGATTGGGGATGAGCTCGATGGCGTTCGCGCAATCGTCGTTCGGCGGCACAACGCCTTCGGTGATGCAGATCGTGAAGGTGGTAGTTGCCGGCATCGTGGCACCGTAAGTGAAGACACGAACGAGGTACTCGGTGCCGATGGTCAATCCATCAGCAGCGAGCACTTCAACACTGCCTGCTCCTACGACGTCCTGGCAATCGATGGGTGTTCCGTTGCAGGCACCGCCGAGCAATTGGATCACCGCATCGAAGCTGGTGCTGCCCTGAACTCGGATCAGGTGCGCAGTTGCCGTCGCCGTGAAGCGGTACCACACATCATCATCGGGTGTGGCATTGAAGCCGTCGCAGAGCACCGTGCCGGGGATGCTCTGGGTAGCGCCGGCCACATCGCCAGCCACGGGCGTGCATGTAGCGCCGGGAATGAGTTCAATAGCGCCAGCGCAATCGTCGTTGGCGGGCTGTGCAAGGGCCGCCATCGGGGCAAGGCCGCAAGCCGCGATCAAACTGAAGAGGAAACGTCGGATCATGTTGTGGGGGTTGGGATTGTAGGAGTCGCCTCCGTAAGAGGCATTGGAGCAGAGACGGTGCGAGAATTCGATTCGCCGCTTGCTTTAGGGGGCGAAGATTCCGTCGCTCGCAGCACGTTTCGTCCAACTCGTCGAACGATTTATCCACATCCAAGATGGGCTTTCCTGAAAACAAGCGGGGCGGCCATCCGGCCGCCCCGCAAAAATCAAATCAGAATGCTCAGCGGATCACGATGCGCTGCTCCGCCCGGGCATCGTTGCTCGACATGCGCAGCACATAGGTGCCCGAGGCCAAGCGACCGGCGAGGCTCAATTGCACATTCGAACCGCTTGCCACGGAACGCTGCTCCGCGTAGGCTACACGGCCCACTGCATCGAGCACCTCGATCAGCACACTGCCATGCAGGCTTCCGGTGCGAACGACCAGGTCACCATCGGTCGGGTTCGGGTACACTCCGAATACCGATTCGCTGAGACCCGACGCTCCGGTGATGATGCCGATCATGTCCACCGTGTAATCCTCCACTTGGCCGTAGGTGCTGGTGTCGCACGGCGTGGGGTTCGGGGTGTTCGGATAGTTGGCACCCACATAGGTGTCGTGCAAGCGGACGCGCATGCGCGTTGTGCCAGCCGTAGCCGTGAGCGGCACGGTCACATTCCCATTGAAGGGGCCAACGCCCGGCGCAGAGCTGAAGATGATCTCGCCCGCATCGAACACGGAGTTCTGGTCCCAGTCAACCCAGGCCAGCACTTGATCCGTAGCGAAACCACCAGCGACCGTTACGCTCAATGGGTAGGATTGGCCGGCCACTACGGAAGCGGGCGTGCCCAACGTGAAGTCCTCATAGCCCGCGTTGCTCGTGCTGTTGTTGTTGATGCCCGCGAAGGTCACATTGCTGATCTTCTCGAACTGCAGTGAGTTCGCGCTGGCCTCGCAGTAATCGCTCGGCGGCGCGCAAGGTGCTGCTGCCACGTTGATGGTGTACGGTCCCGTGGCGCCCACATCGGTGAGCACGGGGTAGTAGTACGTGCCGGCCGGCACGTTCGTGTATTGGATGGTCACGTTGTCGTTGCCGCAGCTCGTGGTCTCAAAAGAGGCGGCTTCCACGAAATCCGTGAATGGGCAGCCGATGAAGAGGTTGAGGAACGAATTATCGAAGGCTGGCGTGGTAGCGCAGTATGACAACGTGATGTTGGCGCATTCCGTGGTCGTGAAGGAGTGCCATACACTGGCGAAGCCGAGCTCTTCAGTATCGGTGGCACCGGTGTTGTCACCGCTGAAATCAACGCTGCCGGGCACATTGAGGCCCACGGGGGTCACAGCCGTGCAGAGGTCATTGGGCGGCGTGCCACCACCACCGCAAGCGGTTGTGATCACTTGGATGCTGTAAGCGCCCACCGGAGTATTCACCGGATCCACCATCACCGGGATGTAGTAGGTGCCGGCGGCCAATTCCGCGAAGCTCAGCGTGCAGTTGTCAACTGAAACGGTTCCAGTGAGAATTCCTGTGATGAAGTCAGGGCAACCCACGGACAGATTGACGAGGAAGTCGTCGAACTCAGAGCCGGACACGCAATAGTTGATGTCCACATTGGCGCAGGTCGCGATGGTGAACGCCTCCCATACGATCACGAACCCTGTGGTTCCGTCCTCGGTGGCTCCGGTGTTGTCACCGCTGAAGGTGTTGGAGCCAGGCACAGCGATGTTCACAGCGACGGCGCCGGTGCAATCATCATTCGGCGGGGTGCCGCCCCCGCCGCCGGAGGTCACGCATGTGGTGAAACCGAAGACGGTCTGAGCGGCCGCATAGGTCCAATAGTACACCCGGTAGCGGTAGGTGGTGCCCGGCGTGGTCGCGATGGTCAAGGTCTCCGTGGCCCCGCGCAGGGTGGCGTCCACGCAACCCAATGAGGTCAGTGCACCGCAAGCGCCGCTGAAGGCCTCCAGGATAGGGTCCATGCCGGTGGTGGCATCACCAGCACCAGTCACCGAGATCGTGGTGCTCACGTCCGTTGCCACGAAGCTGTACCAAACGTCGTTCGCAGCAGTGGCCAGGAAGGTGCTGCAGGTAGCGGGCGCCTGGGATTGAGTGGCGTCCTGAGTGGTGCCGTTCGTGGCGATGCAGGTGGCGTTCACGCCGATGGAGGTGGCGCCGGCGCAGTTGTCGTTCACCGGTGCGCTTCCGCCGCCTGATGAGATGTTCAGCACGTAGTCCTCGATCTCGCCGTAGCTGGCATCACCACATGGCGTGTCATTGAAGACATTGATGTAGTCCGCGCCGTCGTGCGTGTCGTGCAAGCGGATGCGCATGCGCGTAGTGCCTGCTGAAGCTGTAACCGGGATCGTGATGTTGCCCGTGTAGATATCGAGCGCACCAATGGCCGAGACCAGCACTTGCTCGCCGGCATCGCTGAAATCGAAATCCTGGTTGTAGTCAATCCAAGCCAGCACCTGGCTCTCGCTGAACCCGGTGGTGAGCGTCGTGGTGTTCACGTTCACGCTCAACGCGTAAGTCATGCCCGTGGTCACATTGCCCGCCGGCGTGGGGTACAAGGTGTAGGCCGGTGCAATGGGAGCCACATTGGCCGTAGAGTTGTTGATGTTGGAGAACGTGACGTTGACGATGCGCTCATCGAGATCAAAATCGATGGAGCCTGAGGCGCTCGCCGCGCAATAGCCGCCGCCACGCGAAACAAGGCCATTGCTGTTATTGTGCTTCAGCTGCGCTTGCGGGGCACGGCGCAGGGTGGCACCGGCGACACTCGGCCGACCCGCATTGGACCGCGCATCCATGCGCGACTGTGCCGCAAGGCCGAGAGCACCGGCCACGGCCAAGCCGCATCCGAGTGCCCGAAGGGTAAAGAGATTCATCATCGTGGTTTGGGTTTGAGGCCACGAAGTGACGCACTGCCGAGCAGGATTCCAAACCCAATTCGATGAGTTTCGTAGAAGCGCCACCTCAAAGTGAACACCGTGATGTGAAACCCGTGATGATGGAATAACGATCCGGGCTGCCATGCCCATCTAGTTTCGCCAACCACGCATGAAAGCAAAACTCTCCCAGTACCCCGTGCTCACCTTCGTGGCGCTCACATTAGGCTATCAATTCGCCGTGGTGGGCTTCGTGAAATGGCATCTGCCCGATGGTGCGCGCATCCACGACGATGAAACGGCGCACATGGTCTTCCGCCTGCGCGCATTCGGCCCCTTGGCCTTCGCCATGCTGCTCACGGCATGGTTCGAGGGCAAGGCGGGACTGCGCAACCTCTTTGGCGCTTTCCTCAACTGGCGTGTTGGGCCGCAGTGGTACGCCTTGGCCTTCGGCTGGAAGTTCCTGTTCACCTATACTGGCATCATTGTCATTTGGCTCTTGGGCATCAAGGGCTGGCCGGGGTGGGCTGCCGGCGATGGCCCCATGGGCTTGGCAAGCATGCTCGAGAAGCTGCTATACAATATGCCCTTCATCGTCGGCATCGCCTTCGTGGAGGAAACAGCGTGGATGAAGTATTGCGTTACCCGCATGCAGGAGCGCTTCAGCGCCTTCCGATCATGCCTGCTCGTTGGCATCGGCTGGGGCTTGTGGTACCTCCCTATGCTGCTCGTGGGCGAAGGGGTGCCCGATGGCTACCCGTGGCCGGTGTTCCTGCTGAGCATGGTTTGCCTTACCATCCTTCTCGGCTGGACCTACAACATGACGCACAGCGGCACTGTGCTGCTGATCATGCAGATCGTGAGCAACTGCGCCTTCTTCATCATTCCCGTACTGCCCGATTGGCATGCCGGCGACGCCACCTATGTAACGGGCTTCGTTGTGGCGAACTTCGTCAGTGCCGTTACGCTAGTGCTGGTATTCGGCTGGCGCGAACTGGGAACCAAACCCCGAGCGCGTTGGAGCGATGGCATGCCGAAGCCTGCAGTTGTTGAAAGCAAGAAGGCCCGCACCAAATCCGTTGCTGAGGTCGAAGGCTGATCGGCTCAGCGCTAAACGAGCATAACTGATGCCATGGCGATCATCAGCGCGTCCTCGGCGATCGTCACCGTGCTCATGGGCAGGTTGAACACCGTGCCTAAGCATGCGCAACGAATGCGCTGCTTGTTCAGCACCGCGCGCAGCACGCCCAGCAAACTGAAGCCCATGACAACAATGGTGGCCATGCTCACGGCATCGGCATGCGGCGCCACGAGGTAGGCGATGCCCAAGGCCAGTTCGATGAAGGGATAGATGAAGCCATACGCCTTCCAGCGCATGGCCAAGAGGTCGTAGCCCGCGTAGCTCTCAGCGAAGCCACGCAGATCGAGCAGCTTGAAGAAGGAGAAGGCCAGGAAGAAGCCCGCCATGAAGCGCGCCATGAAGCCCATACCATCGAAAGCGCCGTCGCGGAATGAAGTGATCGACGCCACGAGTGTGATGAAGCCGATCACCAGTGCAAGCGGGTAGTAGGTGCGCAAGCTGAACTTGGATTCCTCGACCGGCTGTACCGTGACGCCTGCACTGTACTTCGTGCCATGGAGCGCTTCGGAGATCGCGGTCAAGGCAATCGGTTTCGCTCCATCAACAGAGACACGCGCGCCTTCAAGATCAACCTCAACGGAATCAATGCCCTTCACCCCAGCAAGCAACGAACGCACCTTAGCTGCGCAACCGGCGCAGGTCATGCCAGTGATCTCGAATGACTGCATGCGTCCTAGAAGTAGCGCCTTGCCATTAACGGGCTAGGAGGCTGTTGCACCCTTATCAACCACCCGCGGCACCTTGAAGTAATCGCTATCCTTCACCGGTGCGTTCATCAAGGCTTCCTTCTTCGTGATCGTCGTCTCGGCTACATCCTCGCGCAGCACATCGGCCTCATCGGTCATGAAGATCAGCGGCTCAACGCCCTTGGTGTCCACCTCATTCAGCTTCTCCACGAAGGTGAGCACCTTCTCCATGTCGGCGAGCATGGCCTTGCGCGCGACTGGATCGCTGTAATCCAAGCGCGCCAATTCGGCAATGCGGTCCAAGGCCTTCTCGTCGATCTTCATTCGTTGTTCAGGTTGATCGTTGTGGGTTGAAACGAAAGCCGGTTGAGGGTTGTGTCGACGGGCCTTTCAACCCGCAACCCTCAACTTTCCATGAGCGGTTGTTCAATCACCTCATACACCCTGCGCCGCAAACTTACCATGTCGGCCTCGCTCATGCCCGAGGTAGATATGGGGTCATGGATCACCACGCGGGCGATGCCGGGCCGTGCGCGCGCGAACAGCTCCATCGGCTCACCGAACAGCCGCCAGTGATCTACGAAGGTGATGGGCACGATGGGCACCTGCTTCTCGATGGCGAGCTTGAAGGCGCCGTCCTTGAAGGGCTTCATGCGCGGGGTGTATGCCGGTATGGTGCCTTCGGGGAAGATGGCGATGCTGGTGCCGCGATCAATTGCCTGCGCCGCCTTGCGGAAAGCCTTGGCTGCGCCGCTGCGGTCATTGCGGTTTACGGCGATGTTCATGCCCTTGAAGAACATGTTGAAGAGCGGCCACTTGAGCAGCTCGTACTTGCCGATGAAGAGGAAGTAGCGCGGCACCACATTGTACATCTGGATGATGTCGATGTAGCTGCTGTGGTTGCAGCAGATCACGTATGGCGGCTCAGGGAACGGCGCGCTGCGCACGATGCGCGGGGGCACACCGCTCATGTAGGCCAGGTAGCGCGCCCAGATGCGCTTCAGCCAGAAGGCCTTGTAGTAGCGCTGCGGCGTGTACAGCAGGATGCGGAACGGGATGTACAGCAACACCAATGAGCTGAAGAAGACGAAGACGAACCACCCCTTGTACAGCCATCGCAAAGGCAGGAAGAGCACACGCGTCAGCTTGTTGCGGCGGCTCTCGCTGTCGCGTACGGTTGGCCGTTGGGTGACGCTGGCATCGCTCATCAGAAGGTCGGCGAAAGTAGGGGCGCAACAACGGTTGGCATGGCGTGGGAGCCGCGCGTATCTTCGGGCTCCCATTGGACGGGACTCAACACATGCTCGATTGGCGCCAACATATCGCGGCTGACCCTGATGTGATGTACGGCAAGCCGTGCATCAAGGGAACCCGGATACCGGTTGACCTCATTTTGGACAAGCTGGCCGCCGGGCAGCCGATGGATGACCTGTTGGCCGGCTACCCGCAGCTCACTCTAGAGGATGTGCGGGCTTGTCTGCAGTACGGTGCATAGTTCAACATCCACCACGGATGCACACCGATCGGCACGGATAATTCCCAAACACTTTCCTGTCGTTTTGGTCGGTTGTCTTTTGAAGGCTCCGTCAACCGCAGATGTTCTGCACGGAACCGCATCCGTGTTCATCCGTGTGCATCCGTGGTTTCGCATTTCTCCGATTGTCAGGGAGCGCGATTCTCTCGAGTCAGATAGGCGGATTCGCCGCGACTGAAGCCCCGCCTACTTTCGCCGCCCCATGCCCCGCATCCTCACCGGCATCCAGAGCACCGGCACGCCGCACCTCGGCAACGTGCTCGGCGCCATCACCCCCGCCATCGCCGCCAGCCAGCTGCCCGGCAACGACAGCTTCCTCTTCATCGCCGACCTGCACTCGCTCACGCAGATCAAGGACGCTGCCCTGCTGCGCGGCAACACCTACAGCGTAGCAGCGGCGTGGCTGGCCTGCGGCATCGATACGCACCGCACGGTATTCTACCGCCAGAGCGATGTGCCCGAGGTCACGGAGCTCACATGGTACCTCAGCTGCTATTTCCCCTACTCGCGCCTGGCGCTGGCCCACAGCTTCAAAGACAAGGCCGACCGCCTCGAGGACGTGAACGGCGGGCTCTTCCTCTACCCCATGCTCATGGCCGCCGACATCCTGCTCTACGACGCCGAAGTGGTGCCGGTGGGCAAGGACCAGAAGCAGCACCTCGAATTCACGCGTGATGTGGCCGAGCGCTTCAACCACCAGATGGGCGACACCTTCGTACTGCCCGAGGCGCGCATCGATGAGCAGGTGATGCTGGTGCCCGGCACCGATGGCGAGAAGATGAGCAAGAGCCGCAACAACCTCATCCGCCTCTTCGCGCCGGAGAAGGAGCTGAAGCAGGATGTGATGGGCATCGTCACCGACAGCGCGCCGCTCGAAGCGCCGAAGGATCCCGAGACGAACAACGTCTATAAGCTCTTCAAGCTGGTGGCGCCTGCCGATGCCGTGCGCGCCATGGCCGAGAAGTTCCGCGCAGGCGGCTACGGCTACGGTCACGCGAAGAAGGAGCTACTTGCCGCACTGCTCGATGGCTACCGCAACGAGCGCGACACCTACGCGCGTCTGATGAACGACACCGCCGAACTCGACGCGCGATTGAAAGAAGGCGCTGACAAGGCGCGGGCAGTGGCGAGCGGCGTGCTGAAAAGGGTAAGGGAGAAGCTGGGCTACTGACCCCGATTGGTCCTTCCCTTTAATACAGCCCACATCCATGGTCCTGCGAGCAATGCGCAGAACAGGAGCGACCAGAGTGGGAAGCTCGATGTGAACGTGGCGTTCGCTTCACAGTCGAAAGAGGCACATTGCGACGCGCGACCCCACGCGATGAAAAGGTCGGCGATGGGCAATGCACCAAGGAGGTATTCTCTCTTCTCCCTTCCTGTGATGAAGCCCCAAGCATCGACCGTGCGCGCGAGCAATTGCGCTTGATTGGCATCGCCATTCGCCCTGCATGCCGCAACGGCAACGATGGTAGCAGCAGGACCGGCACCCAAGATCAGCGGTCCTGAATCAATATCGCCCGGCTTATGGACACCTTTCGGGTGCTCCAGCACCACCGCCATCCCGAACCGCGAATCCATGAAGTGCTGAGTGAACAAATCGTACTGCTCATTCGCGAGGACCTTGTCGATGTCCCGCAGGAAAACGCACATCAGCGACATGGAGCTTCCTCTTGCCGATTGATGCACTTCGTCCAATGCCGATAGCCAAGCATGAGGGATCATGCCTCGATCATCCAACCGTTTGCGAACCCCTTCGACCCAGCGCAATCTGTGTTGTGAATACCTCGGCTCGGCAATCCGATCATGCCGCGCCAACGCAGCAACGCAGACAACAACGTCAGCCGGCCAAGCCTGTCCGGGATACGATTGCAGGTAAGGCACCGAATCGGATTGAAGCACAGCAGCGATCCGGTCGCATCGTTGGCGGAAGCTTTCACGCTCTTCGATGCCTGCTGAAGGATCAATCTGAATGCACTTCGCTTGTAGATAGGCTGTCCAGCCTGCGATGAACGCTCCGCCTTCCGGCTCAAGGCTAGAATTGAAACGTGCGCGGGCATCAGCGCCTTCGAGTTGACGCAGGCTCCACCACGCTTCTTCACGCGCATGCAATTCCTCCGATGACGAGAACCTGGCTTGCTCACAGCGAGCGAGGCCATAGAGCGCATAAGCGAAAGCAGCGCCTTCCGGGAACAACGACTGCATCTTGCGCGGAACGCTCCCGTGCATGCCCTTTTCCAGTTTCCGTAGCAGCGATTCCACATGGTGCTTCTCCTCCGTGCTGCATGGCTCAGCCGTGCTGTGGTAAACGATGTTCGCCCAGAGGAATATGCCCGTTAAACCGACGACAATGGTCCGATACAGCAGCTTCAGCACCATCAGCGTTGGGCTACTGACCCTCCTTCAACCTCCCCTCATACTGCCGGAACAACTGCTTCTGGTGATCATCGAGCACGATGCGGCGGCCCTGGATGAAGGCCCAGCGCACATCGTTGCCGCGCATGTCGAGGGCATCGCCTTGCGAGACGATGAGCGTGGCATCCTTGCCCACGGCGAGGCTGCCGCAGCGCTGATCGATGCCGAGGATTGTGGCGGCATCGAGGGTGATGGCACGCAGCGCATCCTCCGATGAGAGGCCATACGCGCGAGCGGTGCCAGCGGTGAAGGGCAGGTTGCGCGCGCCGGCATGCTCGTGATCGCCGGTGTAGCTCAGGCAGAAGCGGATGCCGCGCTCCTTCAGCAGGGCGGGCAGTTTGTAGGGCAGCTCAACATCATCCTCCGGACGCATCGGCAGGCTGTGCGTGCGGCGCAGGATCACATCCACTTTGTTGTCGCGCAGCAGGTCGGCCACGCGCCACGCATCGTAGCCGCCAACGATCACGGTGCGCTTCACGCCTTCGGCCTTCGCGAACTGCACGGCCTCGGTGATCTCGCGCGCGGCATCGGCACGCACATAGAGCGCCTTGCTTCCGGTGAACAATCCGCGCATCGCTTCCAAGCGCACGTCGATCGTCGCGGGCTTCGCTTCAGCGGCATACGCCTTCGCCTTGCGGAAGAAAGTGCGCATCTCCTCGAGCTTCTTCGCGCGTTCGTCCTTCTTCTCGCTGTCGGTCTCGCCTGGCTCGGCCCACCAGCCTTGACGCTGATACGCCGCTGGCCAGCTCATGAATACACCATCATCAGCCTTCACGATAGCGCCGTCGTTGTCCCAAGCATCGAGCTGCACCACGCTGCTGGTGCCTGCGATGGTGAGTCCGCGAGGCGCCACTTGCGCGAGAAGCACGCCGTTGGATCGGATAGTGGGCGTCACGCGCGAGTCGCTCTTGTACGCGCTGATGCTGCGCAGCTCTGGCTCGAATTGGCCCACATCGCGCATATCCACCGTGGCGCGCGCCTGCTCGATCTCAACAAGTCCCAAAGGCGAATCGGGCACGATGACTCCGGGATACACCTGCTGGCCCTTCACATCGATCACGGTGTCGTAGGCGGCTTTCACGCCATAGTTGTAGCCCACGTAATCGATGCGTCCATCGCGGAAGCCCACGGCGCCTTCGTCGATCACCTTGCCATCGCCCACATGCACAGTGCCGCCAGTGATGAGGATGCTCTTGGATTGCGGTGGCGCGGGTGTGGGGATCTGGGCGTGGGCCACGGTGTTGATGCAGAACAACAGCATCGTCAGCAATGCAAATCGCATCTGGCCATACAATAACCCTTGTCGACCCGAAGGGTCGACGCTACAGG
>JBATND010000313.1:0-2030 GCA_049290175.1 Flavobacteriales bacterium | reverse complement strand
GCGTAAAGGTCTGCTGTTTGCCCCTGGGGACGCCAAAGCAAATCAGCCCGTCTTGCGCGGCTCGAACAAGCAAATGGTACGCGCGCTGGCCAGCCGTGGCGATGTTGGCCTGTTCCAGCATCAGTTGCAGTTCGGCGCGGGTCAACTGCTTACCACCCTCCAACGCTGCGGCAAACACCGCTTTGCTGCGCGCAAAGGTCGCTTCGTCCAGTTCGAGCTGGCGGTAACGACCGGCGGCCTGTGCGATCACCCGCGGCGTGAGCAGGGCAAGCAGCCAGCGGACATCCCGCGCGGCGACGATGTGGAGCGTCCCGCGCAAGGGCCAGGTGCGCACGATCGTACGCTCGGCAAGCGCCTGTTCGACGGTGGCTTCGGTCGCACTGGCCATGCGCAGCCCGATCGACCAGAGGGCGCCGGTGTAGTCCTGGGCTTGCAGCGCGCCAAGCCAACTGACGACGGCGACTGGCTGGGTGAACGTTGGGTTGGCGATGCCTTGATTAGCCAGTCGGGAGTGTGCTATATTCATAAAATAGGGTTTGACCAAAACTCGAAAAATGCGACCATGTACGGTATCATATCCCGCATGGACGAACTGCGAGAAACGCTGGTCGCACAGTTACGCGAACGGGGGGTCACCTATCTTGCGCCAAGCGATGCAGTGGCAACAGAACCCATTGCTTCTACGGATGCGCTGCTGGTCGCCTTGCTCGAACAATCCGACGCACGCCTGCAGTTGGCGTTGATCCCTTTGTTACTGCGCCATCCAGAGCTGGCGGGCCGTATACCGCTGCTGGTGGCGCAAATCGAGCCGCGGTTGGCAATCGAACTGCAAACCTTCTATATGGCCGCAGTCTACTTGCAGCGACTTTGGAAAACTCGTCTCGGCTTTTACCTGGATAACAGCATTCTTTTGCCCGATCTCTTTTCTCGTCAGATGGCGCTGCCACCTGCCGATGAGCGTTTTGGCAAAACTGGCTTGGTTGACTTGACGGATGATTGGAAAGCACGTTCGCGCTATCCCTTTGATCGGTTGGCCGCCCTGAATAACACCGTCGATTTATTCTTTGCGCAATTGAAGATAGAGCAAGCACATGCGCCAACGAGTTGATCAACAGCGGATCGAGCTTTTCTTGCAGCGCCTTGGGCGCCAGTTCAACAGGCCCGGGCGCATCTATCTCGTGGGCGGCACGACGATGGTGTACGAAGGCTTGCGCCAACAAACCCTCGACATCGATCTCGCCCTTGAGATTGCCGACGAAGACCATAGTGCCTTTATTGCAGCCGTCCGCCAACTCAAAGAAAGCCTTTCCTTGAATATCGAGGAAGCATCCCCGGCAGACTTTATTCCCTTGCCCGCGGGCTACCGCGAGCGCAGCCAGTTTGTTGGCCGCTATGGGCAATTGGATGTCTTTCATTTCGACTTGTACAGTACAGCGCTCAGCAAAATTGAGCGCGGCACCGAAAATGATTTTGCCGACGTACTGTCACTTCTGCAAACCGGACGTCTGGCAATGGCAAAGCTGATTGCATGTTTCGACGAAATTCTGCTGCGTTATGCAACCGATAGCCTGAAACAGGATCCGGTGGAATTTCAACGCAAATTTGCTGCCCTGCTTGAAATGTGGCGGGATCAGGCAAACCGCTAGCGAAGCAACGTGATATTCCCGCTGAAGTTGACCCCGGTTCCAATCGTGGCACGAAGATTGTTGCCCAGTTCCCACTACGCGCCGATCAGGAAGAACGATGAGTGATGCCAGCATTTCTATCTTGATTGCCGAAGATTCTGCTCCGTTCCGCACTGGTCTGCGCGCCCTGCTCAAGTCTGCACCGGACATGAGCGTGATAGGAGAAGCTGTGGATGGTACGCAAGCGATCTCCTTGGCGTTGGCTCTCCAGTCGGATGTGATCTTGATGGACTTGCAAATGCCTGCGCTCAATGGCATTGAGGCGACGCGCCAGGTGATACAGAGCTGTCCGCACATTGCCATTCTCATGTTGACGATGTTTGAGGATAATGAGTCGGTCTTTGC
>JBATND010000312.1:0-14796 GCA_049290175.1 Flavobacteriales bacterium | reverse complement strand
TGGCCCTGGCTGCGACTTCAACGAGCTGCAGATCACGGTGGTGAACGATGCCGTGAGCACCGTGACCTATGAGATCCGTGAGCAGGGCTCCAACGTGTTGGCCGCCAACGGCACCGTAAACCCGCCTGCAGGATCCTACACGCTCGACATCTGCCTGCCCGATGGCTGCTACTACTTGGTGGTGACCGATAACGGCGGCGATGGCATCGTGGGTGGCGGTTATCTGCTGAGCATCAACGATGGCCCGCGCATCATTGATAACAGCGGCAACTTCACCAGCGGCAGCACCAGCTCCATCCTCAACAACGGAGGCTTCTGCGTACCGCTCGGAACGGATGGCTTCACTGTGACCTCCTGCGATAAGGAATGGTGGGTGGCTCCTAACATCCTCGATTGCGTGGTGAATCCTGCGGTCTCGGCCGTTTGGCAAAGCTTCCCGGCTGGCAGCACTGAGCGTGGCAGCACCGGTTATCAGGTGTGGTGGTTCGATCCCAATGGCGGTTTCAGCTTCCGTCGCTTCCAGAGCCACAACACCCCGAATGGCCTCGCTGCGAGTCCGACGCGCGCCTCACGCTTCGTGATCAATGAGTGGGCGGGCAACCAGTTGCAAGAGGGCGTGCTGTACAATGTGCGCGTACGCAGCCGTGTGCTCGGCACCTACGCGGAATTCGGCCCCACTTGCCGTTTCCGCATCGATGGCCAACTGGCACAGTGCCCTCCGACCCAGCTGGTGAACATCCCCGGGGATATCTACTATTCCTGCGGCGTATCGCGCCCGATCAACGCGCCATCTTCGATCAGGGCCTTCTCGCGTACAGGTGCCAACAGGTACCAGTTCGAGTTCAGCGTTCCTTCGGAGGGCATCCTGTTCACGCGCAACTCCACCACCAACTGGATCAGGCTCGATCTGATTGGCGGGAACCTGCTCCAGAACGGCACCACCTACGATGTCCGCGTTCGGGTATCGAAGACCAACGGTGCGACCTGGTGCCCATTCGGTGAGGTGTGCCAAGTGACCATCGATAACGGCTCAAGCTCGATGACCCAGTTTCCGGAAGCGGCAATGGTCGCTGCCGAAGCGGGCCGCATGACCATGTTCCCCAATCCGAACCGTGGCGATCAGCTCTTCGTGAACATCGAAGGCATCGACGCCACGCTTCAAACGGTGAGCGTTGACATCTACGATGCTTTCGGCAAGCGCGTGAGCGCCCGCACGATCGCGGTGAACGGTGACGGCTTCTTGAACGCGACGATGCAGCTCAACGGTGAATTGGCCGCTGGCCTCTACACGGTGAGCATCGCCGCTGGCGAGCAGCTGTTCAACGAGCGCCTCGTGGTGCAGCCCTAAGGGTCAGTGATACGAAATGCAATGCCCCGCTCGCCGCAAGGTGGGCGGGGCATTCTGCATTCCACCGGGACCCTATACATGCACTGGTCCAACTACCTTCGCCGCCTCAAGAACAAACCCATGCGCACCATCCAGTTCCGCGAGGCCCTCAACGAGGCGATGTCAGAGGAGATGCGCCGCGACCCCAGCGTCTTCCTCATGGGCGAGGAAGTGGCCGAGTACGACGGCGCCTACAAGGTGAGCAAGGGCATGCTGGCGGAGTTCGGGCCGAAGCGCGTGATCGATACGCCCATCGCGGAGCTCGGCTTCACGGCCATCGGCGTGGGTGCTGCCATGAACGGCCTGCGCCCCATCGTGGAGTTCATGACCTGGAACTTCGCGGTGCTGGCGAGCGATCAGATAATCAACCATGCGGCCAAGATGCTGCAGATGAGCGGCGGGCAATTCCATGTGCCCATCGTGTTCCGTGGCGGCAATGGCAGCGCTGGCCAACTGGCGGCAACGCACAGCCAGAGCTTCGAGGCCATGTACGCCAACGTGCCCGGCCTCAAGGTGATCACGCCGAGCAATCCGTACGACGCCAAGGGCCTGCTGAAAGCCGCCATCCGCGACGATGATCCCGTGCTCTTCATGGAGAGCGAGCGCATGTACGGCGACAAGGGCGAGGTGCCCGATGGCGAATACCTGCTGCCCATCGGCAAAGCGCACATCGCGCGCGAAGGCCGCGATGTCACCATCGTCTCCTTCGGGAAGATGATGAAGGTGGCGCTGGGAGCTGCGGAAGAGCTGAAGAAGGAGGGCATCGATGCCGAGGTGATCGACCTGCGCACGATACGTCCGTGGGATCAGGCCACCGTGCTCGCCAGCGTGCGCAAGACCAATCGGCTCGTAGTGGTGGACGAGAATTGGCCCGTGGCCAGCATCGCCAGCGAAGTGGCCTATCGCGTGCAGAAGGATGCCTTCGATTTCCTCGATGCGCCCGTGCTGCGGATCAATCAAGCCGATACGCCGTTGCCCTTCGCGCCCGGCCTCATCGAGGAGTCACTTCCGAGTGTGGCAAAGGTGGTGCGCGCTGCGAAGGAGTGCATGTACTTGGTGAAGTAGCGCTCCCTGCCTTGAGCAGGCTTTAACGGAACGCGCTCTGCCGCGCCGCAATCAGTCCTTCACCACGGTGATCACGTTGATGCCATCCGGTGAGATTGACCGCACGTGATAGGCGCCGGGAGAAACCTTGCTGACATCCATCGTTAACGGCAGCGCTCCCATGGCATGCAGCACCACGCGGCCTGCCATGTCGAGCAGCTCGACCCGAACCGGAACGGAAGAGTTGCCTGTGACCATGAGCGCATCATTCATCGGGTTCGGATGGCAGCGCATGCCGATAGGCCGCGATGCATCACCCACGCCATTGGTGCTCGCTGAGTACGCATAACGCACGCAGAACGCGTCGGATGCGCTGGTGCCGCCTGCATTGGCGAGGTTCACCGAAGTGCCTTGCGGGTTCACGTTCAGTGTTGACGACTTGAAATTGCCGCCGACCAGGAATTGCCCCGCCGCGTTTGATGCCACGCCCTGCGCGAGATCGCTGCCTGTGCTTCCGCCGATGCGCATGGCGTTGCTGAGCGAGAGATCGCTCCACGCGTATCGCGCAACGAAAAGGTCGAGCACTCCGCTGTTCGGTTGCAGGTTGAATGTGCCGGGGCCGATGACCATGTCGTAGGTGCCGAAGGACAGTTCGCCCACGAAGACGAAGTGGTCATCGCCGACCATGGCCGTGCTCTCGCGGGTGTTCACGAGGTTGCCCGATGTGCTCGGCTCGGTCAACTGATCGAACTGCGTCGCGCTCACCAGCCCGCCGGTTGCTGCTGAGAGTTTCGCTACGAAGGTGCCCAATGCGCCGCTTACCGGTGTCAACGTGAGCGTGCTTGCACCGGGGTCGGCATCCACTGAAGTCTCATAGCGGCCCAATACGAGCACCTCGCCATTGGCCACCTCGAGGCCATGGATGTCGTTGCCGGAGCCGGGCGACACGAAGCGCGCCACCCATGCGAAAGTGCCATCAGCATTGTAGCGCGCCACGCAGCCGTCGCTGGCGCTTCCCACATTGGGGATGATCTGCTGCCCAGGACCTGGGTCGAAATCGGTCCCGGAGTTGAAGAAGCCGCCGATGTAGAGCGAGCCATCCGACCCGAAGCGCATGCGGTTCACCTGATCGGTGAAGTTCCCGGAGCCGCCTAATCCGAAGCCCCACTCGAAGCTCATATCCGCGCTGTACTTGGCCACGAAGGCATCAAATGCGCCGTTGGTGTTCACCGTGGCCGTTCCGGTTCCTGGGTCGAGATCGAGGTTGTCACCGAAGCCGCCATGGATGGCGAAGCCGCCATCGGGCGCGGCTCTCAGGCCGAAGGTGGTGTGCGCACTCGCGAAGAAGGCGCCTACTGGACTGGTGATGATGAAGTGGTCGAGCAATGCGCCCGATGTGCCATCGAGCTTCAGCACGGCGGTGTGGTTGGCACCAGCAGCGGTGAGGATCTCGCCCGGTCCGGGATCAACATCCACCGCACCGTTGAACGAGCATGCCACGAGCACATGCCCATCGGCCGTGAAGGCGCAACCGCCCGCCACCTCCGTTGTGAGATGGTTGCCGAGCCGCACGCCCCATGCGAAACTGCCGTCCGCATTCAGCTTCACCATGAACACATCCTTGGCAGGAGTGCCGGGCACGCCCGTCGGTGTCGCGGTAACAAGCACCTCGCCATTCCCTGGATCCAGGTCCACGGTGTTGGTGAAGAGTCCGCAGATCGCCATTGATCCATCCTCGGCCAAGGTTACCGCAGTGATCTCGTCGTTGAGGTTGGCGCCCCAGCGTGCAGAGCGCTCATGCACGAATGTTCCTTGGCCGTGCAGCAGGAAGCAGCTAGTGATACCGAGAATTGCGGGCAGGCGGCGTAGAATGTTCTTCATGGCAGGGCGGTTTGTATGGTCCTGCTTGTTGCAGGCAGGGCCAAAAGTCCCGGCCCGCAGCACGGTGTGCAATAGAACTTTCGTTAGATACCTCGGGGCTTGTCAGCAGATCCGTAGGCACAACGCAGAGTCACGCTGCGCAACCATCCAAGTGCCCGGGGCGGGACTCGAACCCGCACAGCCCTTACGGACCAAGGGATTTTAAGTCCCTCGTGTCTACCATTTCACCACCCGGGCGGATGGAGCATCCACAAAACAACGATGCCCCACCGAACGGCGGGGCATCATCTGAGCGAGAAACGGGACTCGAACCCGCGACCCCGACCTTGGCAAGGTCGTGCTCTACCAACTGAGCTACTCTCGCAATGGGGCGGCAAATATAGTCGGGCAATCGCTGCGCACAAATCCTACCACCGATCGAATCTACTTTGAGCCACGCGGATGCGGAAACCAGCGATCCCGATGGAGTCGCCTTGGTGCGACCAGACGTACGCCTTCAGCCGTTCCTCAGGCCGCCACAACTCATCCATGGGCAGCGTGGCATAAACGGGTGCTGCTTTACCGGCTAGGGACTCTCGGACCATCAGCGGCTGAGCGATATAGGCCGTGGTACGGTCGCCGAGTTTCCGCTCCACCACGAACACGGCTCTGGCTCCAGGGCGGCCGGTGATTCTGGCATCGAGCACCAAGCTGCCGGACCGGTGGCTGCGCAGCGGCGCAAGCTCGAACTCATGGCTTGGGCCGAAGGGCTGTTCCTGCGCGAGCAATCGGCGGGCATCGTCGCGGAAGACCACCAGCCAATCCGGTTCCTGGGCGCGGGGCAGCAATTCAACTTGCTCAGCCCCGCCGTTGCGTTCGATCACGTGGGCCTCGAATCGATCCAGCACGGCGGCGCGCACAGCTGCATCGGCCTTCAGCCCCGCATCGATCCAAGTCACCGGCGATTCCAAGGACAACAGGTCCGTGATGATCGGCACATCCGTGATGCTGCTGGCGCGGATCACATGCGCGTCCGGTCGCGCGCGCTCCACGGCATCCCAGCAATGCCCATCATCATTCACCCAAGGCGCGGCGTCGCTTGATGCGTAGAGGACCATACTCTCAACGGCCTTGGGCAAGCGTTCCTTCTTCGGTGCATGGCCGAACAGCGACCAAGTGACCATGCCGGCGAGTGTTATCGCACCCAACCGAGGTCCCAATTCAGGTTCCGAGAAGACCAAGGCGCCCAACAACGCAAAGAAGGCGAGGAGTGAAAGCGCCAGCAGCCAAGGCACTATGGGCTTGCGGTGCCGGAACACCACGGTGTGCTCGCCAGCAGGCACTTCGACCGCCATGGCCGCGATGTTCACATGCAGCAAGGGTCGCGGCGCATCATCAATATGCACTTCCCAGCCGGGGTAATGGCTTTGCTGCAGCACCAGCAGACTCGGGCCATCCGCGTTGCAGTTGATGGTGAACGAGTTCCGATCGAAGGCGGTCAATTGCGCGTGATCAGAAGCCCTGCGGCCAGTGGCATCCCGCACATGATGGCCCGGCATCGCGAACACCAAACCGCTATCGCGTGGCACGGAGATATCCTCTTTGCGGTACGCATCGAAGACGATGATGGAATCGGCCAGGTAGGCCACTGGCTGCTGCGCCATGGCATCCCAAAGCGTCGTGTGCGCCACCTCGAGCTCCATGGCATTGCGCAGCCAGAAGCTGTTCACGCCGTTGCGCGAGAAGCCGCCTTGGAAATCCTGCGTTGCATGGCCGAGGTACACGAGGCTGCCGCGCCCATCATCATAGTGCTTCAGGGGCCGATCATCCGGGATCACCGGTCCATCGCTCAGGGCAGTCAGTCGCCGTTCCAGCCAAGCGGGCTCCAGATCGCTCACACCCGTGTTCCATGTTGCGAGCGAAGTGTTCCAGCCCATTTCAGCACCGATGAGAAGGAGCAGAGCGCCGGCGCTGAGCCTCCCGCGCCAGGCCAACACAAGCGCGATGATGAGCGCAGGCAAAGTGGCCGCAGCTCCGAGGAGGATGCGCTTGCTGCGGTGCATGCCGCGCATCCGCTCGAACAGGCTGATGCCTTCTTCATCAGGCCCCCATTGCAGCGCTGCATGCGCAATCACGATGATGGCGGCGATCGCGCATATGCCGAGAAGGACCGTCACTTGCCGCTGTTTCATTCGGCCCGCGAAGAGCGCCGCCAAGGTTCCACCAGCGAGCACCATGGCCGAGATCCATGTGAATGCCGAGAAGTACGAAGGGAAGCGGAACAGGTCCATGCCGGGAACATGTGCCCACGCCCAATGATGGAACGGCAGTGATGGCCCTGCGGAGAGCAGCGCGCAGATCAGGCCGGTTGCCAACATGATGTTCTCGACCATGCTCCGCTGGCGCAGCAACGAAGCCGCAGCGAGCGCGAGCATGATCAGGCCCATGTACTGGTTGGCCATGCTCGGGTCGGCGCCGATGCGCACTTGATCGTTGCCCACCGCATAGGGGAAAAGGAGGGAGGTGAGCCCCGGCCAAGTGACCGGGTCCTGCGCCGCTATTTCGTAAGCGATGGCGCCGCTGCGGGCGAGGTGCGGACCGGCATCGAGAAAGGCATGCAAGGCACCAGCGCCGATGATCGCCGAGCAGATGGCCGCAGCGATGGACCAACCGACCAAGGGCCGCAATGCGCTCCATCGGCCTGCTTGCCAGGCGCGCCAGCCGTGCGCGATCAGCAATGCGAAAAGCAGATACGCGCCGATGATGGTGAAGGTGTGATTGCCGCCGGTGAGCAGCATGCCTTGGAACAGCGCCACGCGCGCTGCGGGCCTCCATCCGGGCGCACGCAGCAGTTGAAGGAAAGAGAGGAGCAGCCACGGCAGCCATGCCGCGCTGATCACCGCATAGAAATGCTGCTGATGCCCGGTGAAGAAGCCCCCCAGCGCGTAGGCCAGGCCCGCGATGAGGCCCGCGCGCGCATCGCCGTGCAGGTCGCGGACAAGCCGCATGGTGCCAAGTCCGCCGATGAATAGGTACACGAGGTAGAGGCCCTGCAGCACGAACACGCCATGCCCGATGGTGCCGCCCAATGCGAGCGCCTCCACGTACCAGCTCGGTCCTTGCAGATCGGCATGCATGGGATAGCCGTATTGCTGGTGGGGGTTCCACAGCGGGAACTGGCCATCGTGCAAGCTGCTGGCGATGAACCAGCGCCACGGCAACCAGCAATTCAGCGTGTCGCCATGCGTAACCGCCCATTGGAAGCTGGAGAGCGGCCAGTAGGCCAGCAGCACCGCAGCCGCGATCAGCAGCCAACCCCAGCGCAAGGCCCAGGCATCGTCCCGTTGGTCGATGGCCACGGTCGGCATGCGTTCAGGCTTTCCGCAGCTTCGCTTGGCCAACGCCCGCCATGCGCTTGATCTCGTTCAGGCGCATGAGGGCCTCTACCGGCGTAAGCGTGTCGATGTCGAGCTCATTGAGCTGATCGCGGATCGCCTCCAATGCCGGGTCGTCCAGTTGGAAGATGCTGAGCTGCGGCTCTGGCGCCATGCCGCGCAAGGAGGGCTTGGCGCCTTGCGCTGTTGGTTCATCGGCCCCGAGGTTGCCCGCATGCGCGCGCTCGAGATGGGTTAGCACTTTCTTGGCGCGTTCCACCACGGCTGCGGGCATGCCGGCCATCTGTGCCACATGGATCCCGAAGCTTCGATCGCTTCCGCCGGGAACCAAGCGGCGCAGGAAGAGCACGCGGCCATCCACCTCGCGCACCGCCACGCTGGCGTTGCGGATGCGCGCGAAGCTGTCGGCCATGGCGTTGAGTTCGTGGTAGTGCGTGGCGAAGAGCGTGCGCGGGCGCATTGGATGCTCATGCAGGTACTCCGCGATGGCCCAGGCGATGGAGATGCCATCGTAGGTGCTGGTGCCCCGCCCGATCTCGTCGAGCAGCACGAGGCTGCGCGCGCTGAGGTTGTTGAGGATGCTCGCGCTCTCGTTCATCTCCACCATGAAGGTGCTCTCGCCGGTGCTCAGGCTGTCGCTGGCGCCCACGCGGGTGAACACGCGGTCCACCACGCCGATCCGCGCTGCGGTGGCCGGCACGTAGCTGCCCATCTGCGCCATCAGGGCGATCAGCGCCGTTTGCCGCAGCAGCGCGCTCTTGCCGCTCATGTTGGGGCCGGTGATCACGGTGATCTGCCGCTCGTCGGGGTCGAGCACCACGTCGTTGGCCACGTAGGTCTCGCCGGTGGGCAGCAGTTGCTCGATCACCGGGTGGCGGCCCTGGCGGATGTCGATGGCGGTGCCCTCATTGATCTCCGGGCGGCAGTAGCGGAGCGCGGCTGCATTGCGCGCGAAGGCCAAGAGCACATCGAGCTGCGCGAGCGCGTGCGCGGTTGATTGCAATGCGCCGATATGCACGATGACGCGTTGCACCAATGCGGCGTAGAGCTCCTGCTCCAGCGTGAGGATGCGCTCCTCGGCGCCGAGGATCCGCTCCTCCAGCGCCTTCAATTCGTCGGTGATGTAACGCTCGGCCCCCGTGAGCGTCTGCTTCCGCACCCATTCGCCGGGCACCTTGTCCTTGTGGGTGTGGCGCACCTCGAGGTAGTAGCCGAACACGTTGTTGTAACCCACCTTCAACGAGCTGATGCCGGTGCGCTCGGTCTCGCGCCGCTGCACCTCGAGCAGCAATTCCTTCGCGTGCGTGGTCACGTGCCGCAGCTCATCGAGCTCCTGGCTGATGCCGCTGCGGATCACGCCGCCCTTCGCCAAGGTGGCCGGTGTCTCCGGCTCGATCCCCGCACGCAGCGCCTCGGCCAATTCCATCGGCGGAGCGATGCCGGTCGCGGCGTGCTGCAATGCGCCGGGTTGCCCGTTGAGTAATGCGCGAACGCGGTCCGATGCTTCGAGCGATTGCGCCAATTGCAGCAATTCGCGCGGAGCGATGCGCGCCGCTGCCGCTTTGCCCACCAAGCGCTCGAAATCGCCAACGGCGCGCAGTTCCGTGCCCAGCGCCTCTGCTGTTTCGGGGGAAGCCAGGAGCGCGGCCACGGTATCGAGGCGCTGCTCAATGGCCGCGCGATCGATCAGCGGGAAGAGGATCCAGCGCTTCAGCATGCGGCTGCCCATGGGTGTCTCGCAGCGGTCCATGCTCTGCAGCAGGCTGCGGCCTCCATCGCCAGCCGGCGCCACCAGCTCGAGGTTGCGGATGGTGAAGCGGTCGAGGCCGACATGATCGCTGGGACGCAGCCGCGACACCTTCGCGATGTGCGCGATGCGGTCGTTGCGTGTTTCGCCGAGGTAGTGCAGCACGGCGCCGGCGGCACGTTGCGCCAAGCGCAGGTCCTCGATGCCGAAGCCCTTGAGTGAAGCCGTCCCGAAGTGGCCCAGCAGCCGCTCGCGCGCGAATTCATCGGCGAAGGCCCAGTCGTCGAGCGCGTAGCCGTATGTGCGGCCGGCCTGTGCATCCATGAAGCCGTCCGAACGGCCTTTCGGGAAAAGCAGCTCGCGCGGCGCATGCCCGTCGATGAGCTTGGCCATGGCCTCCGCGCCTTCCTCCGCCACCAGGAACTCGCCGGTGGTGACATCGAGGAAGGCGGCGCCGTAGCCTCCTTCGCCGCCACAGAGCGCGGCCAGCCAGTGGTTGTCTCGCCTGTCGATGATCTGTTCGCTGAAGGAGAGGCCGGGCGTGGCCACTTGCGTGACGCCGCGCTGCACGATGGTCTTGGCCTGCTTGGGGTCCTCGAGCTGATCGCACACGGCCACGCGCAATCCGGCGCGCACCAGCTTATGCAGGTAGTTGTCGAGCTGGTGGTACGGGAAGCCGGCCAATTCCTCGCGGCTGCCGCCGTTGTTCCGGCCCGTGAGGGTGATGCCCAGCACGCGCGAAGCGGTGATGGCATCCGGTCCGAAGGTCTCGTAGAAGTCGCCCACGCGGAAGAGCAGCAGCGCATCGGGGTGCTTCGCCTTGATGGCGGCGTGCTGGCGCATCAAGGGCGTGGTGGCGGGCTTGCTCATGCTGGGCGCTGCGCGAAATTGCGCCCCGAAGGTAACCGGAGGCCCTTGCCCGCTGCGCCGCACCTTATCCACCGCCCATGCCCGCGAACGACCGCAAGCTGAAGCCCGATGAATTGGGCCGTGTAGCGCCCGAGGCCTATGCCGCCAGCCTGCAGCAGCGCGTGGTGGTGGTGCTCGACGACCTGCGCAGCCGCCACAACGTGGGCTCCATCTTCCGCACCTGCGATGCCTTCGGGGTGGAGCGCCTGTTGCTATGCGGCTTCACGCCGGTGCCGCCGCATCCCGAGATCGAGAAGACCGCCTTGGGTGCAACGCGCTCTGTGCCGTGGGAGCGCATGCTCGATGCCGCAAGCGCGATCTCCAGCTTGAAAGCGGAGGGATTCCATGTGGTGGCGGTGGAGCTCACGGCTATGGCCATGCCGCTGAGCGCGTTGGCCGGATCGCAGAAGGGGCCATTGGCCTTGGTCTTCGGCAACGAGCTGCATGGCGTGGGCGAAGCCGCTGTGGCGGCGGCCGATGCGTGCGTGATGGTGCCGCAGAGGGGAAGCAAGCATTCGCTGAACGTGAGTGTTTGCGCTGGTGTGGTGCTGCATGCGCTCACAGCCAGAGCGGAATGATCCGAAGGCAACCCCCAGATGATTCACGGGTCTTTGGTGACAGAACCTCTCGGTGCCGACCTGCCGTAAGAGCCGACCCTCTATATTTGGCTGCCCTTGACGAACCGCATGCAGCGATTCCTACCCCGCCACATCCTTTTCTCCTTCACGCTCTGCCTATTGGCGGGTGAGGCAGGGGCGCAGTACTTCCGGCAATCGAGCTATTGGAAGACGCACCGCACCGAGATTGAGTTCGGCCTTGGCGTGGCGAATTTCCTAGGTGAGTTGGGCGGACGCAACCAAATAGGCTCACCCTTCTTGTGGGACCTGGAGGCCACGCAGACCCGCCCAGCTGCCAGCTTGGCCTACCGCTATTACATCGCACGGCAGCAAGCGCTGCGGATGCGTTTCACCTACGGCATCCTGGCCGGTAACGACAACACCACGGAGGAGATGTTCCGGAACAACCGGAACCTCAGCTTCAAGAGCGATGTATTCGAGCTCTCACTGGTGTACGAACTGCACCTCTACCGCGAGGAACTGGGTCATGTGTATGACCTGCGCGGGGTGAAAGGCACCAAGAGCAGCCGTGTGGGCCTGTACCTCTTCGCTGGTGTTGGCGGCTTCTACTTCGACCCACGCGCGCGCTACAACAATGCTTGGGTGCGCTTGAAGCCCTTGGGCACCGAAGGCCAGGGCCTGCCAGGCGGCGCTGAGGAGTACAACAATTTCCAGGTCTGCATTCCCATGGGCTTCGGCATCCGCCGCGCCGTTACCAAGAACTGGAGCATCGGGCTGGAGGTGCAGTACACCAAGACCTTCACGGACTACATCGATGATGTGAGCACGAGCTATTACGACAATGAGGTCCTGCTCCAAGAGCGCGGCGAAGTGGCAGCGTTCCTGGCAGACCCGAGCATCGGTGCGAACCCGGATCTTGCCAGCCAGACCAATACCGGCGAGCAGCGCGGCGATGACAAGGACCTTGACGCCTACCTCTTCCTGAAGCTCAACGCCGATTGGAAGATCCACCGCTACAAGAGCGGAAGCAAGAAGTACCGCGCCCGCATCCGTCGCGCCAAGATCGTGTTCTGATCACGTCGGGGCCGATCCAAACCGAACGCCATGATCGCGTTTATCCGTTCACGTTTCGAGCAGCAGGCCTTCGGGGTGTGCGCGTGGTGGGCGGGCAAGCTCAACGTGAAGACCGAGCAGGTGCGCCTGAGCTTCATCTACCTCAGCTTCATCACCGCTGGCGCGCACCTCGTGGTGTACTTGGTGATGGCCTTCGCCCTGCAGCACAAGGAGCGCATCAAGCAGCCCTTCAGGCGCAGGAGCACGGTGTGGGACCTTTAGAGGCCGCGCTCATTCCACAACGAGCTTCGCCCCCGCGATCCAGCGGGTGGCGTCGGTGAGGTGGTGGAGGCCCGCAGGAAAAGCTAAAAGTTGAAACGCCCACGCATTGGGTTCATCTCTGGATCACCAGCCGCTGGGTGTGCAGCACTTGGCTGGAATTTAGGAACTGCACCAAGTACAGGCCGGGCGCTAGCCGCTCCGTGCCCCAGGCGTGCTGCCCTTGTTTGCCGTTGAGCGCGATGGCCTCCACCACGCGGCCGCTGGCATCGCGCAGCAGCGCTTGGGCCGCGCCTGATTGTGCTCCGAAGGCATAGCGCAGCACCACTTGGTCTGTGGCCGGGTTCGGGTGGGCCGAGAATGCACTATGCTCTTCGCTTTGCTCCGCCACGCCGCTGCCCAGCTCTTGCACGTTGAGCCGCGTGATGAAGGCCTGCTCCGGGTAGTTGTTGAGGCCATCGTTGTAGCCGCTGTAGGCGCCGCAGATGTATGCTTGGCTGGTGTCCGAGTTGAAGACGATGCGGTGGATCGAAGCGGCCGTGAGGCCTGTGTAAGTGAAAGGCCCAACGCCTGCATCAGCAAAGTCGGGCAGGAGCTGGCCAGTGGTGTCGATCATGCAGATTCCTTTTCGCACTTGCCCGTTGACCCGCCTGAAGTGACCCGTGATGATCAGCTTGCCATTGCGCCAAGGATTGATCGTGTACACATAGGCGCCGAAAGGCGTGGTCAGCCCTTCACCGGCGGTGAACTGCGGTATCGTGAAGGCCGGATCGAGTTCCCCGTCAGGAAGGAAGCGCACCAAGCGCAGTGTGTCCTGTGGCGCCACCGTTCTGCGGAAGTTGCCGCCCGCGTAAACGCGGCCATCGTTCAACGGCAGGTAATCGCGGGCTTCGCCGATGTACACCCCGGTCCGGAAGGTGGTGTCCACGCTGCCATCGGCATGCACGCGGAAGATCTTGTCCACTTGCTGCCCATCGAACTGGTTGCAGGTGCCGCTGCAGATGAACTGGCCCGTCTGCCCAGGGCTTGACCCGGGGGGAAGCTCCTTGAAGCGGTACACCGCGCAACTGCCGCCCGTGCGGTGCGTGCGCGTGGTATCCAGGTAGCCCGTGTTGCTGAACCAGATCAGCTGGTGGCGCCCCACGAAGCCCCGTATGCTGTCCCACAACTGGTGGTTGCCGCTGATCAGCACCCGGCCATCGGGGAATACATGGTAGTCGCCGCCTTGGAGGTACGAGAAATAGGGGCTAAAGCTCATGAGAATGTAAGATGGGTCTAATGAGCCGTCTGAAAATAGCCTGCGAACCAACCCGGTGCTGACGTAATACTGTTCACCCCAAGCCGTGAGCTTGCCGCCCCCAGTGAAGTCGGTAAAGTCGAGGTCACGCTGGCCATCTGGAAGAAGCCTGGTACTTCCGCGATCCGACATTTCACCACTAAAGCGTATTCTGCCGGAAGCAAGGATTTTACCGTCCGCCAGTAGCGCCAAGGAGTTCACATTCTGCTGAACAATCTGCGTTTGGAAAGTAGGGTCCACCGTGAAGCTCCATTGCGCGCAAGCCGGGCGGCAGGCCCAAGCGGCGGCCAGCAAGGCCGCCGCTTGGGGTATGCGCCTCATCCAATGGAGACCAAATGGACGGGAATGGAGCTTCATGCAGGTGCTACGGTTGTATGATCAGCCTCTCCGTGCGCTCCACGTTGCCATTGTGCAATAGCTCCACGGTGTACACGCCGGGTGCTGTGCCGCGCGTGTCCCAGAGCACTTGGCCTTCTTCGCCGCTGGCTTGCAGGGTGTGCGTGTTGCGGCCTTGGGCATCATGGATACGCAACTGCACAACGCCGTGGTGGCCAGGTAGCGCATAGCCCAGCCACACTTGCGCGCTGCTGGGGTTGGGCCACAGCTGCAGGCCCGCCTGCTGGGTGCGCTCCCCCACGCCGCTGCCCAGCTCCTGCACGTTGAGCCGCGTGATGAAGGCCTGCTCCGGGTAGTTGTTGAGGCCATCGTTGTAGCCGCTGTAGGCGCCGCAGATGTAGAGCTGGGCATTGGCCGTGTCGTAGGCTACACTCTCGATGGAGGCATAGGTGAAATTCTGGTACACGAAAGGCCCCACACCGCTGTTGGCGAAGGCAGGGAGCAAAGCACCGGTGGTGTCCAACAGGCAAATGCCGCGACGGGGTTGGCCGTTGACCGTTCGGAAAAAACCTGTCACAAGCAGATTGCCAAACCAAGGATAGACCCTGCTGATCACAGGACCGAATGGCCCTGGCAAGCCACCCAACCCGAATAACGGGATGTTGAAGGTTGGGTCCAGTGCTCCATCTTGAAGAAACCGAACCAACTTCAAGGTGTCTGTTGGCGCCTCCGTCCTGCGAAAATTTCCGCCCACATATACCCGACCATCAACCAGTGGCAGGTAGTCGTACGCAGCCCCGATATAGACTCCCGTCCGGAAGGTGGTGTCCACGCTGCCATCGGCATGCACGCGGAAGATCTTGTCCACTTGCTGCCCATCGAACTGGTTGCAGGTGCCGCTGCAGATGAAC
>JBATND010000311.1:0-10738 GCA_049290175.1 Flavobacteriales bacterium | reverse complement strand
TAGTAGATCAGCTCGCGCATGAACTGCTCGTGCAGCCGCCGATCCCGTTTCACCATGACGATGCGCGAAGCCACGCCCGCAGTGAGCCAGAGCAGGACGATCAGGTACTGCTGTTGGAAGAAGACCTTGAACGCGATCATGCCGCAGCGCGTTGGGCTTGTTCAGCCGGATCCTGCTTCAGCAAGCCGGCCAGGGTCGCATACAACTCCGGCTCGGCATTCCTGAAATCCAGCGGCAGCTCGAAGAAGTACTCCACGGCCACCGCGAAGAACTCCGCTTGGTTGGTGCCCGCATAGTCGCGGAAGAAATGCGGCTCGCGCTGCTTGATACGTGCCACATGCGCGGTGGCTTGCCGGTTCCAGTTCGCGAGCAGGCGGCGGTCGAGGAAGCGGTGCTCGTTATTGTCGATCATGTCCTCGAACCAGAGCGCATGCGCCAGCTCATGTAGGCCCACATTATGCGCATCGCGGCTGTGCGCGTAGCCATGCACGAAATCCTCCCAGCTGATGATGATGATGCCCGGCTTGGGCCGCACCTCGCCCTGGTGCATGCGCCCGCTCTTCGGCGAACGGTAGGTGTCGGGGTACACGATGATGCGCTCGAAATGCTCCAGCACCAGATCCGGGAAGCCCATGAGCAATTGCGCGGCGCATGCGCTGATCATCACCTTCTGCTCCTCCTTCACCGCCATGCCCACGCCTACCCATTCCTTTTCACGCATGAAGGCCGATGTGATCCGCTCCATGCGCTGCTTGCCTGCATCGTTGAGCCGCTGATAGTGGATGGCGTATTTGGCGAGGATGGCCTTGTGCTCTGGCCCCATCACTTTGCTCAGCGCTCGTTTCACCGGCTTCCTATCGCGCAGCAGCGCGTACACCACGCCGATGGCGATCGCGATCATCATGAACTCGAGCGGAGGCCCTTCCGACTTCAGCGCAAGCGTGAGCAGCATCACTCAGTATGCGGTTTTGTCGCTCTTCATCTTCCATGCCTCGAAGACCGCGCGCGCTTCGCTGCGCAGCACCTCGGCGATGGTGGGAATGCGGCGCTGCTGTGGAGGCAAGGGCAGCTCGTCGTAGATCAGCTGGTCATCGAAGCCCGCATCGGCGGCATCGGTGCGCGTGGCGGCGAAAACGATGCGGTTCGGTCGTGCCCAGTAGATCGCGCCCAGGCACATTGGACAAGGCTCGCAACTGGTGTAGAGCGTGCATCCGTCAAGTTGATAGGAGCCGAGTGCCTTGCAAGCTTCGCGGATGGCCACCACCTCGGCGTGCGCTGTGGGGTCGTTGCTGCTGGTGACCTTGTTATTCCCGCGACCGATGATGCGGCCATCCTTCACGATCACGCAGCCGAAGGGGCCGCCATCGTTGCGGTCCATGCCTTGTCGGGCAAGGGCGATGGCTTCGCGGAGGAAGCGCTCGTCGTTGGGGTCCATGACGACGAATGTCAGCCTTTCACCCCAATCCCCAGCTCTTGCAGTTGGATCTCATCGATCCTGCTCGGCGCATCGATCATGGTATCGCGTCCCGCATTGTTCTTCGGGAAGGCGATGAACTCGCGGATGTCGGTGCGGTGACCGAAGAGCGATACCCAACGATCGAAGCCGAAGGCGGCGCCACCGTGCGGAGGAGCGCCGTACTCAAAAGCGTCCATGAGGAAGCCGAATTTGTAACGGGCGTCGTCGTCGGTGAAGCCGAGCACGCGGAACATGGCTTCTTGCATGGTGCGATCGTGGATGCGGATGCTGCCGCCGCCGATCTCGGTGCCGTTGATCACCAGATCGTAGGCGTTGGCGCGCACGCTGCCGAGGTCCTTCTGGTCGAAGAGCTTCTGCGCATCCTCGGGCTTCGGCGCGGTGAAGGGGTGGTGCATAGCGTGCCAGCGACCGGTCTCTTCATCCTGCTCCAATAGCGGGAAGTCGATAACCCAAAGCGGTTTGAACACTTTCGGGTCACGCAAGCCGAGCAGGTCTCCCATGTGCAGGCGCAGCTCGTTCAGTTGCTTCCGCGTCTTGTCTGCCTTTCCGGCCATGATGCACAGCAGGTCGCCCTGTTTCATGCCGAAGCGTTCGGCCCACATGGCTATTTGCTCTGGCGTGAAGAACCTGTCCACCGTGCTCTTCAGTCCGCTGTACAGCGGACCCTCTTCGTTCCACTTCACGAACACGATGCCCGTGGCGCCGATCTGCGGACGTTTCACGAAGTCGATGAGCGCATCGGTCTGCTTGCGGCTCCAGCCCGCGCAGCCTTCGGCCTTGATGCCTACCACCAATTCCGCGTCATCGAACACCTTGAAGCCTTTCCCCTGCGCGAGATCGTTCAGCTCATTGAACTTCATGTCGAAGCGCAGGTCGGGCTTGTCGCAGCCGTAGCTCTTCATCGCCTCATCGAACGACATGCGTGGGAAGGCCTCCCTGAATTCCACCCCGTGGATGGACTTGAACAGATGCTTGGCCATGCCCTCGAATGTGTTCAGGATATCCTCCTGCTCCACGAAGGCCATCTCGCAATCGATCTGCGTGAACTCGGGCTGACGGTCCTGGCGCAGGTCCTCGTCGCGGAAGCACTTCACGATCTGGAAGTAACGATCGATGCCGGCCACCATCAGCAATTGCTTGAAGGTCTGCGGGCTCTGCGGCAGCGCGTAGAACTCGCCTTGGTGCATGCGGCTGGGCACCACGAAATCGCGGGCGCCTTCCGGCGTGCTCTTGATCAGGACGGGCGTTTCCACTTCGAGGAAATGCTGCGCGCTGAGGTAGTTGCGCACCTCGATGGCCATGCGGTGGCGCAGCTCGAAGTTGCGGCGCACGTTGGCGCGGCGCAGGTCGAGGTAGCGGTACTTCATCCGCAGCTCGTCACCGCCATCGGTCTCTTCCTCAATGGTGAAAGGCGGCGTCTTGGCGCTGTTAAGCACCTTCACCTCGGTGACGATGAGTTCGATCTCGCCCGTGGGGATGTTCGCATTCTTGCTTTCGCGCTCGCGCACCATGCCGGTGGCTTGCACCACGAATTCACGACCCAGCTTGCGGGCTTCTTCGCACAGCACCTTGTCGCGCTCCATGTTGAAGCTGAGTTGGGTGATGCCGAAGCGGTCGCGCAGGTCCACGAAGGTCATGCCGCCCAAGTCGCGGGCGCGTTGGACCCATCCAGCGAGGGTCACGGTCTTTCCGGCGTCGGCGAGGCGGAGTTCGCCACAGGTGTGGGTGCGGTACATGGGAGCTGAACGAGGGCTGCGAATGTACCCGGCGCGGCTTAGTCCTTCTCGGCCATCAGCGTGGCGCGGGCTTCCTGAAGTTGGGCCATTACGTCGGATGCGGGTTCGGGGTGCTTCAGGCCCAACGCCTCCAAGCGTTCGCGCACCAAGCGGCCCACCACGGCGCGTGTTTCCCATTGGTCGTCGGCGGGCACGATGTACCACGGGGCATGCGGTGCGGCCGTTGCACCGATTGCTTGCTCGTAAGCCTTCATGTACGCGTCCCAATGCCCGCGCTCCTTCACATCGCCGGGGTTGAACTTCCAGTTCTTCGCCGGGTCCTCGATACGCTCAAGGAAGCGCTCCTTCTGCGCCGCCTTGCTCATGTTCAGGTAGAACTTCATGATCACCGTCCCGCTGTCCGCGAGCTGCTGCTCCCACGCACGGATGGCCTCGAAGCGCGCTTCCCAGAAATCAGCATCAATGTCCTTCACGCTTTGCACCGTTGGGATGTTCTGCCCGAGGATGTACTCCGGATGCACGCGCGTGATGAGCACCTCTTCGTAGTGGCTACGGTTAAGGATGCCGATGTGGCCGCGCTCCGGTACAGCCTGGGAATGCCTCCACAGGAAATCGTGGCTGCGCTCCAAGGAGCTCGGCGCCTTGAAGCTCCACACGCGCACGCCCTGCGGGTTCACGCCGCTCATCACATGGCGGATGCAGCTGTCCTTGCCTGCCGCGTCCATCGCTTGGAAGATGAGCAGCACGGCATGCTTGCCTGCGGCGTAGAGCACATCCTGCAGCTCGGCGATGCGAGCACGGTCTTTTTCCAGCCGCTCCTTCAGTTCCTTCTTGTCGGGCTCTTTCGGCAGGTCGCACAGGTGGTTCTTCAGGCTGAAGGTGCCGCGTACTTGCACGGCGAAACGGGGGTCGTGGAGCAGGTCTTTCATGGCGCCCGAATCTAGGTTGCTGCGAAAGGATGGATTCCGATCTTCACGGCTCACAACCTCAACATGTCCCACATCGTTCATTCCCCTTTCTCGCGCTTCGCGAAGCGGGTGTCGTTGTTCACAGGCCGTCCAATCACCTTCATTCTCGCACTCACCCTCATCCTCGTTTGGGCGGTCACCGGGCCGCTGTTCGGATACAGTGATACTTGGCAATTGGTGATCAACACCTGCACCACCATCCTCACCTTCCTCATGGTGTTCCTGATCCAGAACACGCAGAACCGCGACACAGAGGCGCTGCAGATCAAGCTTGACGAGCTGATCCGTGTGCAACAAGAGGCGAATAATGCGCTACTCGACTTGGAGGAGCTCGATGAGGAGGACTTGGCGCGCGTCAAAGCCATCTACCTCAGCCTCGCGCGGAAGGAGCGAGAGGAAAACGATGCGCAATCCGATCAATGAAGCGCTTGTTCCAGATCAGCAATCAGGTCATCAGCATCCTCCAAGCCCACGCTCAAGCGGATCAGCGTGTCGGCGAGTCCGTTCTTCAAGCGCTCTTCGCGTGGGATGCTGGCGTGCGTCATGCTCGCAGGATGACCGGAGAGCGACTCCACCCCGCCGAGGCTCTCGGCGAGTGAGAACAGCTTTGTGCTGCTGAGCACGCGCGTGGCATCGGCCATGTTATCGCCCTTCAGCGTGAAGCTGATCATGCCGCCGAAGCCGCGCATCTGCTTCGCCGCGACTGCATGGTTCGCGTGCGTCGCGAATCCTGGCCAATACACCTTGTCCACCTTGGGGTGCTTCTCGAGCCACTCGGCCACGGCCTTGCCGTTCTCGCAATGGCGCTGCATGCGCAGGTGAAGCGTCTTCAAGCCGCGCAGAACGAGGAAACAATCCTGCGGACCGGGCGTGGCGCCGCAGCTGTTCTGGATGAAGGCGAGGCGATCAGCGAGTTGAGCATCCTTCACCACCAGCGCGCCCATGACCACATCGCTGTGACCGCCGAGGTATTTCGTCACGCTGTGCATCACGATGTCTGCGCCGAGGTCGATGGGCGTTTGCAGGTAGGGGCTGGCGAAGGTGTTGTCGATGCCGAGCAGGCAGCCGTGCTTTTTCGCGATGGCGCTCAGGCCCGCGATGTCGATGATGCGCAGCAGCGGGTTCGTCGGCGTCTCGGCCCAGATGAGCTTCGTGGCCGGGCTCATGGCGGCTTCCACGTTGCGGAGGTCGCCCATGTCGATGAACTTGAACTTCACACCGAAGCCCTCGAAGATCTTCGTGAAGAGTCGATAGGTGCCGCCGTAGAGGTCGTTGGTGCTCACCACCTCATCGCCGGGCTTCAACAACTTCACGATGGCGTCGATGCTGGCCATGCCGCTGCTGAAGCAAAGGCCATGCGTGCCGTTCTCGAGCGCGGCCAGCGCGTTCTGCAGCGCGGTGCGCGTGGGATTGTGCGTGCGGCTGTACTCGTAGCCTTTGTGATCGCCCGGCGCGGCCTGCACGTAGGTGCTGGTCTGGTAGATGGGCGTCATGATGGCGCCGGTGCTGGGGTCGGGTTCCACGCCGGCGTGGATGGCTTTTGTGCCGAATTTCATGGGGGTGGTAATGGGCGGCGAATGTAGATGCCTACTTGGGAGGTACTATGTCCTACGGCGCAAGCGACGAGCAATTGTTGCTGGCGGCAATAACCGTTTCTGGTGATGCACGGCGAGGATGTCGATCCTGGTTTCGCTGACCAAGACGTAGATCACCCGGTAGCTCCCGACGATCAGTTCACGAATAGCATCGAGTCCGAGTTCCGGAACGCGCTTGCCCATTCGAGGATGTTCGGAGAGTAGAGCATCGACCGCCAGAAAGCGCACGACCATCGCCGCAGCATTCCGATGGGAATCATGGGCTATGTATTCCGCGATGCCATCAACGTCCGAAATAGCATCCGTGGTCCAGTTCACTCGGACCATTTCCGCAGCCGTTTCCGCGCTTCTGCCGTGCTCACCACCTCGCCTTTGGCCGATTGTTTCAGCCCGCGCTCAATCTTGCTCAGTAGGAGGATGCGGTCGATGACCTCATCAACAGGCATGCGCTCAGGAAGGTCCTCCACGCTCTTGAGAAGCGCTTTCTTGGTCACGGTGGGTTCTTTCATCGGCATGCTCCAAATGTAGGCCGTGCGCACCCTGTACTTTCGCGGGCCTTTCAGCAATGCCACGCATCGGCCCCATACAACTGCCGGAATTCCCGCTGCTGCTCGCGCCCATGGAGGACGTGAGCGATCCGCCCTTCCGCGCGCTGTGCAAGCAGCATGGCGCCGACCTGATGTTCACCGAGTTCATCAGCAGCGAGGGCCTGATTCGCCAGGCGGCCAAGGGCCTCAAGAAGCTCGACATCTTCGAGGCTGAGCGTCCTATTGGCATCCAGCTCTTCGGCGGAAGCGAGGATGCGATGGAAGAAGCTGCGCGCATCGCCGAGGCGGCCAAGCCCGACCTCATCGATATCAACTACGGCTGCCCTGTACATAAGGTGGTGAGCAAGGGCGCCGGTGCCTGCCTGCTGCTCGACGTGGACAAGATGGTGCGCCTCACCGAGAAGGTGGTGAAGGCCGTGAAGCTGCCCGTGACCGTGAAGACGCGCCTCGGCTGGGATGACAAGAGCAAGAACATCATCGAAGTAGCCGAGCGTTTGCAGGATGTGGGCATTCAAGCGCTCAGCATCCACGGCCGAACGCGGGCACAGCTCTACAAGGGCCCTGCGGATTGGACATTGATCGGCGAGGTGAAGGACAACCCGCGCATGCGCATCCCCATCTTCGGCAATGGCGACATCGATTCGCCGGAGAAGGCCGTGGAGTACCGCAACCGCTACGGTGTTGACGGCGTGATGATCGGTCGCGCGAGCATCGGCCACCCGTGGATCTTTTCCGAGATCAAGCACTTCATCGCGACGGGTACGCACCTAACGCCGCCCACCATCACCGATCGCGTGGAAGCCGCGCGCCAGCACTTGCGCAGCTCGCTCGCGTGGAAAGGCGCATGGGAAGGCGTGGTGGAGATGCGCCGCCATTACGGCAACTACCTGAAGGGCCTGCCGAATGTGAAGGAGGTGCGCTTGCGGCTCTGCACGGAGAGGGATCCGGTGGTGCTTGAGGAGATCCTGGATGAGGTGATCGCGACCTACACCCTCGCCGCCGTCGCATAGAGGAACCTCCTGCTCAGCGCGCGCAACGGCACCCAAGTGGCCAGCAGTCCAATGGCGAGCACGGTGGCGGTGATCAGCAGCAGGTCGGTGGCCACGAGCTTCACGGGGAAGGAATCGGTGACAGCCTCGGCCATTTCAACAAGCGCGAAATGCTGTTGCGCCAGCACGATGCCGACGCCCAGTGCCAGGCCGATGCCCGCGCCCGCCACCACGATCAGCAAGCCTTCGTGCAGGAAGATGCGGCGCACGGTGTTCGCCGTGGCGCCCATGCTCATCAGCGTGCGCATGTCCTCTTTCTTCTCGATCATCATCATGGTAAGCGAGGCGATCACATTGAATGCGCCGATGAGGCCGATGAAGGCGAGCACCACGAAGGCCACGAGCTTCTCGGTGGCGTTGGTCTGGTACATCAGCGCGTTCTTCTGGTAGCGCGTCTTCACGGTGTAGCGCGGGCCGAGCGCAGCGGCGATCTCTCGCGCAGCGCGGTCCATGTCGGCGGTGGGCTTCAGCTTCAACTCCAAGGCGCTGGCGGCGCTGTCGTAGTGCAGCAGTTCGGCGGCGAGGTCGAGCGGCACCAGCGCATACTTGCTGTCGTACTCCATGTTCATGCTGAAGGAGCCGCTCATGGCCACGGCCGCCTGCTCGAAGGCCGCCTGCTTGTACTTGCTCAGTTTGCGACCGCGGATCGGCGCGCTGATCTCCAGCGGCTGGAACACGCCATCGTCGAGCGGAACCCCGAGGTCGGCTTTGAGCGCCAAGCCAAGGATTGCGGTTGGGCCTGTAGCGCCTTCCAGCGCGGCCTTGCCGGTGAAGATGTAGGTCTCCATGCCAGCCATGCGGAGGTATTGCGGCTCAACTCCTTTGAGCGTGGCCACGGCTTGCTGATCGCCGCAGCGCAGCAGCACGTTCTCTTCGATGGTGAAGCTGGCCAGTTCCACATCGTTGCGCGCGAGCAATGCGCCGAGGTCGATGGAATCACGCGCCAGGGTCTTGCCCTCAACGGGTGTGATGGTGATGTCGAGGTCGAAGGGCGAGTAGATCCTGTCCACCAGCTCAGCGATGCCATTCATTGCGCTCATCACCACCACCATGGCGCCGGTGACCACCGCGATCACCACGATGCTAATCCACGTGATCACGTTGATCGCGTTGGTGCTCCTCTTGGCGAGAAGGTAACGGCGGGCGAAAAGGAGGGGGAGGTTCATGGGAGCGGCAAGTCACCTGTGTTGAGGAAGCTTCTAAGAACCTTGGTCAATGGCCTGGAAGTAAAGGCTGTTATCACAGCATTTCATTGCAATGGGCAGGTACGCACGGCTTAGTCGTGGCTCTGCATGCGCATGGGTTCAGTATGGTCGTCGGTCATCAAAGCAACGGCGTCCGTTTGAAAACAGCTCTGTTCCGAGTCATAAAGAGGAACGCCTGATAATCAGTGGATTTGGCCTGTGGCAACCCATTCCATATTGACGCGTTGCGGCATTTATTTGACACAAGGGCAATCTCGCGCAGGATTGCGTCAAGAAACGGAATGATCTGACCCTCAGGACTATGGGTTTGATAGTGGGCCAATCTAAATGGGCGGGTGTTGTTCCTATTCGACATGCCTCTTAGGGCACAGGAAGTACCGGGTGCTCCTTTTCTGACCGCTGGTGCAGACCACCTTATCCCGGCGCAGGTTTGCCATTGCAGACCGCAATGTGCGCAGGGGTATTTCGCGACCTATTCGCTCATGCACTTGGTCCATGGCGCTGCCACTGTACAAGCGCAGATCTTCCCGCACAAGTTCTTTCAGTCGTGGCATTTCAATCTGCTTCAAGCTGGTGCGTCCGCCAAATGCGAAACGGCGGAGCATCGCTGGTTGTACCACGATTAGCGGGTCCGGCATCCGGCCTTTGAGTTTCAACAGCCTGAGCGACACCAGTTCGCCCAGCCAGGATTGAAGATGGTCCAGTGACCGCAGGCCAAGTAATTCTTGAAGTTCAGTGTATCGTAGTCCATAGTGTTGTGCAATCAAGCCCAGGCAGATGATCTCGCGGCGCTTCAGGGTCTGGTACTCACCTAAAAGTCGACTCAGGAATACCACCGTCTTTTCTTCACTGATATGGCGACGTACGGTGACCATTACCCGATCATCGCCCTCCTCTACCCGCGGCAGGGTCTTGCCCTGGGTGAGCAAGGACTCGTACACCCGATCGTACCCGCTGCCTTCTTTCTCCATCAGGCGCAAGTCGTGGAAGAGTCGGGCAAGCTTCTCGTTGCGCGGCTTGCTTTGATGCAGGATGTTCTGCGGTGTAACACCCAAGGGCAACAGACCGGGATTATGGATCTCAAGCCGGTCCGGAAAGAGGTTGATGAAGATGGGCCCGCTGGTGGTGTAAGGTCGATGCACAAGGGCGTTGGCCACCAACTCCCGCACCACCACCTCCTCATAGTGCGGTACGATGCGGCGAAAGATGCCTTCGCCCACTTCGATGCCTTCTCGCCAATCCGGCACATCGCCCCAAACGGCATCAAGCAGCTGCTGTGGGTCGCGCGTGTGATCGTCCCAACTGATCTTATTCACCTTGCGTTCCGATGCGTCGTACTTGATGAAGTAAACCGTGGGCGCGTTGGGGAGGCGCGACCGATCGGCTTGAGTGCCTAGCCAAAGCACGCCCAGGTTGGTCAGCAGCCCATTCTGCGCCAATTGGTAGTGTTCCAACAACTCCCCTTCGGACATGCCTTTTACATGGTCCGTCGTCCGGTCGCTATTGCGGATGTCCTTGACGAATGAAGCAATCCGTTGCGGTTCGGAAGTCGCCACTGGTACTTGCGTGCGCTGCAACTCCCATGTGAATGCGGCCTTGTCCGTCATCAGGTGCAACAATTCATCGCCGCCAACAGGTTTGCATTCGTCGCCCACCCGCTGGTAAAAGCGCTTGTCGCTGGTGCTGGCCACGCCGATGGATCGCTGCACCAGCACTTCGATGTACTCGCCCCCATTGGCCGCCGCACGCTTGTGCGTATCTAGGCTCACGTTCACCGCATTCTCCGTGATGCGCTTGCGCACCAATTCTGGCAGACCATCCGCGATGCGCTGCGCGGCCGGTGGTTCGTCCGCGTCATCTTCGATTCCAATCAGAATGCGCCCACCGTATGCGTTCGCGAAGCAAACGGCATCCTTGGCCAGTTCTTTCCAATCTGGCTTCGCCGACTTCAGGAACAGCAGACTTTTCTTGTCGTATTGTGCACCTTCCTTCATCGCGCCCTTCCGAATGCAACCCATTTGGCTTTGAACAATTGAGGTGGTCGGGTTGAACTGGACAGGATTCAGACAAGGTTAATGTGTTTGGTGCTGTTGTTTTCATGGGGTCCAGGGGACTCATAACTCGGCGTTCTTGTTGAGAACTCATGCGGCCAACGGCAAA
>JBATND010000310.1:0-2117 GCA_049290175.1 Flavobacteriales bacterium | reverse complement strand
AGCGGCTCCAGCTCGCGCTTCTTGCGTTCGCGGGTGATGTGCGTGGCCACCTTCCAAACGTCTTTCTCGGCCTCGAAGAACTCGCGTCGCTCACCGGGCTTCAGCACGCGGCGCACGAGGCTCCAGTCGATCAGCGCGCGCAGGTTCATGTTGGCATTGCCACGGCTGATGTTCAGTTGCTCCATCACGTCCTCGGTGCTCAGCGGCTCGTGGCTGATGAGCAGCAGCGCATGCACCTGCGCCATGCTGCGGTTGATTCCCCAAGCGCTGCCGAAGGCGCCCCAGGCCTCAATGAATTTGTCCTTCGCTTCGGGGATGGTCATCGTCTTCACGGGGCGAATGTAGGATGAAAATGCACGATGTTTCAAATAGTATTGAAAATACATGTGCAGCGAGGAGTTGACAGTGGGGCGCTACGTGTGGAATGGGGAGTATTCTCAAAGGCTAGGCACATGTTCTGGCCCCGGCAGGATCCGTAGTCCCGGAATGCACCAGCCTACATTCGCGCCTTTCCTATGGATAGGCGCCTCTTCATTCTTTGGTTCACCATCTTCATCGACCTCATCGGGTTCACGCTCTTCATCCCGGTGGTGCCCTATTTCAGCGAGGCGGTGGGCGCCAGCGAGGACCTGGTGATGATGAGCGTGGCGCTGTTCTCCTTGATGGTCTTCCTCTGCTCGCCCATCTGGGGAAGCATGAGCGATCGCATCGGGCGGCGGCCGGTCATCATCGTCTCTATTGTGATCACGGCGATCAGCTACATCGTGTTCTCCTACGCCACGAGCATCGTGCTGCTCTTCGTCTCGCGCTTCCTCACCGGTATAGGCAGCGGCAACATCGCGGCGGCGCAAGCCTACGTGAGCGACATGACCGAGCCGAAGGACCGCGCCAAGCGTCTCGGACTCATCATCGGTGCATCGTTCGGTTTGGCCTTCGCATTCGGCCCGGCGATCGGCGGCTACGTGTTCCACCACATGGGCGGCATTGCAGCGGTGGGCTGGTTCGCCACAGCGCTCTGCGTGCTCAATCTGGTCGGTGTCATCTTCATGCTGCCCGAGTCGCTGAAGAATCCCGATGCCAAGCGGCCGATCAACTTCAAGCCTGTCGCCAGCACCTTCCGCGCGCTGAAGGACCTGCGCTTCCGCGACATCTTCATCATCGGCTTCGTGTACATCACGGCCTTCAGCATGATGAATGTGAGCATCGCCTTCCTCTGGATGCAGCGCTACAACCTCACGGTGGATCAGACCGGCATCATGTTCAGCATGGTGGGTGTGCTCAGTGCTGTTTCGCAAGGCGCGCTGGTGGGCGTGTTCCAGCGCTGGTGGGGCGAGAAACGCATGATGATCTACGGCTGCATCTTGGTCGGTCTCGGCCTAGCACTGATCCCATTCGTTCCCGTTGGCGAACGCGCGAACGTGGTCATGGGTGCCGATGGCCAGGCGCTCTCCATCGATCTTGATCTCGCTTTCGTTCTGCTCAGCTTGGTGCCGATGATCCTCGGCGCGGTGGGCAACGCCTGCTTGAATCCGAGCCTCGTCTCCATTCTCAGCCGCAAATCGGGTCCGCATGAATTGGGCGAGGTGATGGGCCAGAATCAAGGCTTCTCCTCGCTGGGCCGCGTGGCTGGTCCAGCCATGGCAGGTCCGCTGTACGCCATGGGCATGGATCTGCCCTTCATCGTTGGCGGTGTGATCATGATTGGCACGCTGGCCTTGGTCTTCCACTACTTGCGCACGAGCTACACGCCCATCGTTGGTGCCTCGGAGCGCGGCGCTTAGTTTCGCGGCCCGCAACCCACAACCAGCGTTCGGCCCAACCTGCAACCCTCAACCATTCGCGAATGAGCGTACTCGTCAACAAGAACAGCAAGGTGATCGTGCAAGGCTTCACCGGCAGCGAAGGAACCTTCCACGCCACGCAGATGATCGAGTACGGCACCAACGTGGTGGGCGGGGTAACACCCGGCAAGGGCGGCCAGAAGCACTTGGATCGTCCGGTGTTCGAGACGGTGAGCGATGCGGTGAAAGCAACCGGCGCCGACGTGAGCATCATCTTCGTTCCGCCTGCCTTCGCTGCGGATGCGATCATGGAAGCCGCTGAGGCCGGCATCAAGG
>JBATND010000309.1:0-2029 GCA_049290175.1 Flavobacteriales bacterium | reverse complement strand
CATGCAAACCGTACAGCGCGCCCAACGGCCACAGCGTGCGCCAATCAACCGCAGGGCGCGTGCGCCACGCGATCACCAGCAGCAGCACGGTGGCCACGGCCATGGGAACAGGTAGCCATGCGCCGCTGATGGGGAGGAGGAGGCAGAGGAGGAGCCAGGTGTAGCGACCTGATGCTTGAAGCCAGGCAGGAGCGTTGTGAAGGGAACTGCTCATCGTGCGGGATTCAGATGGAAAGGTCGCCGTGGATGAGGTAGCGCCAGTAGCGTTTCAACGTGTAGCGGTAAGCGTCGCCACGCGGCTCGGATCGGACCAGCGCGATGAGCGAGAACACCACGGACCGTGAGATGATGTGGGCGCCGATGATCAGGGCAAGCGTCGCGTGAGCCAACCATCCACGATGCTTGCGCGCCAGTTTCAACCGACTGAGCAACTGATTGCTGATGGCACGCCTCGGATTCCGCTTGGCGCTCTCACCGCCGATATGCGTGATGGTGGGCCGATGCACGAACCAGCATCTGCCGCCCTGCGCCCGGATCCGCATGCACAGATCGGTGTCCTCGCTCCAGAACAATTGCGGGTCAAGTCCGCCGGAACGCTGGAACCATTGGCGATGGAAGAGCATGGCCGCGCCGGAAACGAAGCCCGGCTCGAAGTCGCTGGAGAACCGCGTGGTTGGGTAGTGGTGCGCGCCCAGGATTCGATGGAACCCGATCAATTCTAGGAAAGCGCTGCGGAGCACCGGCACTTTCCACGCAGAGGGCTGGAGTGAACCGTCGGTATTGAGTAAGCGAGGACCTGAGATTGCGGCATCGTGCGCGCGATGGTCGTTGAGCCAAGTCGCTAATGCCCTTGCGTGCAACGCGGTGTCCGGATTGAGGAGCACGAGCCATTCGCCTTGCGCATGCGCCATGCCCATGTTGTTGGCGGGAGAGAAGCCGGCATTCCCGGTATTCGCGATCAGCCGCACCCACGGGAAATCGGCACGGACCATCTCTGCCGAAGCATCATTGCTCGCGTTATCCACCACGATGGTTTCGTGGGCAAGGCCAGCGTGTTGCGCAATGGAATCCAAACAAGCACGAAGCACCTCGCGCGTGTTGTAGTTCACGATGATGATGCTGACCTCGGGCTGCACGATGCTCAAGGTCGCTTGGCGCCGATCAGATGCGACCAGCGTGCGGTGTCACTCGTAACGGCCATGGGGAAGCTCGCATCCAAGGGCACGAACCGATAGCGGAAATCGCGGCCGAAGATGTCCTCGCCGTTGGCGATGGCAGCCTCGATCCGCTCGCGCTGCTTGAATGCATCGGCATTGAACTCGGTGTGCGCGAAGGCCTCGATCTTGGCGATGATGCGCTCCACGCCGCCCAAGTAGCTGAAGTGCCAGCCGCCATCATGCACGAAGCGCGGTTTCCATCCTGAGCGCAAGCGCTCACGGGCGATCCGTAGGCGCCAATACAAGCGATTGAGCGGTTTGGGATGGAAATGGTTGGCCATGAGCATGCTGAAGTCGCGATAGGCCTGCAACGGCTCACGAAGCTCAGCGCCCCGAACCATCACAGTGCCGTTCCATTCGTAGCGCGCACCGCCATGGTCGGTGTCGTTCATGCAATTCAGGTAGTAGTAGAAGAACCGCTGCCTGAAGATGCGGACGCCGCGAAGCCGCGCCGCCTCCAGCACTTTTGCTGGGCGCGGGATCTCGTCCACGTCACTGATCATCACCTGATCGTCGGGCTTCAGTTCCTTAAGGCCAGCGATGATCTGGTTGCGCTGATGCTTTTCGTACACCCATGCATTGCCTTGTTGGTTCTGCGGATACTGATCCACCACCACATGCGTGAGCTTATGGTGCCAAGCGGCGAAGCGCTCCTTGTTCTCCGCGTACCAGAGCGGCTTCGGTTTGCCTTGGTGCGTTAGCGTGGCCTCAACCAGTACGAAGCGATCAACAACGCTGTCGAGTTCGCGCAAGCGGATCTCGAGCAGGTCGAGCTCATTGAAGAAGGTGAAGCAGTCGTAGATCATCTATCG
>JBATND010000308.1:0-2942 GCA_049290175.1 Flavobacteriales bacterium | reverse complement strand
CAAGATGGAATCGAGCGCCGCGTAGGGCTTGCGCTGCACACCCGCAGTTGTGGGCTTGACGCGAACGACGCAAACCTCTCCGGGCAATGAGGCCGCGATGTCCTCGTCGTAGCCCTGAACGCACACGGCGCGATGCCCATGGTCGAGCCATGATTGTACGCAGGCCAGTTGAGTGGCTACTGCTTTGGGGCTTGGCGATAGGCTCGTGAAGAATATCATAGGTGATGCCGGATCTCGGTAAATTTAGCGGAACAGCGAACGCACGCCTTGTCCGGGCGGCGTTCGATCATTAAAGCGAAGGCGGCGTTGTCAACCTCCAGTCGACCGTTGGGCGCGAAGCAGCAGTAGTAGTGCTTGAGGTGGATCAACTTGCTCGTCGTGGCGATCAGAACGTTACCGGAAGATCGCGTCATGGATTCCACCGGGAACATGCCGGGTGCGGTGGCACCAACACGCGATCGCATCCTCTGGACAGCAGTGCCGAGGCCTCCAATGCCGGGGTAGGCGGTGCCGTGCATGCCCATGGCATAATCTTGCGCCCTGTGCGGCATTCCGGCGCATTCTATGGATTGCAACTCGGCTTCGCTTATTCTGTGGGTCCGGCCCTCGAATTCGTAGGTCATCGCGCTTCGGGGGTGAAGTAGCGCTCACACTCAGCGACCACCGCGTCAAGCGACCAGCATACGATCACGCGCCATCCGCCTTCGCGCAGGATCTCGTGTATTTCTTCTTGGTCCTTGGTCGGTTTGTTGGGCCAGATCTTCAGTTCCAACGCCAAGCCGCACCTCGGTTTGATGTAGGTCTTTCGGTTGATCGGCGGCACCGATTCGGGCGCGAACACCATGATGTCGGGATAGCCGCGTACCGTTCCTGCGGCCTTCATCTTGGCTCCAGCTATCGCCGTTCGTGCACCGCCGTTCGGAACGTGCATCACGCATCTGGGGTCGTGTCCGCTGGCCTGTGCCATACGGCGCACGTAGCCGATGGCCGAGATTTGGAATGCGTCCTCTTTGCCTTTGTAGGCGTTGGGTGGTGGTGCTTGTCTCATAGCTTGATCGCTTTGGTGAGGCGTTCGCGGATGGCTGTGTCGAGAGCTTCAACAGAGGACGTGTCCTCGTCTATGCACCACCCAAGAACAATCCCCCCTTCGCTCTCCCGAAGTTCTTCCTTCACCACCTCCATCACCTCATCTACCGATAGGGAGGGGGAGGTCTTCAGGTGCCCTTTGTCGCGGAGCCACATCATGTAATGGGTTCTACCTATGCGAGTTCCTGTATGGTGGTCCGGGTAGCCGTCGCGCATAAAGGCATCGTCCATCCGCTCGAAGTCCTCATCACTCAGCGCCACCGGCTCACCACTCCCCTCTATGGCGGAGAGGGCGGCGAGGGCGCGGTCAAGGTGAAGATGGGCAACCGATACCTCGTCAGCTATCAGGTATTCCTCGGCGGCTTGCAGCGCGGCCTTGGCTTGTTCTATCTGTTTCATCGGTCGGTAGGTGTTTGGGTGGAGAGGAAGGCGCGGGCATCATCGGTGATCTCACGGGCCTTCAGGTAGTCTTCCTTTGACGGCTGACCGGAGGCCATGCCCTCATCTTCGCAGGCGTGAAGGTGTTGAATGAACTTCAGCGCGGCCTTGGCTTGTTCGATAGGTGTCATAGGAATTGGCTGTTAGTGGTTCGTAATCGACGCGAGATACTTTGCCACGCGCTCGTCAAGGTTCGCAGCCGCAGCGTGCATGGCGGCAGCACTATCAGTGGTGCGCTGAAGATCGCGCATCGCCACGTATCGGCGGCACAGCGCCAAGGCGACATCTTCGCTGCGGTCGGGCTTGGCGGCCAGCATCTCGGCCAGCACCCGCTCACAGGACGCTTTCGCCGCTTCGATGCCGCCCGGCTGCGCTTCGCCAATGTCGGCACTTGCGCGGCATGGCACAGCGCCGGTCTTGTGCCTCACCACCCATGAACCGTTGGCGCTGGCCTCCAGAATGAACGCGCCAACCTCGGCCCATTCGCCGTCGCTGTTCTTGTATTGTTGCCAGTTGGTCATAACCCGATCAGTTGTGCCAACACCTTATCCCGGCCACCAAGCACGACACGCACAACGTGTGCGCTATTCTCACGGCACCAGTTGTTCACCAGCGCGTCACTCGCTCCGGGGTAGCGGTTGCAGAATTCCTCGCAGGCCATCACTGCCGCGTTCACAGCGTCGTGGTCCTTGCGGCGGCTCCAGCCGAACCTTAGCGCACGGCGGCGCGATTCGGTGGCTGTTCGTAGCGTGTGGACAAGTCGGGCCATGGTCATTCAGGATTGGTGATAAGGTGGGCGTGGGCATCATTGATGGACACCGGGAAAAGTAATCCCCGCACCCCACGCTCCATCGCCGTGCATTGCAGCGCGGCCCGGTCAAGGGTCGAAAGGATCTGCGCCCGGATCTCATCGGTCAGCGCGAAACTCCGCGCCACAAAGAAGAACCCATCGCTGGCGAATTGGTACTGCCACGGGTAGCCGTACATGTCCGAGTACCGCGCCCCGGCATCATCGGTCAACCCCTGCACGATCTCGCGGGTGCTGTCGGTGATCTTGATGATGGGCAGGCGGTCGGTGAAGTACACGAGGTGCGCACGTTCGCTGCCACAGGTCACGGCCTGCACCATGATCTGCCACGCGTATGCGGCGTTCCATGCCAGCAGCGTGTCGAAGTCGTCCTCGACAACTTCCAAGCCGAAGCGCACCACGTCACAGGCATTCGCCGGACACTTCAGATCCATCGGTTCGGTGCCGCCATTCACCAGCGCATCCGGCGTGCTACCGAGGTGCGTGCCGTAGGGTTGCCATGTGCAGGGCTTGCACTCGTACCATTCGCCGCTCAGCAGGTACATCGCTGCAGGTTCCAGCAGCAAGCCGCGCCGACTGCTGTAGCTGTGGGCCTCGCCATCGTCCATTG
>JBATND010000307.1:0-1993 GCA_049290175.1 Flavobacteriales bacterium | reverse complement strand
CCTCTTCGGCGATCCGCAAGGTGGTCGCACTGAAATCTGCTCCAGTGCCAAAGGGGTATGCGAAACGCGTAACGGGCTTGCCGATCCACGCTTCGAGCTGCTCCTTCGATGCACGGAACTCGCGGCGCTGCTCCTCGGCGCTGATCCGAGCCAGTGAGGGATGCCCAACCGTATGCGCACCCAAGGCCACTGCCGGCGATGACGCGAACACTTGCAACTCGGCGATGCTCATGGGCAGATGCGAAGGCCGGGCATCCGGATTGTTCAAGAGTGCGCGCAGCTCCTCCATCGCTGAATCGCGGGCTGCGCTGGGAATGCCGCGGAGAAGCTCCAGCGCCAGTTCGTAGTGCTCGCGCAATACTTGGTCGGCTGGCCGTTCGGACCACTGAAGGCGCAAGCCATGGCGTTCCCATCGCACGGCCTGCGGCAATGTGGTGTTCAGCAGGAGCAAACGCTCCAGTTCATCCCACCAGTATTCGCGACCGCTGCCGATGTAGCCTGTGCTGATGAAGAAGAGCCCTTGGAGCCCGTGCCGTTCCAGGATCGGGCGCGCATGCAGGTGGTTGTCCGCATACCCATCGTCGAAGGTGATGAGCGCGCTGTTGCGAGGGAAGCGTTTGCCGCTGGCGAGCAGCGAATCGAATTCTTCGGCCGTAAGCATTACGCATCGCTTCTTCAGCCACGCGAGCTGCGCATCGAAGCGATCGGGCGTCACGGCGAGCAGCTGAGGATCCGATTCAAGTTCGATCACGCGGTGATAGAGCAGCACCAGGCAATTCCCGCCCAACAGTGCATCACGGCGCAAACGCGCGCGATGAACGCTGGGGCGCAGGGCGCGCTTCAACTCAGCTCCGAATCGCATGGATATCGAGCTGGAGGTCCATTTCCGCTTCTGTGAGGCCCATGAACGGCTGCGGGTGATGCGTGCCGATGCGATTCAGGTAGTAGCGGAATCCCTGCGATGCGAGCATCGTGAGCAGTGCATGCAGTTGCTGTGGGCGATCCCTGAACGAGTGGTACTCCACATAGATGCGCCTCACACGGCTCAACGCATCGCTGCAATCCAGAAGGACATCCGTCTCAGCGCCTTCGATATCCATCTTCAGCAGATCGATGCGATCATGTTGGAGCAGCAGGTCGCGCAATCTGGTCGAAGGCACGAACACCGTGCTCGTGGTTCGTAGGATGGAGCCGGCGTCAGCGCCTTCTTTGCCGAAGGACACGCCCTGGTCATTCACCCACAGAGCTGCTCTATGGCATTCGACGCCTTCGATGCCGTTCTCTTCGAGGTTCGACAGGAGGCAGCGGTGTACGTCTTCATCCGGCTCGAATGCGATGATGCGCGATTCCGGGAAGCGCCACTTCTGATAGAGCACGCTGATGCCCACGTTGGCGCCGCAATCGATGATCAGCGGCTGGGCATCATCTGCCGAGAAGCGCATGCGCTCCTCGCCGAACAACTCGGAGATCTGCCAGGCCACGGAAAGGAAATCAGTGCAGCGGATGGTCCAATCGCGATACCGGAAGCTGTGAGGAGCATGGCGCGGGAAGGACGACGCCTTGTTGATGAGCCGCGCTTCTTCGGTTGGCGGGCCGTGTACGATGCGCGAGATCGTCCGGCGTATCATGATTTCTGCGCTTTGATGCCAATGACTATGGAGTAATCAGCATCCAACTCATCGAGTTGAGTGGCATCACATTCCTCCGTTGCGAAGCCCTTCACGAAGCATGCGGCTGCGTAACTATTGCCGAAAGCGAACACTTCGACCTGCCCCTGGCCGAACACCTCCTCGAACAATCGCTGCGCCCCCTGCGGTGTGAATCGCCAGAAATCGCCCCACCGGTCGGCATCGTGGCGCGAGATGGGGGAGAGTGACGCCACAGTGACAAGGGCAATCCCTCCTGGCTTCAGTGATGCGTGCAGGCCCTGCACGGCTCGCTTCACATCGAAGATGAAGTTCAGCGTCTGCGTGCAGATGAAGGCATCGAGTTC
>JBATND010000306.1:0-3377 GCA_049290175.1 Flavobacteriales bacterium | reverse complement strand
TCGTAGAGCACAGCGCCAATGTGGATGGCATGATCGCTGAAGAGCACGCGCACCTCGCTGCGGTACTTGCTGGGCTCGTTGGGCCGTGGCTCGTTCTGCACGAACTCGGTGCCGATGGCCGCCGTGGCCCACGAAGGCTCGTCGAGCACGCCATCCACCACGATGCGCTCAATGGCCCGCGATGCCGTGATGTTCTTGCAGACGAGGGTGGTATCGGCGCTCTGCCTATTTGCCGGCAATTGCGCGAAGGCGATGCACGGCGCTAGGGCAAGAGCGAGAAGGGCGGGACGCATGCGAGGCGCGAAGGTCGGATGCGAAGGAAGATGTGCGAAATGGCCATCAATCTTCCACGAAGGGACGGATGGTTCAATCGCAGCGGATGATCTTGAACTCTGTTCGGCGGTTCATCCGATGAGCCTGCTCTTTCTCCTGTCGTTCCATTGCCGCGATTTCCTCACGGGAAATCAATGGCTGCAAATCACCATAACCGCGCGGAACAAGGCGTTTGGAATCAATCCCATTCGCAATGAGTCTATTGACAATCGCTTCCGCTCGCATCTGAGTAAGACGCACCATCTGAGACCGCTGCATGCGATGATATCCTCCTAGATGCTGGCCTATCTCGAGTTCGACAGAAGGCATAGCCCTCATGAATTGAAGTACAGTATCGAACAAGGCGCTGTTCTCGGGAAAGTCCAACTTGATGTCATCCACCGCAAAGACGAAGATCAACTCGCGATTCACCGCCCCAATCCGACATGTACGTTGATCCCAACGGAACGACTCATCTGCCTGCTGTGCATGGCACCGGTGCGCTACTGCAATTACAGTAGCATCGTCTGGCCGAACAAGCTTGGACTCGCCTACACCAAACTCTGATGGGCTAACAGCAACAGTCAGAATCGTGAACGTTGTTGCGAAAGAGCAGTGCATCAAGGCTTTCATGACAGTTGACTTTGGCGATTGATAGCTTCTGCTGTTGAGGTAGCGAATCCTTCATCATGCCTTCTTCCAGCCCCGCTTCATTTCTCTGAGGTACTTCGGATGCCTTCGCATGTCGAAGAGCCCGAGGACGATGATCGCGGCCTTGTCAATGCGATAGACCAGAACGTTGTAGGGCTTCACTGGGGCCTCCCTCAAGCGCTCATGTCCACCGCTTCGGAATCCTTTGGGATGAAGGACGATGTACCGCACCGTCTTCTCTATTTCATCCACGAAACGTTGCTCTTCCCGAGCTGTCCAATGCTCACGCAAGTATTCCAAGACAGAGATGTAGCTCTTGATCGCCGTCGGCGTCCACCTTACCGCTTTCGCCATGCCGCAACTTGCTTCATGGCCTCCACATGGCTCACCGTTTCACTGCGATCCGCCTCGGCCAGGCTCTTCTCGATGGCCGCGCGAACCGGCTTTGGCAGTTTCTCCCACCAATCATCCCTGCCCTTGTCGAGCACGGCCTTCACTTGGTCCAGCACCTCACTATCGAAGGTCTCGAGCACTTGCTTGGCGACACTCGCCTGCTTGATTTCAATGCGGCTCATGGGAATCTTGTTCAGCCCAAAAGTAGCGCGCCCCACGGTCTCCCGCAGGGCGCGCTCGTCGGACTGCACTGTTGTTACACCGCCACTTCTTCCTCCTTATGCCCGCTCACCAGCTTGTGCTGGAGGTCGCTAGGCACGGGCTGGTAGGCGTGGAACTTCTCGGTATAGGTTCCGCGGCCCTGCGTGAGGCTGCGCAGGGTGGTGCTGTAGCGATCCAGTTCGGCCAGCGGCGTGTGCGCTTTGATGATCTGGTAGCGGCCGCTGCTATCCATGCCCATCACGATGCTGCGGCGCCCCTGCAGATCGGTCATCACATCGCCCATGAGGTCGGCGGGCACGCGCACCTCCAGTTCCTGGATCGGCTCCATCAATTGCGGATCGGCGTTGGTGAAGGCATCGCGGAAGGCTTGCAGCCCGGCGATCTTGAAGCTGATGTCGTTGCTGTCCACCGGGTGCATCTTGCCATCGTACACGATCACGCGGATGTCGCGCGCGGGCGATCCGGTGAGCGGGCCGCGCTCCATCTTCTCCATCACGCCCTTGAGGATGCTGGGCATGAACTTGTTGTCGATGACGCCGCCCACGATGCAGTTGTAGAAGACCAATTTGCCGCCTGTGGGCAGCTCATGCTCCTCCTTGCCGCGCACGCTATGGCCGTGCGGCTCAGGCATGCCCTCGTACCACGGCTCAATCTTCAGATGCACCTCGCCGAACTGCCCGCTGCCGCCCGTCTGCTTCTTATGGCGATAGCTGGCCTCGGCAGGCTTACGGATGGTCTCGCGGTATGGGATGCGCGGGCTGCTGAAGGCGCAGTCCACCTTGTAATGGTGATTGAGCTTCCACTTGAGTAGGCTCAAGTGCAATTCGCCCTGCGCGCCCACGAGTTGCTGCGCGGTCTCGCGGCTGTAGGTGAGCACAATGGTGGGATCCTCCTTCTGTATCTCGACCAGCGCGGCGTGCAGCTTCTCTTCAAGCTTCTGATCCGTGGCCTTGATCACCTGGCGCAGGCGCGGCTCGGGGAAGGCGATGGGCTGCAGCTTCACCGCTTTGCCCGGCGCATGCAGCGTGTGGGCCGTGGCGGTGTCCTTCAGCTTCATCGTTCCACCGATGTCGCCAGCGGCGAGCTTCTCCACATGCTTGCGCTCCTTGCCATCCACGATGAAGAGCTGATTGATCCGCTCAACGGCGCCGGTGTTGTCGTTCACCAGCTCCATGCCTTCCGTCACTTCGCCGCTCATGACCTTGAAGAGCGTGATGTGGCCGGCCTTCGGCTCGATCATGGTCTTGAAGGTGAAGAGCACGGGCTGACCATCTGCGCGGCATTCGAGCGTGCCGCCGTCGGTTAGCGACTCTGCGGGCATCTCCAACGCTGCGGGCGCCACATTATCAATGTAGCCCATCAGGCGGCCGCTGCCCATGTTGCGCAACGCGCTCAGGCAGAAGACGGGGAAGCAGGTGCGTTTCATCATGCCTTGCTTCAGGCCCTTGCGCATCTCATCCTCATCGAGCTCGCCTTTCTCGAAGTAGTGCTCCATGAGGGCTTCATCATTCTCCGCGGCCTTCTCCACCAACTCCTTGTGCAGGCTATTGGCTTTCTCCAACTCGCTGGCCGGGATGGGCTGTTTCTCGGGCTTGCCACCAGCATCCTTGAAGACATACATGGTCATCTTCAGCAGGTCGATAATGCGGTGGAAGCCTTCGCCCTGCTCCAACGGATACTGCATCACCGTGACGGCATTTCCGAAGTGCTCCTTGGCTTGGCTCACCGTGGCCTCGAAATCGGCGTTGGCGTGATCGAGCTGATTCACGCCTATGATCACCGGGCGATCATAGCGTTGC
>JBATND010000305.1:0-2642 GCA_049290175.1 Flavobacteriales bacterium | reverse complement strand
TTGCCATACAGGCCATCGGCCTCTTTGATGAGCGCAGCATATTCCTCACCGCGCTGCTTATCGGCGTTGGCCGACTCCATGCGCATTTGCGCATCGCTCAGCTTGGCCTTCGCCACGGCATCCTCTGGTTTCAACGTAAGGGCCTCTTGAAAGCTGGCCACGGCCTTCTTGAAATCGTTGGCCGACATGGCCGCATTGCCGGCGGTCATGAGCTTGGCGAACTCGACTTCCGCATTGGCCTCGCGCTTCTTGCGCTCTTCATACTCTTTGGTGAGCTTGATTTGCAGGTCGCGCATGCGGCCCGTGTATTCCATGTCCCAAGAGATGTTGCCAGCGGCTCGGTCGAACTTCGCCTTACCGAATGGCTCCAGAAGCAAGGAGAAATCCATGCCCGCAAGCTCCTGAAGCATGGAGAAATCGGCATTGATGCCGTGACCGCCTTGACGATCCTCCTCCGGGATGTCACGCGTATCAATCACGATGTTCTTGCTCACATAGCCCTTCTTCGAGAGCAGGATCTTGTATTCCGAACCGTAATCGAGGTTCACCTCATACTTGCCGCTGGCGTTCGTGGGCACCTCAATCAGCTTGCCGCCATTCTTGAGCACCGTGACAACGACCCCATCGATCTTCTTCGCAGTAGAATGGTCCTTCACGGTGCCATAGACCATGACCACATCGACCTGCGCCCAGAGGGACGCAACGCAGAGCAGGGCGACAACGAAAGCGGAGAGGCGCATGGTAGCGCTACGCAAGGGGCTGATCATCAAGCAGTGCAGGGCATTGACCGGTTCCGAGCCGCCGCAATTTAGGACATCTTTGGCGCCCGCCCCGCTACCGCCATGCAAAGCATCTGGGAACGAACCGCTTTCAACACCCGATCCGATTTCGTGGTGGTTGGTGCTGGCATCGTCGGCCTTTTCGCTTCGGTTTTCCTCAAGCGGCGGAACCCAGGGCAGCGCGTGGTGGTGCTGGAGCGCGGGCCGCACCCTTCGGGGGCCAGTGCGCGCAACGCTGGCTTCGCCTGTTTCGGGAGTCCCAGTGAGTTGCTCCACGACATCGAGACCGAGGGGGCTGATGCTGCCTTGACCCGCGCGGAGGAACGCTGGCGCGGATTGCATGAACTGCGCGCCGAATTGGGCGATGCAGCCATCGGATTCGAGGCTTCGGGTGGTCATGAGGTGTTCCGCGCAGGCGACCGGCTGTACCCGCAGGTGGCCGAGGGGTTCGATCGGCTGAACGAACTGTTGCGTCCGATAACGGGCACGACCACCTACCGCTGGGAGCCGGGGCGCATCGCCGAATGCGGCTTTTTCGGAATCGAGCATTTGGCGTTAACGGACCTGGAGGGCGCCGTGGACAGCGGCAAACTGTTGCGCGCATTACTGCGGAAGGCGGAAGAAGCAGGTGTCGAAGTCTGTTTCAATGCCCATGTGGCTGGAATCGAGGAAATGCCCGGTGAAGTGCGATTGCCCTTGCTCAATGGTTCGGTATGGCATGGGGCGCGCGTGTTAGTGGCTACTAATGGCTACACCCCGGCCCTGCTGCCAGCACTCGATGTGGTGCCTGCCCGGGGCCAAGTCTTGATCACCGAACCGATACCGGGACTGGCTTTGCGTGGCACCTTCCACATGGACGAGGGCTTCTACTACTTCCGCGATTGTGCTGGCGGGGTCTTGCTTGGCGGTGGCCGCCACTTGGACCTCGAAGGTGAGCGAACCGCTGAAGAAGGTTGCACCCCGCTCATTCAGAATGCGCTTGAAAGCCTTCTAGTAGAAGTGATCCTGCCGGGCGGGCAATTCAAGGTGGCCTACCGTTGGAGCGGCACCATGGCGTTCGGCTCGCATGGCAAAGCTCCCTTGGTGATGCCCATGGGCGATCGCGTGGCCGTAGCGGTTCGGCTTGGGGGAATGGGTGTTGCGATCGGCATCCGCGTGGCGCGCAAGGCGGTGGAACTGCTGAATTAGCTACTTCCCATTTCGTTGCTGATCTTCGTCAGGCGCAGAGACCCAACGCCTCTGTCAATTCGCAACCAACAACAACTCCCATGAGCACCGCAACCACCAGCATTCCACGCGCACGCATCGGCGACCTGCACTTCGACCACATGGAATGGATCAACTCCTTGAAGTTCTACAAGGATGAGATCGGAATCTTCGAGCACCGCTTGGAGGACATCGTACGGCGCAACACCAAGCCGGAGATCATGGCCGAGCTAGAGCACTTCCAGAACCAGTTCATCCGGGAGAAGGAGGTAATCGATGAATTGCGCCACGACATCAAGCAGGCCGAGAATGAGTTGGAGCGCGAGGCCAAGGATAATCCTGTCGCCATCGATCACCGTTGGTTCACGGACCATACGGGCCTTCGTGATCGCTTCCAGACCTTCGAGAAGCTTTATCGCGAGTTGAAGTCCGAATTCCAACAGTGGCTTGTGAGGCGGATGTGATCGGCGGGTTCGAGCTGCGTTGCCGCTCCGATCTACCTTCGCCGCACCAAATCACGCCTTCGACATGAAGAAGCTCATCGGACTCGCCCTTTGGCTGCTCGCATTCCTCATTCCATTCCGCTTCGCGATCCTCGACACCGATGATGTGATCGTGCAGGAGACGGGACGGGCCGATAACACCGTGGGCCTGATC
>JBATND010000304.1:0-2070 GCA_049290175.1 Flavobacteriales bacterium | reverse complement strand
AAACTATGCAGGCGTCTTCACTGGTGCGGGCGCGCCGAAGAGTTCCTCTGCCAAGCGCGCGTCATGGCCGTACACGTCATCGCGGAAATGCAGTTGTCCCTGCCGATCGACCCACGCCGTGAAGTAGCCGATGCTCACCGGGCGCTTGCGCTTCAGGCGCACATACTGCTCGCGGCCCAGGTGCATGGCTTCCTTCACCTTGTTCGAGGTCCATGTGCTGTCGTTGCGCAAGAGGTATTCGGCGAAGCGCTGCGGCTCGCTGAGACGGATGCAGCCATGGCTGAATGCGCGGCTCTCGCGTGCGAAGAAGCTTTTGCTGGGCGTGTCGTGGAAGTAGATGCTGTAGCTGTTGGGGAAGAGGAATTTCACGTGGCCGAGCGCATTTCCGCTGCCGGGCTTCTGCCGGATCACAGGGTTCTTCTCCGTGCCGCCGATCACCTCCATGCCTTTCTTCTTCAGGTAATTCGGGTCCTTGGCCATAGCAGGCAAGATTTCGCCGCGCACGATGCTCGGTGGCGGCGTCCATGTGGGGCTGAAGACGATGGTGCTGAGCGAATCACTGAAGATCACGGTGCGCGTGGCGGTGGCGCCTACTACCACGACCATGCTCCAGGCCACGGTATCGGCTTCATGCACATGCAAGCGGAATTCGGGGATGTTCACCAAGAGCAGGTCGGGCGCGTTCTGCGCGGGCACCCAACGCAGGCGCTCCATATTCACCAGCAAGGTGCGCGTGCGCTCGGCCGGTGTGATGTTCAGTTGCTTGATGGCGCCTTTGCCGATGACGCCATCGGGATGCAGGCCGTGGCGCTCTTGGAAACGCATCATGGCTGCCACCAGCAGGCTGTCGTACGCGTTGCTGAAGAGCATGGCGCTATCGCCTGTTGCGCGGTGATCGCCGGTGAGGATTAGGCGCTCGCGCAGCTGCGGCATCCAATCGGCTTTGTCGCCCGGCTCGAACTTCTTTTTGTCGCCGAGGCTGAGCTCGGGCCAGGCCACGCGCTCCAATTCGCGGTAGCGCTTCAATTCGGCTTTCAGTTTCGTGTACTGTGGATTCAGCGGCTCCACCGGCGCGAGGTTCATGCGGCCGGCCACGAGCGAGTCGAGGAGCTGGTCGTAGTTCTTCTTTCGGCGCGGGATGAACCAGTCCAGCTCGCGCAGGTCCTTGGCCACGGCGCCGCCGTACTTCTTATCCGCGAAGCGGAAGAACTGGGCAGTGAGCGCGAGTTCCACGGCCTGCGTGCAGCTATCGGCCTCGCAATCGCCGTTGAGGCGGCCGCGCAGGAGCAGCTCATCGAGCTTGTCGCGAAGGAAGGCAAGCTCGCGGAAGGCGGTGTCGGCGCTGGCGACCAGGTTATGGAAGGCGGCGGCGCTTTGCGAGAGTGAATCGCCAACGAACCATGCGAACTGGTAGCTGCGGCGCTGGTAGAAGCCCATGATGCCGGCGGAATCGGCGCGCGCTTCGGGATGCGCCGTGATGTAGTTGGCGATGGATGCACTGTCGAGTGTGCGCACGCTGTAAGCAGCGGGTGTCTCGAAGACGGCTTCGATGGCCTGCGCTTGCTCCACGATGCCGGGCTTGGCGATGGGGCTGGCGCAAGAGGCGAGAAGAGCGATGGTGAGAAGGCTGAGCCAAGGTCCTGTCGGCGGTTGAATCTCGTCCAGCCGACGTCCCGTCGGCTGCCATTGCGTGAAGTTGTGTTTGGAGACGAGGAAGCGTCCCGTCGGCTGCAATAGAAAGAAGAGGTGCTGAAAAGCAATCCGTTGTCCCGTCGTTAGCAATTGCATGGGCATGCGCATAGTGGCCGTGTAGGATGCAGGCGCGAAGGAAAAGACCGGGCCGTAGGGCCTCAGCGACCGTGGACGTAGAGATATCCACCGCCCGCGAGCCATTGGATCATCAACGGCATATCGGCGCGGCTCACGGCGGGGCAGCCCCAGCTGCGTCCCAAACGGCCGTGCTCGGCAATGAAATCTTCGCTCACATAATCGGCGCCGTGCATGATCACTTCGCGCGGTTCGGCCTGGCAGTTCGTTCCGGCATCCAATCCGTGAAGGAGCAATGCTGCG
>JBATND010000303.1:0-4052 GCA_049290175.1 Flavobacteriales bacterium | reverse complement strand
GGGATACCGCTGCACAACTTATTGGACCGCTTGATCGCGCAGCGCGACGACAGCCTGCACGAATCGGATGCCATCGCCTTAGAGCGCATCCCCGACCATGCCGCGTGGTTGTCCGTGGAGCGTTTGGTGCGCGAGCTGTCAGTTGCTCTGAAGGACCTCGGTCGTTCGCCCATCGCTGCGGAGCATCCGTTGATCGCCGTGCAGGCACAGCTCCTGAACGATGATCAGCCCCTCGGTCGCATTGCTGAAGTGTTGGAGAAGGCATCACCGGTGTGGGAACGCATCAGCGAACAACTGGACGCCATCGACCTGCCGCCGGTCATGAGCCCCACGCTGGGCGAGCTGGTCATGCTGGCCGCTGGTGCGCGCCAATTGGGGCCGGTGGCGGCGCGCGACAAGCTGGGCATCTTCGAGAGCGGGCATGAGGAAGCGCGTCGCTACGATGCCGATGTGGAAGCCGTCGAGAAGCAGAAGAAGTCGGTTGCGAAGGCAGCCAAGGCCACGGTGCATTGGAAGCAGAAGCCCAACACGGTGGATGCGCAAGCAGCGCGCGAGCAATGGCAGCGCGTGAACAAGGGTTTCTTCAAGTTCCTCAACGGCACATATCGCCGCATCAAGGCGATGGTGGCGAACAGCTACGACCTCAGCAAACACCAGGTGGCGCCGGAGGTCGCGCGCCTGCTCGACGACCTGTGCGCCGAGCATGAGGCATTGGATAAGCTCACTGCTTTGGAGCATGGTATGCACGAGCGTTATGGCATGGAGGACAATGCCCTGAACCGCGAACTGGTGCGTGCGCTGCGCGATCGTCAGCGTGATGCGAAGTGGAACGCACTGCTCGCCATGCCGGCATCGGAGATCACTGAGCTGGTGGAACTCGGCGCCGACCTGGATCGCTTCACTGGGCAGGCACGTTTGCTGAACGCGCACTGCGATGAACTTCCGCTGAGCGGCGTGGAGCGCTGGATGCAGGAGGTGAAAGCCGCGCTGAACGGCTTCAGTGGTCTGGTGCCCAACCTCCGCGAGATCGCCGCCTTGGAGCCCCGCTTGCATGCGTTCATCACCAAGCAGCGCATCAGTGCCGATGCCATGGCCTACCTCACGGCCTACAAGTCGCTGCGCGAGGTGTATCGCAATGATCGGCTCTTCGATCGCCTCGATGGCTTGGCGATCCTGCATAGCGTGAAGCAGCTCAACGCACTGGAGAAACGCTACCTCGATGTGAACGTGGACATGATACGTTCATCGGTGCGTGCCCGCTTCAAGCAGCACGTGCGGATCTCCGATACGAGCGTATCGGGCATGGGGCCGGAGGAGCGCGCCATCAAGAAGGAGTGGACCGTGGGCCGCCGCATCCTCGAGAACGAGTTCGGCAAATCGATGCGCTACAAGAGCGTGCGCGAGCTGATCGGCAAGGAGAGCGGTCCAGTGGTGATGGGCCTGAAGCCCGTGTGGCTCATGAGCCCGCAGAGCGTGTCGGACATCCTGCCATTGGACACTAAGCTCTTCGATGTGGTGATCTACGACGAGGCCAGCCAGATCACCTTGGAGGAAGGAGTTCCCGCCTTGTTCCGCACTGCGCAGACCATCATCGTAGGCGACGAGATGCAGATGCCGCCCACCAACTTCTTCAACACCACCAGCGGCGATGTGGACGAGGAAGAGGACGCCACCGAGGAACGCATCGGCATCGCTCTTGACGCGGACAGCCTGCTCAGCCAAGGCGTGCGCAAGCTTCCGGGCGTGATGCTCGGCTGGCATTACCGCAGCCGCCACGAGAGCCTCATCAGCTTCAGCAATGCGGCGTTCTATGGGCGCGGCCTGCTCACCATCCCGGACCAGCAACTGCTGCAGGCACAGCAAGCGCCCATAAGCGTAGCGGATGCCGCCGAGGCGGTGGAGCATTCGAGCGCGCTGTCCGACCGTCCGATCAGTTTCCACCATGTGCGCAACGGCGTGTACCACGAGCGCCGCAACAGTCAGGAGGCGCGCTACATCGCACTGCTCATTCAGCAGATGCTCGGTCAAGGGCGCAGCATCGGCGTGGTGGCCTTCTCCATCGAGCAGCAGTCGGCCATTGAAGAGGCCTTGCAGGAATTGGCCGCAGCGGACAAGGACTTCGAGGCCAAGTTGGAGGAGGAATACCAACGTGTGGAGGACGACCAGTTCGTGGGCCTCTTCATCAAGAACCTGGAGAACGTGCAGGGCGATGAGCGCGATGTGATCATCATGAGCGTGTGCTACGCGCCCAACGCCAACGGACGCATGCTCATGAACTTCGGTCCGATCAACCGGAGGGGCGGGGAGAAGCGCCTGAACGTGATCTTCTCGCGTGCGAAGCGACACATGGCCGTGGTGAGCAGCATCACCGCCAACGACATCAAGAACGAGCACAACGAAGGCGCCAACTACCTGCGTCGTTTCCTGCAATACGCCGAGCGTTTGTCCGCCGGTGAGCAGGATGGTGCGGCCACGGTGCTCGATGGCCTTTCGTTGCGCGGCGCCGAGTACAGCAGCGATCAGGTGGCGGCCGTTACGCTGCGCATTGCGGAGCGGCTCCAGTCCCAGGGCCATCACGTGGACCGCAACGTGGGCAGTTCCTACTTCCGCTGCGACCTGGCCGTGCGAGCCAACGATGGCAAGGGCTACCGCCTCGGCATCCTCATCGATTCCGACGTTCATTATCGCAACGACGATGTGCTGGAGCAGTACTGCCAGCGTCCGGCCCTGTTGCGCGCCTTCGGTTGGGAGGTGATCAGCATCCTCGCTAAGGACTGGTTCAATGATCCGGATCAAGTGATGGCGCGTGTGGAGCGCGTGCTTGCAGGAAAAGAGGAAGCAGCGCCTGAGGTTGTTGTGGAGCCCTTGCCTGTTCCAGAGCCGGAGCCGATCGCTGTTGCACCAGAAGCTTTGGAGCCTGCACCCAGCTTGGTTGAACCGCCGCAGGAACCGATCACCTCTACCAACGACGCATCCTTCGAGCGCTACGAATGCGTGGAGGATGGCAGCAGCAAGTTCTGGGAGGTGAAGGTGGAAGGCGCTGCTTACACCGTGCGCTATGGCCGCATCGGAACCACCGCCCAATCACTCACCAAACAATTCGCCGACGGGGCCACAGCGCGCCGCGAGATGGAGAAGGTGAGAGGGAAGAAGGTGGAGAAGGGGTATAGGCGGGTGTGAGTCCGCCAGTCTTAATCACGAGATCGAACGATTGCTCCGTTCGACCTGCCGTCTTGCCGTCGCTACTTGCCCCTCACCATCGGCGAATCAACCCGGTACTCATCGATCCCGAAACGATCGAGGATGGCTTGGAGCCGAGCGGTGAGCGGCGCGTCGATGTGCTGCATCCATTTCGTGGCTTGGACGGCGGGATCGCTGAGGCGGTCCTGCTGGAAGTCGGTGGCGCTTGAGCGATTGGCGCGGACGTGGTCGATCCACGGCGCTGCGTCCACCTGCCATGCTTCGCCGATGCGCTCCAAGCTGGTGATGGGGTCACGCAGAAGTTCCTCGTAATGCACCACCAACCAATCGCTGCCGTGGCGCGGATGGCGCAAGGTGGCGTGGTTGTTCAGGCACCAGAGCGCCAAGCTGCGCTCCAGGCCCGGTGGCAAGGAAGTGAGGTAGTCGGCGTGCGCGCTATAGCGTTCGTTGAAGAGCTGGTCGGGCACGCGGAATGCGGTTGCGCGGTGCTCGGCGCTCGGGAAGGCTTTCAGTTGCGAGAGCACCGTGGGCACGGGATGGCGCAGCAGCAGGATGGGCTTGCGCGCGAAGGCGATGCGCGCGGTCATCCACGGCAGCAACAGGTTTGCGCGCACGAACTTGGTGAGCAAGCGCTCGGCCCCCTGCGCGCGATCGGTGGAGCAGTAGCGGAGCGTCCATTCGTTGGTGCGCTTGCCGCTGAGGAGTCCGCGCATCAGCGCGATCCGTTCGGCGTCGTTGTCGCTCTCCGGGATGAACGGTCGTTTGCCCCACCGCAGGGCTTCGGGCACAACGCCTAACTCATGGTGCAGCGGCTCCCAATTCATGGCGGTGCCTGGCCATGCGCACAGGAC
>JBATND010000302.1:0-30030 GCA_049290175.1 Flavobacteriales bacterium | reverse complement strand
CGATACCGCATAAGGCTTCCTGAACGAACGCGCGCATGTCCTCGATGGATCGGTAGCCGCTGACATGCTCAGCGAACTGCTCCCTCCCTTCGAGTTGGACCCCGCCCTCCTCGGCGCTGATGCTATCGAACCCCCGCTTGCAATACTGGATCACCGGGCACGTGAAGCACCAGCGATCGCAATACAGGTCGATGTCTTCGATGAACTCTTCGCCAATGCGCATGCGACTCAGGCTTTGGGTGCATCGAACCCAGGCCGGATGAATTTCTCCGCATCCGGGAACTCCTCGCGCATGAGCGCTTCGTGGCGCCGAAGCAGCTCGAGGATCGGAACCGCGGCGGCCTGCTCCTCGGGCATCAGCTCAGCGATGGCGGTCCATGCCTCGCGGCAGCGATCAACGATGTGCAAGGTGAGCTTGGCCGTGCCGTTCTCATCGCTCATCAATGGATCAAGACCGATCCGCTCCATGAAATCAGGGTCCTCGATCTTGCCACGGATGCAGCGGTTGGTCTTCACCGGCAGCATGGTCATGAACCAAGCGATTTCTTCCACGGCTTCCTTCAGCAAGAGGTCGTTCGGTGCGAGCGGCACCAACTGAAGCTCGTAGCGCCGCGTTTGATCGATTCCGCGCGCCTTCAACGTTTCAGCCTTGGCTTCGAGCCATTCATGGCACAGATCCATGTAGGTCTCGCTCATGTTCGTGAGCGGATGCGCCTTCACCTTGGCGCGCACCTCTTCGTCGCGCTTGTGGTAGTCGGCCATCTCTTCTTCGGTGGGCTCTTCGTTGAGCGCATCCCAATCGATGCCATCGTCCTCATCATCCGACTCCTCCCCTTTCTCCTCGCGTTCCTGTTCCTGCATCTTCGACAGGTCGTCCATCATGCGATCGAAACGCTGCACGTTGCCTTCGACCTTCTCGAGTGCCACCTCGTCTTCGTCCTCGTCGCGCAATTCATCCGCATCAACAGCCCCTACACGGCATTGCCTGATGAAGCGGCACTTCTGGCACCAGCGGTCGCAGTAGTTGTAAACGCCAGGGATGAAGCCGAGCGCGTCGGGCTTGTGGGGGTTGTATTCCTCTTGCATGCCGAGGGAGCAGATTGATGCGCCCCGAATTTGCGCAATGCGCGCTGAATCCAAGCATCAATTAATCAGGGCTATCGCGTGTTGTACCCATATGCCGTCCCTCTGGGACTGAAATCCAATGGGATTCAAAACCTGCTACCTAGATGTCGTCCCGCTGGGACTGAATGCCGATGTGACTCAAAACCTGCTACCTAGATATCGTCCCGCTGGGACCGAAATCCAATGGCACTCAGAAACTGCTTCCCAGATATCGGCCCGCTGGGACTGAATGCCGATGTGGCTCAGAAACTGCTACCTAGATGTCGTCCCGCTGGGACTGAAATCCAATGGGATTCAGAACTCCAACTTCAGAAGAACCCAGCCATGCAGCGCATCAACTTCGCGCGCGCCCTGCTCCAATGCCTTCGCCCAATTGCGCTGCGGATGCAAACCCTTCCATTGCACCTCAAGGTCTAACGGCTTCGCGACGACAACCGATCCCGCAACGAATCGAGCCACATCGGACTGCCACAACTCCGTGACAGCGATGCCCGGCAAGTAAGTTCCGCAAGCAGCGCCAAGGCCGTGCGTGTACACATGCGTTGGCTCAAGCGCCGCCACTTTGGCCAGCACTTCACGTTCGATGCGCGCTTGATTGATGAAGGGTGAAATAGCGCGGCCGCACAACGCCGCTTGAGCGATCGTGATGCCGACAATGAAGAGCGCACGCAAGCTCCCTCTCGTTCCGAGCCACGCCCAAGCACGTTGGAAGGCAGGCCAGAGCATGACCAACGCGAAGGGTTGCGCAAGTACGAGCACACGGTCGTTCTGGTAAGGCATGCCACCTACAAAGACCGCATAAGAGATGAAGAGCGTGGTGGCCAACTGCGTGCGCGTTTCGCTCCAATCGCTCCGGCGGAGGAATGGCACGAGCGCGATGCCGAAGGGAATGAAGCCCGGATGCAAGGGCGTGAGAAGCACATACACCACATTGAGCAGGCGATAACGCAAATAGCCATCGTCGCTGCGGTGCTCACTGCGGATCAAGTTCTGCAACGACCAGTCCTCCACTGGCAGGCCGACCATGAGTGCTGCGGATGGCATGAATAGAACCGCAACCACGAGGAGCGATGACTTGTTCATGAAGGAGAGCCGACGTCGCACATCAATCATGTGAAACAGCACCCAACCCAGCAGCACGATCGCGATGGGCGCAACGGCCAAACGGAACGATAATCCGACGGCGAGTGCAAGAATCATCCAGAGCAGCCGGGGCTTCCTACCATCGTCCATCCACAGAACGCATTGCATGAAGGCCAGCACGCATGAAGCGATGGCCGCCATATCACTCATCACCGTCAAGCTTTGACGCAGCAGGAAGGGCGAGAGCGCAATGCCGAAGAAGATGAAGGCCAACACCGACGTTTCATTCCTCTTTTCACCGTTCGCACCAATTCGCAGCACTCGATACACAGCGAACATCGCAAGGACCAGCGCCGCTGCAGAGAGCAATCGCAACGCAAGCAACTCCCCTATTCCTGTCGCGCCGATCAACGCACCAAGCAACGGATAGCCGAGCGGATGCTCCTGCATGCGCGGCCATGCCTCGCCACCGAAAGCTCGCGCCCACTCACGCGCGAGCCGCAGGTAATCGTGTGCATCCTGACCATTGAGCCCTTGGTAGCCGGTTGCTGCGCACCAAAGCAGCGCAGCGGCCAACGGCAGCAGAAGCAGGGCGAATCGCAGGCGCATGAATCAAAGGGCCATCCGGCGCCGAATGTAGAAGGCCATTTCAGGCAGCGTGCATGGACCTATGCGCGTCTTCACGCCAGCAACACGACCTTCGCACCCCGCATGCGCCTCGCATCACCTGCCATCGACGAACGCGCCAAGGCCCGCGCCGCATTGCGCGTGCTGGCCTACTTCGATGTGTTCGATCACCCGCTCACGGTGGCCGAGCTGGCGCGATTCACTGGGCAAGCAGAGGATGAAGCACGCGATGCCCTGGCCGAATTGCTGATCGCGGGCACGGTGCGCCAGCACTTGGGCTATTGGTCGCTGGGCGATGCCCGGAAAGCAGCGCTCGCCCGGATCGCCGACGAGGATCGCGCGCATCGACGCATGCCCAAGGCCCTGCGCATGTCTGCGCTCATCGCGCGCTTCCCCTTCGTGCGCGCGGTCTTCATCAGCGGCAGCTTGAGCAAGGGCCGCCTCGACGCCGAGGGCGACATCGACTTCTTCATCATCACGGCACCGGGACGCCTATGGGTGGCGCGCACCATGCTCGTGCTCTTCAAGAAGCTCTTCCTGCTCAACAGCCGCCGCGACTTCTGCGTCAACTATTTCATCGACACCGAGCACCTCACCATCGAGGACCGCAACCGCTTCACAGCCACGGAGGTCGTTACGCTGATACCGACTTACGGCAACGGCACCACCGAGGCATTCTTCGCGCGCAACGCGTGGGCCTTCGATCATTATCCGCACGCGCTACCACCGCCCAGCCGCGAAGTCATCATCGGCCATCCGCGTCCGAAGCGCTTCCTGGAACGCCTGCTGAACGGAAGGATCGGCGCGGCATTCGACGCCTTCTGCATGCAGCTCACCTGGCGCTTCTGGCGCTTCAAGTTCAGCGATATGGACCCGCGCACCTTCGACCACGCGCTGCGCACGCGCACCTACGTGAGCAAGCACCACCCGCGCAATTTCCAGCAGCGCGTGCTCGATGCCTACCAAACGAAGCTCACCAAGCTCGAAGAACAGCTCAACTGAGCATGGCCCGCATCCTGCTCACGCACGCCTACCTCTATCGGCTCGACCCTAAACAATGGCGCGACCAACGGCCTTATGCGCCGCTGGGCACCCTGATGGCCGCTGCCGTGCTGCGCGAAGCCGGGCACGATGTGCATGTGCATGACATGGGCTTGGCGCGTTCGGCCGATGAGCTTCAACCAGCGATTGAACGCGTGAAGCCCGAGATCCTCGTGATCCACGACGACGGCTTCAACTACCTCACCAAGATGTGCCTCACCGTGATGCGCGAGGCCGCCTTCCGCATGATCGCGCTGGGCAAGGCACGCAAGTGCATGGTGGCAGTGAACAGCAGCGATGCCAGCGATCACGCCGAAGCCTATCTGCAGCAAGGCGCCGATGCGGTTGTGCATGGCGAGAGCGAGGCCACATTGCGTGAACTCTGCCAGCATTGGAGCGAAGGCGCTGCTTGGAAAGCGACCATGGGCATCGCGTGTTTGGGCGACGATGGCTTCCGCACGAATGCCAAACGGCCGGTGATGCGCGATCTCGATGACTTGCCCATGGCGGCCTGGGACCTCATCGACCTGAAGCCCTATCGCGAGATCTGGATGCGCGCGCACGGCCACTGGGCCATCAACCTCGCTACCACGCGCGGCTGCCCGTTCAAGTGCAACTGGTGCGCGAAGCCGATCTACGGCAACCGCTACAACAGCCGCTCGCCGGAGCACGTGGCCGATGAAGTGGCATGGCTCAGTGCGCATCATGCACCCGATCGCATCTGGTTCGCCGACGACATCTTCGGACTGAAGCCCGGCTGGGTGCAGGGCTATCGCGATGCATTATGCGAGCGCGGATTGCACATCCCCTACAAGATCCAGAGCCGTGTTGACCTGCTGCTAGAAGGCGATGCGATCGATGCGCTTGTTGCCAGCGGCCTCGAAGAAGCGTGGGTGGGCGCCGAGAGCGGCAGTCAGCGCATCCTCGATGCCATGGACAAGGGCACTACGGTGGAACAGATCCGCGAGGCCACGCGCTTGCTGCAATCGAAAGGCGTGCGCGTGGGCTTCTTTTTGCAATTCGGCTACCTCGGCGAAACGGACGACGACATATCGAAGACGATCGCGATGGTGGATGAGCTGATGCCCGACGACATCGGCGTGAGCGTCTCCTATCCGCTGCCAGGCACCAAGTTCCATGAGAAAGTGAAGGCCGAACTGGACACCAAAGCCAACTGGACCGACAGCGACGACCTCGCGCTGCTCTTCCGCAGCACGCACCGGCCAGCCTTCTACAAGCGCTTGCATCGTTACGTCCATAAGCGCTTCAGGCGGAAACAGGCCTTGATGGCCTTGCGCGGGAAAGGCCAAGGCATGCTGCGCGCATTGAGCGCCGCATACTACGTGCCCGCAGCGGCCATCGACAGCGTGCGTCTCCAGCGGCTCGCGCGCAACTGAGTCATGCACGCAGCAGAGAACGCCACAGCCGTTCGCGAGGCCTTCTCGAGGCAATCGCCGGTGTTCGACCGGATCGATGAGGGCAATGCCATCATCGCACGCATGCGCGGCATCGTTCGAGCGGAAGCCATGCGGCATATGCGACCGGGTGAAACGCTGCTCGAACTGAACGCAGGCACCGGCATCGACAGCTTCTGGTTCGCGGAGCAGGGGCTGAAGGTCCTGGCCACCGATGATGCACTGGGCATGGTGATGCAACTGGAAGCGAAGCGCGCCGCAAATCCAGTAACGCAGGTCGAAGCGATGCACTGCTCCTTCCTCGACCTCGAACGACTTGGCGATCGCCGCTTCAATCATGTCTTCAGCAACTTCGGTGGGTTGAACTGCACGGACCGATTGGATGTGGTGCTGCAAGGAATTGATCGTGCGCTCCTCCCCGGTGGCACCTGCGCACTCGCGATCATGCCGCGCTTCAGTCCGTGGGAAGTGCTGGCCGTGCTGAAGGGCCGCATCCGATATGCCTTCCGGCGCTTCAAGAAAGCAGGCACCGCTGCGCGATTGGAAGGCGTCACCTTCACCTGCTACTACTACTCGCCCCGCTACGTGTTGCGCCACCTCGCACCCGGCTATGATGTGATCGCTCAGCGCGCGCTATCGCTGATGGTCCCACCTCCGCATCATGATCAGTTTCCACAGCGTTGGCCGCGCTTGTATCGCGTGCTGCACCGGCTTGAAGAGGGCATCGCGCATCGCTGGCCCTTCAACCTGTGGGGCGACCACTTCCTCATTGTGCTCCGCAAGCGTCCATGAGCACTTGGCCTTGGCTTGAATCGTTTCCACTGGCGAATGGCGTTCGCATCGTTGGCATTCCTTCAGCATTCGAGGCGCTGTATGCCGAAGCGCGGAAGAAGGAGCGCCGCGTGCTCACCGACGAACAAGTAGCGCGGCTTCCCGATGGCAAGGGCCTTTGGAACGCCGCGGAATGGCGCATCCGCAGCAAGAGCGCAGCACGACTGCTGCAATCCCTGAACGCACAAGGCAATGCGCTGCGCGTGCTCGAAGTGGGCTGCGGAAACGGCTGGCTCTCTGGTCGCATGGCAGCCGCCGGTCACCTTGTGCTCGGCATCGATGCCTTCACTGAAGAGTTGGAACAGGCAACGCGCGTCTTCCCGTCAGTCTCATTCGCCCGCGCTGATCTCCATTCCAGCGCAATACCAGTGGGCAGCTTCGACGCCATCGTCTTATCTGCGAGCATCCAGTACTTCGACTCGCCCCATGCAGTTGTGAAACGCGCGCTCGATTTGCTCGCGCCGACTGGAAGCATCCACATCCTCGACAGCATCCTGTACCCGAGCGAGGCCACAGCGGCCGCCGCTCAGGAACGCACGCGCAACTACTACGCTCAACTCGGTGTACCTGCATTGGCCACGCATTACCATGCGCATGCACTGGGCGACTTCATGCCCTTCGGCGCTTCAGTGATCAGCACGCCGCGATCACGGTTCATGCAACTGATCATCGGCGATGCCACGCCGTTCACGCATCTCCTAATCCGGAAGCAAGGCTAATTCAGCTCGTCCCACCAACGCTCGCTCAGCTTCATGTCGGGGCCGTTCACGATGCGGCCGATGCGCGGCGTGAGCAAGGGGATGCCCAATTGCGCTGCTTTCGCAGAGACGCGCTCGATGGGTTCCTTCCACGCATGCATGGCGAGGCTGAACTTTCCCCAATGAATGGGCATGAGCACCTTGGCCTTCACGTCGGCGGCGGCTTGCGCGGTCTCTTCGGGCATCATGTGGATGTTGGACCAGCGCTCGTTGTAGGCACCGCATTCGAGTAGCGCCAGATCGAAGGGACCGAAGCGCTCGCCCACTTCCTTGAACGATGGCGAGTAGCCCGAGTCGGCACCGAAGTAGACGCGCTTCGTTCGTCCTTCGAGCACCCAAGAGCCCCAGAGCGTGCTGAAGCGATTGGTGGTGCCGCGACCGCTGAAGTGGCGCGATGGTGCGAGCGTGAGTTTCACCGAACCGAGTTCCACGCTCTCCCACCAGTCCTTCTCCGTGATGGATTCCGCAGGCACGCCCCAGAACTCCAAATGAGCGCCTACGCCCAGCGGCGCGATGAAGCGCTTGTCCTTCAATTGCAGGATGGCCTCGTGATCGAGGTGATCGTAATGATCGTGCGAGAGCAGCACGACATCCACTTGCGGCAGCAGATCAACGCGCATGTGCTGCATGTAGTTGAAGCGCTTGGGACCGGCGAAGCTGAAGGTGCTGGCGCGCTCGCCGAAAACAGGATCAGTGAGGAAGGTGACGCCATCAACCTTCATGAGCAGCGATGAATGGCCGAACCAGCAAACGGCGATCGCGCTGTCGGGCACGGCGGCCCATGCAGCGGCATCGAAATCAACAACCGGTATCGTGTCCTTCGGCTCACGGCCACTACCGCCTTTCACGAACTCCCAAAGCACGCCCAGCATGGTGCCGAAGGGCATGTCCATATTGGTCTCCACCACGTTCTGGAATTTGCCGTCCACCTGATTCGGCGATGCCTTGATACGCTCCAAACGCGCGCCCTCCGGATTGGTGCCGATGCGCGGTGCGAAACTGAAGTAGAGTACGAGGGTGAGCCCGAGGGCGGCCAGAAGGCCAAGCAGGATCCAGAGCATGCGGCGGAAGCGACTCAAAGCAGGTGAATGAAGAAAGGTCCGGCACAAATGTCCGGACCTCTCCCTTCGCCCCACTCACCGCAGCCACCACCAGATAGCCGCTCATGGAACTACGCTACTTCTTCGTGCTGTACTTCACCGCGCCTTGCGCCACCAGGTGCTCGATGTCGTTGTTAATGCTGAGGATGAGCAAGCTGGTGGCCGTGCAGAACACCGGGCTGGTGATGCAGTGGTGGCCGTTCCAGCTGCCGTCCTGGTTCTGGATGCTTGTGAGACGGCCCGTGGTCTGTTGGTACCAATTCTTCCAGCCTTGATCCTTGGCGATCACGAGCGATTCGCCGGTTTGCAGGAAGCTGAGGAACTCCTCGCCTCCGTTGTTGCCGAAACCGCTGATCACGTTATCGGCCTGCGCTTGCTGCTTGGCGGCTTCATACACCTGGTAAGCCGTGTTCAAGCGCTCGGCTTCGCTGCGCGAAACGCCGGCATCCTCCAAGGTCTTCACGTTAACTGGCGCGTTCTTCGCGATTTTCCCTTCCTTCTTCGCTTGAATCACGACTTCATTCAGCTCGCGGGCTTCCGCGGCGCTGTTGCGCGTGCTTCCGCTCACGGCGTAGAGGGTGATGCCCGCGGCGCGCTCGGTGGCAACGGTGCCTTTGTTCGCGTCGAAGTTGCCCTTCTGGTAATCGCGCGCCAGCTTCAGCGATTCATCATCGACGGTAGCGCCTTGTGACTTCGCGCTCTCCAGCGCAGTGGCCGCGAAACTGCTTTGAAGCACGCCCGCCCAACCGTCGCCGCGCTGGCTCCCGTCGCTGTTCTGCCCGCGCTGGATCATATCAACGCAGGTGTTGAGCGCACGCATGGCACGGAGCCGCTTCGGATGCTGCTCGTTCAGTTTGGCCACGAGGTTGCTGAGGAATTGCGCGGTGAGTGCCACATCGATGTTGGCGCCCAGCTTGGCTTGGATCTGCGTGCCCTGCAACTGCGTGATGTTGATGGCATTCTTCGGCGCGCTCTCCACTTGCTTCAAGAGATACTCGGTGGCACGGCCCAGTTGCTGTGCATGCGGACCTTGATCGAGCGTGCTGCCCATGCGCATGATGGCCATGGCCACCATGGCGGTCGTAGCGGGATCGGTGCTCACAGCATGCGGATCTGTGATGTCCTGGCGCGAATGCGAGCCTGCGCCGTAGCCGCCGTCCTGCGCCTGTGCGCCAACGAGCCATTGCAACGCACGCTGCTCCGACTGAAGCACTTTGGCGGGCGTGGCGAGCACGAAGCTGCTATCGAGCCCTTCGCCCTCATACACCGTCAAGAAAACGCAGCCCTTGGGCTTGGGGGCTTCACAGCATTCCTTGTGATCGGCATGCGCGATGGGGGTGCGTGAAGTGGGACGGAACGAAACGAGCAATGCGGCGATGCCTGCTGTGCCTGCGATCGCGGCGATGACGAAAACGTGCTTTCTCATGGCGTGTGGGTTTGGGCCTTTCCGCTGAGATGCGGAAGAAGGGCGATTTGCACACGCGGTACCCGCGAATACCGATCAGGTTCAATGCTTGGCGGAATACCTTCGGCCATGCGCCAAATCGCACTCACTGCACTTTTCGCCTCCACCTCCTTGCTCGCCCAGCCCCGCGTGCTCCATTTCACCCGCACCTCTGGCTACGATCACGGAACGCGCGAGGTATCGAACGACATGTTCCAGAGCATCGGCGCGGAGATCAATGCGATCATCGATGATGACCAGAGCGCTTCCCCTTTCAGCGACCCGGCGGTGCTCGCGCAATACGCCGTGATCATCTTCAGCAATACCAGCGGCAATGCGATCCTGGATGCAGGGCAACGCTCCAACTTCGAGCAATGGGTGGCCAGCGGCGGAAGCGTCATGGGCATTCATGCGGCCAGCGACACCTATCGCCACAGCAGCGCCAATGGCAACAACACCGGCACCTGGGATTTCTATGCGGAACTGATCGGTGCCAGCGTGCAGGAGAATCCGAACCATGTGGCTGGCACACCCGCGTACACGATGCAGCACATCGGCCTGCATGCCAGCACCGCGAACCTGCCCGATCCCTGGGTGAAGAACGAGGAGTACTACTACTGGGAAGGCGGCTACTTCGGCACGGACAACACCGAAGTGCTTCGCGTTGAAGAGACCATCGGCCCCAACGGACAGGTGAACAGCTATGATGCGGAACGGCCCATGAGCTGGTTTCGCATTCTGCCTAATGGCTCACGCGTTTTCTACACCGCGCTGGGTCATGCGCAGAGCAATTACACGAGTGATATGCTGTTCCGCGCGCATGTCAGGGATGCACTGGAGTGGCTGTTGGGCGATCCGCAAGGGATCTCTGACGTGGGGCAACCGCAAAACCAGCGCGTTGCTCCGAATCCGGCCGATGCGCGCCTCGTGCTGTCCTGTGATGCGCGAATCGGTAGCTGGTCCGTAAGCGATGCCTTTGGCCGGGTGCTTTTGAATGGCTTCAGCACGGAACGGCATGCAACCGTTGATGTTGGTAGTCTGGCCTCCGGCGTTTACGACCTGCGCTCCGCATGCGGTGCAACGCGCATCGTCATCGCACGCTGATGCGCAGCGAATCGGCACCGAGGTAATTCGCGAGCGAACGGTTGATCCAATGTTCGGGGTCTTCCGTGGCATCGAGGTAACGGAGCGATCGCGGCGGATCCATCAGTGCTGGCCATTCGAGCGATCGTTCACCCTGAGCAGCAGCTTCCGTGATGGCTGCATAACGCTGCATCATCTGCGCATCGAATCGTGCGAGCCTGCCGCTGAGCAAATCGGAAGTGACGCGCCCGCCAGAGCCCGTTGCCACACTGGCGATCAAGAAAAGCACGAGCGCAGTGAGCTTCAAGCGCTCGCTCATCGGTGGCCAATGTCGGCGCATCCGCTGCAGCATCGCCATCCGCAGCGATGCCAAGAACAGCAACCATCCCGGAAGCAGAACGAGCAGCGTGGCGTTCACGGTGCGGTGCTGGCCGAGCAACCCGCTGGCCCAATAGGGCAGCGCCATGCACGCGAAGAGTACGGCCACGAGCACCAAAGCGATGGGCATAGGCCGTGGCAGCCGTTCGCTGAGCCAGGGCGAGGCTTGCATCCACGAGCGCAGGTTGGCCAGCCAGAGCATGCTGACAAGGAGTAAAGCCGGCGAAATGAGCCAAGTGAGCGTGAATCGAGCGCTCTGCATAGCGCCACCGAAGAGCGTCCGTGCGATGTCGTGCCGTAAGGGGAAATGGTCGCCGCGAACGGCATTCCCAGGCGCGAGCGACATCACCAACCCGGAGGCGATCGTGAGCAGCGTTATCAGTAGCAATGGAGCGTGCAAACGGCGATCCTTCCAGCAACGGTAGCTCAGCATGGCCACATGAAGGGCCACGAGCAGCACCATGTGCAGCTCATTGAAGCCGGCCATCAATGCAGCCAACATGCCGGTTCCGATTGCCCGAGGCCAACTGATCCGCCAACCATTCGACCATGCTTCGGCGTGCAGCGCGAGCAGCAGCAGCAGAATAGCGCCGGGAATCAGGTAGCTCACTGCTCCGGTGTACCAATAAACGCCTTCGCTGAGGTCGGGCATAAGCTGCAGGAAGAGCAGAAGGAAGAAGCCCGCGCCGAGCGAAGCATCGCGGCCAGACAACAAGGGCGCGGCTGCTCGGAACAACCGTCGAGCGCAGACCCAGGTGAGCAGCATGAGCAGCACCGGCACGCAGCGGTAAAGCCACAGCCCAACACCCATCCCTGCAACGAGCGGGCTTCGCAGCACGAGCGGATTGCTGCTCCAGCGCCCGTTCCAGGTCAGGTATTCGTGGCCAAGGCGCTGCCACAGACCGGTGCGGGCACCATCCGAAGCATAGCTGAGATCGTCGGCGAACGGATGGATGTAGCAGCAGACAGCGGCATAGCGCGCCAGCACGACCACGAGCAGAAGAGTGATCAGAGTGCGTGCGCGCGGCATGCTCCAAAGATGTGTGCCCCGGAATTAGCAGCCGATGCGCTCCTTCACGCGATACACGTTGCGCTCCGGGCTATAGCGCCGTACTAATTCGGCCACGAAGCCCATGGTGAAGAGCTGCACGCCGATGACCATGGCGATGAGCGCCACGAAGAAGAGGCCCTGATCACTCACGCGCGGCGCGGCTTGGCCCAGCCCATACACGAAGTAGAGCTTCTCGCCCACCACCCAGGCCGCGCTCAGGAAACCCACGATGAACATGAGCGTGCCCACAGCCCCGAAGAAGTGCATTGGCTTTCGCCCGAAGCGGAATACGAATGTGATCGTGAGCAGGTCGAGGAAGCCGTTGATGAACCGATCCAGGCCGAACTTGCTCTTACCGAAGCGGCGCGGATGGTGCTGCACCACCTTCTCACCGATACGTCCGAAGCCTTCCTTCTTGGCGATGAAAGGGATGTAGCGGTGCATCTCGCCAAAGACCTCGATGCTCTTCACCACTTCCTTGCGGTAGGCCTTCAGCCCGCAGTTGAAATCGTGGAGCTTCACGCCCGAAACGCGGCGCGTGGTCCAATTGAAGAGTTTGGTGGGAATGGTCTTCGTGATGGGGTCGAAGCGCTTCTTCTTCCAACCACTGACCAGATCGAGGTCCTCCTCGCGGATCATGCGGCAGAGTTCGGGGATCTCATCGGGGTCATCCTGAAGGTCGGCATCCATCGTGATCACCACCTCGCCCTGCGCCGCTTTGAAGCCTTCGTTGAGGGCCGGGCTCTTTCCGAAGTTGCGCCCGAAGCGGATGCCCTTCACGCGCTGATCGGCTGCGGCGGCCTTGGCGATCTCGGCCCAAGAGCCATCGTTGCTGCCGTCGTCGATCAGGATCACTTCATAAGCTACTCCCATGCGCCCGAGCACTTCGTGCAGCCGACCAACAAGCACGGGCAGCGATTCACGCTCGTTGAGCAGGGGCACTAGGATGGAGACGTCCATGGCGCAAGGTTACTGCCGGGTCGGCGAAGTCTGAAGGGGCGCGCTTCTAGAGGCCACTCAAAATGAGGGCACGCAAGCGCTCTAGCCGATTCGGCGGCATGCGAAACAAGCGTTCCAATCTAGCGAGGTCAGAATGCCTTTGTGCATGATGATGGCGTGGAGCCCCAAGAATGACTGCGTGGCGCTCTGTTGCGAACGGTTGGAAATGCAACCGGGCTGCTTAACATTGCCCATGCGCCGGAACATGACCGGCATGCGGAACTCAACCCCCAAAACCACATACGCATGAAGAAGACCCTACTCACGCTCGCAACGCTGTTAACGGCGGCAGCCTTGCAGGCGCAGCTGACCGTATATGTGCAACAACCACCCTCCTTGGAAGGACCGGTCGAGTTCACATGGAACCAATGGGGCGCCATGCCCGACATGAACGATCCCACGAACAACATCGTTGGCACAGCTTGCTTTGTGGATGACGGCACCGCAGCCGACAGCCTTGGCTGCAACGCCCTGGTGAACGGTGCGCAGATCGCTGGCAAGATCGCCGTGGTCTATCGCGGCGAGTGCGAGTTCGGCATGAAGGCGATGAATGCCCAGGACCAAGGCGCCATCGCGGTGGTGGTCATCAACAACCAGCCGGGCGCACCCATCGTGATGGGCGCTGGCGCGGTTGGGCCTAACGTGACCATTCCCGCAGTGATGATCTCGCAGGAAGCAGGTGAACAATTGCGCGATGCAATCCTGACCTGCAACGACCTCGAGCTCTTCATCGGCAGCCAGCAGAGCTTCTACCAATACAACCTCGGCTTTTACGGCGCCGACATCCTGGTTCCCCGCACAGGAGCAATCCATAGCGTGATACACACCAATGCCGCAGAATATTCGGTTGACCTCGGGGTCAACATCCACAATTACGGATCGCTCACCATGCCTAACGCACGGGCGCGCTGCATAATCACCCATCAACCGAGCGGCACTGAGGTCTATAACGAAGTGTCGGCCAGCGCTGATATACCTTCTGCGGACAGCTTGTACGTGACCTTGCCGACCTTCAGTCAAACGAACTACTCAGGTTCTTACCAGATCGTTTACTCGGTCGAGGGTGACCAAGCCGACGAGTTCCTCTCGAACAATAGCCTAACCATCAACCTCACCGTGGTGAATGACAAATTCACCTATGCGTTGGTGGATCCGGCCAACCAGAACATTTTGAGCAGCACGCATGTGGTGCCTGCCAACAATACGGCTGGCTGGCGCTCCTGCATCCACTTCCGCGACCCCAACGCTTCCCGTTTGGCTGCTATGGGCTTCTATTTCACTGCCAGCCGCCCGAGCACTGCCGTGCTCAACGACGAGATCGTGGAGGGCATTCTCTTCGAGTGGACCGCCACGATCACCGACCCCATTCAATTGCCCACTGGGTCGGACCTCACTCCGCTCTCCTTTGGCTCCTACACCTTCACCAGCGACCTTACGAACACGCCCATTTACGTGCCGTTCGACGAGGTGGTGACCCTCCAGAATAACACACGCTACCTCCTCTGCCTCGATAGCTATAGTGGAAACGTGTGGCACGGCTGGGCAGGCTCGCTCAATCTCGATCGCACGCAAGCCATTGTGGGCGAGCCGGTCTCGATGATCCGCGATGGCACCACCTGGTACAACGGCTTCACCGGATTGGATGGTGCTCCTTCTGCCGCCATCGCTGCCGTTGATGTGAACACCGTCGGTATCGAAGAGCAAGACCTGCTCGAGGCGATGCCCTACCCCAACCCCACCGCGAATTGGGTGCGGGTGCCGTTGAAGGACATCCAAGGCGCCGTGAGCGTGCGCGTATTCAACACGGCCGGAAGCCAAGTGCTCGCGCAAGGCGCGCAAGTGGGAGCCGATGGCATCCTCACGGTTGACATGGCGGGCTTGAGCAATGGCCTCTATCTCTTCAAGCTCGACCTCGACAACGGCCGCAGCACCGAATTCCGCGTGCAGCTGAACAAGTGATCGTGATCTGATCCTCAACGCGAGCGGCCGCATCACCCGATGCGGCCGCTCCGTTTTCGGCAGGATGCCATCTTTGGCCGATACAAACGAAACACGATGCCCAGCCTTGACATCCTCTCGAAGGTCGATCTGCAGACGCTCGACAATGCCGTGAACGTGGTGAAGCGCGAGATCGACAACCGCTACGACCTGCGAGGCACCAACAGCACCGTGGAGTTGGACAAGAAGGCCCTCACGATCAAAGTGAGCACCGAGGACCACATGAAGCTCGATGCCATCGTTGACATCCTGCTCGAACGCAGCGGCAAGCAACATGTGGATGTGCGCAGCTACGACCTGAAGGAAGAACCCGTGCCCAGCGGCAAGACCCTCTACCGCATCATTAAGGTGAAGCAGGGTATCGAGCGTGAGACCGCCAAGAAAATCGTGAAGGCGATCAAGGACAGCGGCCTCAAGGTGCAGCCCCAGATCATGGACGACCTAATCCGTGTGAGCGGCAAGAAGATCGACGATCTGCAAGCCGTGATGGCCTTGTGCCGGCAGCAGGATTTCGAGCTGCCGCTCCAATTCGAGAACATGAAGAGCTAGGCCAGAGGCAGCAGAAACAGCGGAACCCGCCTTACGGGGCGGGTTCCTTGTTACTCCGATCTCCCGGCTTACGGGCCTGGAAGGGGGCTTCTATCGCCCGAGGGCCTCGCCCCTTGTGACCGGATATGCCGTTGGTCCCTTACCGGACCTGACTGTGCAACGCTGGGTCAATTCCAATTGTTGCACTCGTCGTCTAAATCGTGAATTCCTCGATCACCGCATGGCCCGTCGGCCAGGTCCGCTCCTCGAAGCGTACCCGCCCGGATTCATGCACCATGATCACCGTTGAGCAACGCGTTCCATATCCCGGCAGGTCGATGCGGATGCTGCTCAGGGCACGCTCTCGATGCAGGTCAAGTCCCGTATCCGGCAGTTCATCGTCCGTAGCATGCTCGCCATCCGCAAGCATACCGAAGAGCGCAGCGGTATCGGGGATAGGCCCAGCGGTCGCATTCCGCATGGCTTCCACCGCTCGGTTCACCTTGGGCCATGGTGTGTTGAGCAACGCATTGCTGAGGCCGTGGACCCCTGGCAGGAGCGGCTCATCGGCGCCATTGATGTTCGATTGATAGCGCAAGGCATCAATGTGGCCTTGAATCAGGTTGTACCCCTCCATCGGAGATGCTTGTGCATTCACTGCGTGCAACAGGGCCTCTTTCACGAGCAAGCCTCGCGATGGACCTTGAACAGGCGTTCTCCGGAAATCACGGTGGTTCGTGAGTGCAGCGAAGCGTCCACTGCGCGAAATGCCCAACCACGTTCCGCCAGCCTTCAGATCCCGCCCTGCGAGCACCTGCGGATGGTCATCCCAGAAATGGGCCTGCAGTGCCAATCGATCGCGGAACTCGTCTCGGTTCGCCGCGAGGATGAGCGGGTATCGCGGATGATGTTTGTACGCAAAGGCGATGAGGCACATCGCAGCGAAGGTACCAGACCAGCACCCCGGCCTAGAACATCGACTCGCCACGCAGGAACATGACGAAGATGAAGGTCATCAGGAAGTGATGGAAAAGGAGCATCGCGGTTATCAAGGCCAGGATCTGCTTCCCTGACTTCGAGAGCTCCGGGAAGAGCATCTTATTGTTCATGGCGATGATGGGCAACGGGATGGTGGCCAGCAGGAATGTGATGGCAAGCACCTTGAATAGCACCACATTCTGCAGCAGGCCAAAGAAGAGGTGCGCGTAGTAGAACACGAACCCAAGCGTGCTGAGCACCCCCAACCGCATGAACAAGCGGGCTTCTGCGATCATTTTCGTCTTGTTTTCCATGCTCATGACGCAGCGCTTGAACGGGGTTGCGTCCGGCACGGTTACAGTTTTTTCAACAGGCCCTCATTGGGTCGGATGGTGCAAGAACCCTAGACGCACGCAGGGTTCCGAGGGTTGCCAGGAGCATCCCCGCAACGAACCAAGGCCATGGATAATGCTCCGGGATGTAGTCCCTCCCGCGCATCAGCGCATTCGCTCCGGCATCGCCCATGGAAGAGACACTTGCCAGCGCATCGATGCCTTCGACACGCAACAATGGATCAATTGTGAAGGAAACGATCATGAGCAACGCGCCCACGATGAGCAGCGCCCATGACCAACCATCAACGCGGTAAGTCGCGCTCCGTGATCGGCCATGGAGAATGACCAGTGCAAGAGCGATCAAACCGAGCGAGATCACGCAGGGCGCCCATACCGGTCCCACCCATGGCACAGGAATTAGGAAAAGGAGATCGCGGCTCATGAGGCTCGAAGGCCAATCGAGCAGCACCTTCAGCCATACGTAGTAGAAGAGGTCCCACACGCCGAAACCGAAACAGAACCAAGCGAAGCGCTCCAAAGCCGATCGCGTGATCAGTGCTGCAGGAGCCAGCAGCATGAGCATGGTGGCGAGCTCGCGGCCCACCTCGGTTCCAATAAGCGAGCGATCCATCGGCACCAAGGGGAAATCGAAGCCCTCTGGGTAATAAAGCGCACGCAGGTACACCACCACGGCGCTTTCCAGGAACGCCATCGCGATGTAGAAAGCGCTCATCCAAATGAAGGCGCGACGGATATCAGGACGCATGGGCGATGTGCAAATCGGTGATGATGCCGCGATGATCGCTGCCCTTGATCCGGAAGCTGTTGATCGCCGATGGCAACAGCCCTCCAGCCACCAACGCATGATCCAAGGGGATGAAGGCCAGCGGACCCAACGACGGCCAGGTGACCAAGCTCGAAGGGTTCACCGGACGCAAGCCGCTGCGTGCGCACAACCTGCGATACGCATCGTCCCAATGCACGGTGTTCAGGTCGCCGACCACCAATACGGGACCGGCATGCGCGCTCACGCGATCAGCGAGCTCAGCCAGCTGCGCGTTGCGACGCCGGTAGTGCCCGAAGCCGCCTGGACTCGTGGCATGCACGGCATACACGCGCACACGCTCCTCCCCTACCATCACCTCTGCGTGCAGCATGGTGGTGCCCGCGACTAGCAAAGGCTCAGCATGGGCCACAGGCAATTTGCTGAACAAGGCGATGCCGTAGCAGTTGGTGCGCGGCACGATGATGAAATGTTGGTACTCCTCGCGCAATCCTTCGCGCAATGCGCTGGCCCATTCCGGTCCAACTTCCTGCACGCTCACCACATCAGCGCCCGACTCAATGATGGAACGGACGGCATCGGCATGGCGCATGTTCGGCTGGAGCACATTCAAATGAGCAACTCGGATACGATGAGCAGATGGTTCTTGGCTCAATTCAACCACAGGCACGGCGACAGTGGGCCACACCATCGGCGCGCACAGCATCGAACAAACAGCGATCCACCACGCGCGCTTGCACAAGGCCAAAAGCGTAAGGCCCATGAAAGCAATCGACCACCAGCACAGGAATGCACGCGCCATCATCGGCACGAAGGCATCGGGCGAAAAGGCCAATGCGCATGCGATCGCGAGCAACGCGCTTGCTATGAGGAGTTGACGGCGCTCGTTCATGCGGACATGGCTTGGGTTGATTCAAGGCGCTGGATCCGTTTGAGCACCAGCCAGAGCGGTATCGCCCCGAAAACACCGAACGACGCATCGACGCAGCGCCAGAAGAAGGGAATGCCGCGGAAGGGCGCCCAAACGAAGGCCAGCACCAGCACCAAGGCGCAGCACCATAGGCCCCATTCGATCACCCATTTGTTGCGAACCGGATCGCGCCATGGGCCGATGAATGCCAAGCCGATGACCACATGCGCGAAGGCCAGCCAATCGGTGCCGTAGAAGAGGATCGGATAGGTGGCATCCACATGCGCGACAGCAGCAGCGGCATGCGCGGCCCACTCATACAGCGCGCCGCCGAAGGGCGCCGTAAGATCAACGAGCCAGGCGGTGAGCGTGACCAGCGGCACGGCGGTGAGGCCGCTCAGCACCAAGGCTATCACGAAGAAGGCGAGCCAGCGGCGGATGTAGCGTAGGTCGTTCATGGCAGCACCGGGTCAATTGAGGTTCTTGAGTCCTGCATGGGTGCGCGCATCGGCCCATGTCCATTCCTGCCAATGCTGATCAGCTTTCCGCAGGAGGAAACGATCACGCTTGATATCGAGCGCAGTGCGGAATTGCTGCGGCTCCAAGTAGTCCACCCAGCGCACGCGATTGTGTTTGTGCTGCTCCATCTGCTTCTCCACCAGATCGATGTTGGCGTACAGCAGCGGCAGCACCTTGTCGCTCATCGCGAGGTAATTGTCGATGTCGATCTCGCCGGGATTCGCGTGCTTTAGGTTCACGCGCACGATGAAGCTGTCCCAATCGATCGTGGTGAGGCCAACGAGCATGGCGAAGGCCGCCCACGTGTTCACGCGCACCAAATAGTAAAGCGAGCGCCGCTCCTTCACCTTGATGAAGAGTGTGACCAATCCTACGAGCACAAGCGCCAGGAAGACGATGACACCGATGCGCTTGTAGGCCAAGCCGTGGAAGTTGATGTAGTGCCAGTTGCGCAGGAAGACCGACACGGCGAGGATGCCATTCTGCGCCACCCAGAGCATGGCGAGGCGCTTCAGCCAGGTGTTGCGCCAATAGAAATTCTGGTTGCCACGGAACACCCACAACACCACAACGATGCTGAGCAGGATGCTGAAAATGAGCGCGTAGGTACCCTCATGCACGAATTGCTTCAAGCTGAAATCCTCGGGCACGGTGAAGCCGATCCACACCCAATCGATGTCGATGATGTTCACCACGAGCAGCAGCGCGTTCACCAGCGCCAGCAGCACGATGCCCCGGCGGCGCTCGCGCTCCAAGGGGTTCATCGCCAAGGGCGCCAACCAATGCGGACGCTTCAGGCGCACCCGGCGCATGCTGTCGCTCAAGCCCTGCTCCCACTGCGCCACCAGCGTTGGCGCGAAGCGGAAGATCAAGCCTGCGCTCACGAAAAGACCGAAGAGGAAGAAGAGAACGTGCGCGGTGAACACCAGACTGAACAAGTCAGCGATGGCCTCCCACAATCCATCGAGGAAGCCTGCCGTGAGGTGATCGAACTTCGGATTGCCCACGCGGTACAGTTGGAAGAAGAGCGCGAGCACCAGCATGGGAACAACTGTCAATCGTGCCCAGCGCCATCCGCTGCGCGCCGCGCTACGTTGAGGCACCAGGTCACCGCTTCCATCGAGCGCAGCCATGGGCAATGAAACGTAGTTGGCGAACGATTGCGCAAAAGCCATCGGGATGCTCCGCAGCACGCGCTCATGCGCCAGCGCGCTGAACCACAAGAGCCCAAGCACCGCCATGATGGGCGCGATCACGCTGCCATGCACCACCACCATCAAGGCCGCGAGCACCGTTCCGGCCATGGCCCAGCGCGCAGGCATGCTCAGCGCATTCCAACCGATGCGATGCATCACGAGCGCCACCACCAGCACCGCGAAGAGCGCGAGGTTCAGCCCGAAGCTCATCTGGTAGAAGAGCCGATCAAAGACGAAAGCCGTGAGCAGGGCGATGATCAGCGCGGCGCGCGCTTGGATCCAGTTGGCGATGGTGTTCATGGGTCAGGGTTTGGGGATGAGGCTTTCGATGGCGTCGAGGTGATCGCGGAATGCGCGTGCTCCAGCAGTAGTGGCCTTGTAGCTCGTGTTGGGCCGCTTGCCGATGAATCGCTTGCGCACCTGCACGTACTTCAATTCCTCCAGCGCGGCCAAGTGGCTGGCCAGATTGCCGTCGGTAACGCTGAGCAACTCCTTCAATTGCGCATGATCCACCCATTCGTTCACGACGAGCACCGCCATGATGCCCAAGCGCACCCGGCTCTCGAAGGCCTTATTGAGCCGATCGATCATGCCGCAGCGTTGCCGCGCTCGTGGCGCAGGTACATGAGACCGCCATAGAAGATGTGCAGCACTCCGAAGCCGAGCGCCCAGAACAGCAAGCCGGCCGTGGGCCAGAACGCAGCCACCACGCCTAGCGCGATCTCGCTCAGGCCCAACCAGCGGATCTCGTCGAGCGTGTACTTGCTCGCGTTCAGCAAGGCCACGCCATAGAATACCAATGTGGCCGACGGCGCCATGAGCACTGCACCGTTCCACAGCAGGGCCAAGGTGAACAAGCCGCCGGCAGCGAGCGGGATCAGCAGGTTCCAGAGCATGCGGCGCGCGCTCGCATCCCACAGTCCCTGCCCTGTTCGCTTCGAGCGGCGCCAGGTGAACCAGAGCGCGCCGATGAGCGCAATGGCGAGCACCATCAAACCATCGAGGACCAGAAAGGCGACATGCTCGCTGAAGCCTCGCTCGATGATGCGCGCGGGATCGTATTGATTGAGGCCTTCATGCTCACGTGAGACCGAACCACTGGCGTAGAGCGCTGTGTAATGCGCCCGTGCAGCGAAGGCCCCCACCAGCGCCGCCGCTCCAGCTAATACCCCGCTTAGCCCACTCAAGCTGAGGAATCGGGTGCTGCGGTCCATGAGGCCCCGGATGCGGGCGAGTTCTTGCAGATGGTCTTGGTCGGTCATTGGCAAAGTGCTTTGCGTGGCAAAGTAACGGGACGCGTTTGAGATCCGTATGCGCACTCCAGAAAAAATCAGTGGACCGCCAGCGCGGCGAGCACCACGCCCACGATCACGGCCGCGAAACGCGCGGCATTGAAGCGGTGATCGGGTGCGCTCTCGAAGATGATAGTGGTGCCGATGTGCAGCAGCATGCCGATGGCCAGGCCCAGCATGCGGTGCAGGAAGTGGCCGTCCATCCAATCGCCGGCGAGTGTTCCGGCGCCAATGCCCAACGGAGCAGCCAAGGCGAAGAGCACGAGCATGAGCCAACTGGAACCTGCGGGCACGCCCGATTTCAGCAGCACGGTGGCGAGCGCGATGGCCATGGGCACCTTGTGCAGCAGCACGCCCGCGAGGAAGGGCACGTTGCCCGCCACCGATTCATCGGCGAAGGGCATGCCCTCGGTGAACGAATGCAGGAAAAGGCTGCCCATGGTGAGCCAAGGCAGCACCGCCTTCGCACCATGGTGCGCATGCACATGGATATGGCCGTGCTCGATGCCTTCGCTGAAGAACTCCAGGATCACTTGCAGCAGGAAGCCGCCAAGCACCCAAGCGCCGATCATGGCGCCCTCTTCTTCGTAAAGCTCTGGCAGCATATGCAGGAACACGACGCTCACGAGGAATGCGCCGCTGAAGCCCAGCAAGAGCCGAAGCCATTTCTGATCGGGGCTCACAACGCGTACGAGAGCACCAGCGGTCATGGGCAAGGCGAAGAAGAGAAGGGCAACGATGGGGATCATGCTTCAGGCTTACGGGTCCAGAGAACGAAACGTGACGAGCGCTCCGGGTCGAAGGGCGTTAACTCCGGGCCATCGGTGCGGTCCTCGATGAGCAGGCCCGCGCGCAAGGCCATGGCCTCAAGCTGTTCCGGAGAAAGTGCTTGGACGCGCTCCTCGAAATGCTGCTCGCAGCCTTTGTCCTGCACGGCGATGCGCTTCACGATCACATCATGCTCAAGGCTCCTGCTCACTTGGAATCGGACCTCACCCACGCAATGCTCTTCCGCGGCGACGAGCTCACGCAGCACCATCGGCGTATTCATGAAGTCCACGACGAAACGGCCGCCGGGCTTGAGCATGGCTGCCACCGAATCGAAGACCCGCTGGTCATCGGCGAGCGAATCGAAGTAGCCCAAGCTGGTGAACAAGCAGGCCACGGCATCGAATCGTGCTTCGGTCAGCGGCTCGCGCATGTCATGCACGATGAATTCCGCCTCTGGCACAGTGGATCGTGCTTCGTCGATGCTCTCCGTGCTGATGTCCACCCCGGTGACCCGAAGCCCTTGCGCAGCAAAATGCTTGGCGTGCCTGCCCCGGCCGCAAGCGAGGTCGAGGACCTGGGCATGCTGATCAAGCTGCCATTTCCCGGCAATGGCACGCACCCATGCCGCCGCATCGCCATCGTCGCGGTGGCCATAGAGCAGCTTGTAATAAGGAGTGCCGAACCAGTGCGTGTACCAGCCCATTTGCGGACGGCGAATGTAGGTGCGTGCGATCAGGGGCAAACACGCTGGCGTGGATAACTCCGTCCGCGCGTTCCGGACCGCCGGAAGGGCCGGGGCTTGTTTTGTCGTGCTCTCCACCCCAACTACCGATGTCCGACCTGCTTGACCGGATTCACGACCTCTATGATGAATTGGAGCGGCACCGCGTGATGCTCTCCTTCAAAGGAGCGCTCAGCCCTGAACTGATCACCGTGCTGCTAGGCCTGGTTGAGCGCAAGCTCGACGCCATGGAGGCCGATGCGAAATCGCGGAAACGCGTGTTCAATGTGGTGGTGGAATGCTTGCAGAACCTCTTCCATCACAACGGCCACCTGCGCGCCGAAGGGAATACCGTGGAGCCGACCAAGGAGCCGCATGGCGTGGTGATGATCGCCAAGAACGATGGCGGCTACCAGGTGCTCACCGGCAACTTCATGAACAGCGGCGATATGGATCAGCTCAAGAACCACCTCGACCGCATCAACGCCCTGGATCAGGAGGCGCTGCGCGAATGGTACCGCGCCAAGCTCGCCGATGGAACTTACTCAGCAGCAGGCGGCGGCGGCTTGGGCATGATCGATATCGCCCGGCGCAGCGGCGGCAAGCTCGAATACGCTTTCGTGCCCTACGACAAGGACAGCGCCTTCTTCAGCCTGAACGTGAACGTGAACACCTAGAACCAGAACGACATGGATCCGCTAACCCTCGAAGGCAGCCCCAAGACGCCTCACGTGCATTTCGACCCGGTCACCGGCCTGCTCGAGCTCAAGGGCCGCTCCATCCCGGAGAACAGCATCGATTTCTACAAGCCGTTGATCGATTGGATCGAGCGATACGGCCGCAACCCGAACCCGAAGACCGCTCTGCATGTGCAGCTGGAGTACTTCAATACCAGCAGCAGCAAGTGCATACTCGATGTATTCAAGCGCTTGGAGCCCATCCGCGCGGCGGGAAACGAGGTCACCGTGCTCTGGCACTACGAGGCCGACGACGAGGACATGCTGGAAGCCGGCGAGGATTACTCTGGGATCATCAACATCCCGTTCAAGATGATCCAGATCGCCGAGGTGAACGGCGACTAGCGCCGTGTGGGCATCGGTACCAGGCGGCCGATCTTCCTGAACAGCTCCAAGTGCAGCGCACCGCAAAGCATCAGGGTCATGATCCAGATCACCAGCACGTTGCTGAACAAGGTGCTCACGGGCATGCCGAAGAGCAATTTGGCCGGAGCGTAGAAATGCGCGCCGAGTAGTCCGCTTGTTTGTGGCTCCATATAGACCGGATCGCTCTTGCGGATCAATTCGCCTTTATGCTCCACGATCACGCGCAGATCGTTCTTGTTGGTCACGATATCGGCCAGCCCATCGTTGCGGTAGCGGTCGAGCAGATCGAAATAGGCGGCCCGCGCCTTTGGTGTGGCTGTCAATTCCGTGATGCGGCGCTCCTTGGCGCGCTCGGCTTCCTTATAGATGCTGCGGTAATGCTTGGTGAGCGTTTCCAGTGATTCGGCCACCACAGCAATGGCCTCCTTGGTCACCGAGCCCGGCTCCAGCAAGGCCAATTCCGGCACATGGAAACCCGCTAGGCTCCGCTCCTCACGGCCCAGTTCATCGCGCAGCAGCGCCAGCGATTCGGCAAGCTCGCGATTGCCGCGGTCGCCGCTCTCAAGCATGCTCTGCGCGCGGTCCACATGATTGCGCAGTTCGCTCAGCCAGAGGTCCTTCTTCCAATTGGCGGTCTTCATCCGCTGATCGAAGGCGTAGAACTCGCGCTCGTAAGGGTTCTCCTTGAATTGGGTAACGGCCAGTGCCTCATAGGCCCACCGGCTGGCCATCACGTTGCCGATCCACGGAACGCTCTTCTCCGATGCGAACAACGGATGCAAACGATCGAACTTGACGATGATGCCGCTGAACAGCAGTTGCGGGATGATCAGCACCGGGATGAGGATGTAGATCACCTTGGCGCTGCTGAAGCTCGCGCTCACGTTCAAGCCCAACGCGTTGGCGAAGCAGCTCGCGCTGAAGAGCACCAACCAATGCGCCCAGCCCATCGATTCGATGCCCAGCACCGCATTGCCCACCAGCACGAACAGGCCCGTCTGAATGGCTGAGATGGCGAAGAGCAACCCGAGCTTGCTCACCAGGTAGCTGAGCCAGCTGAGGTCGAGGAATTTCTCGCGCGCCAGGATCTTGCGATCACGGAGGATCTCTTCGGCGCTCACGGTAAGCCCAAGGAACAAGGCCACGATCACCGCGATGAAGAGGTATTGCGGCATGTTGGCGTTGGTGCGGTACACGTAGCCGCTCTCCCCGGCATAGCGCAGGAAGAAGGACATGAAGAAGGCCAGGACGGGCGCTTCGAGCAGGTTGATGAGCACGTATTGGCGATTGGCCAGCTTGCTCAGCAGATCACGCTTGAAGTACACGCGCAACTGGCGCAATTTCCCAGGGATGGCGAAGGTGCTCTTGGGCACCGTGCGCTCATCGGGCACCTGCGCCACGCGCACCGCCATCTGGGCACGGAACACTTCGTTCCAAGCGTCGGGGCTGATGCGGCGCTGATCGGTCTCATTGCCGTACTGGTCAACAAGGCGTGCTTCCAGGATGTTGAAGATCTGCTCCGGGTTCACATTGCCGCAGGCGGCGCATTGCCCTTGATCACTATCCACCTGTCCGGTGACACGCTTGAAGTACACCACAGCATCAACAGGATCACCGCAATACACCGGGTGGCCCTCCTGATCCATGAGCAGGAGCTTATCGAAGAGCTTGAAGATGTCCGAACTGGGCTGGTGGATCACGACGAAGACGACCCGCCCCCTGAGAGCGAGCTCCTTCAGCAGGTCCATGATGTTCTCGCTGTCGCGCGAGCTGAGGCCGCTGGTAGGCTCGTCAACGAAGAGTACGCTCGGCTCGCGGATCAGCTCCAAGGCGATGTTGAGGCGCTTGCGCTGACCACCGCTGATGGTCTTCTCCAGCGGACTGCCCACCTTGAGATCCTTGGTCTCGTAGAGCCCAAGGGTGTGCAGCATGCGCAGCGTGCGCTCGGCCACCTGTTCATCGGTCTGATCACCGAAGCTGAGCTTGGCGTTGAAGAACAGGTTCTGGTAAACGGTGAGCTCTTCGATCAGCAGGTCGTCCTGGCTCACATGGCCGATGACGCCACGGATGCGGTCGCGCTCGCGATGCACATCGATGCCGTTGATGGTGACACGGCCGCGCGTTGGCACCAGATTCCCGTTGAGCAGGTTGAGCAAGGTGCTCTTGCCGCTGCCGCTACCGCCCATGATGCCGATGAGCTTGCCGCTCGTTTCGGCCAGATGCAGCTCGTGCAGGCCCATGCGGCCATTGGGGAAGGCGTATTCGATGCCATCGGCGCGGAACACGATGCGCGGCTTGCCCTGCTTGGCCATGAAGGCCTGCAGGATGTCGCTGTAGTAGATGGGCACGCCGCCGCTGGGCCGCATGCTGCTCCCGTTCTCCAGCACATAGTGGCCTCCGGTTCCGACACGCTGGCCGTTGAGCAGCAACTCATCTCTGCCGGCGTAGCGCATCACGTAGAGCTGAACGCTGGGCACGTGCAGCACACGCACCTCGCCATCGAGGCCATGCGCGTGCAGATGCTTCGCCGTGGCGAGCCCGCAGGTGGCAGCCCCATTGATGTAGAGTAATTGCTCGGCATCGAGGCGCTGCTCCTCTTCCGCGCAGACAAAAGCGCGGCAACGCGCGAAATCGGGCTGGGCGATATTGAACGTATCGGCCACGATGCTCACGAACTCGTCCTCCTGCGGACTCACGATTCCATCGGCATGGATGAATTCGAGCAAATGCAGCAGCACCACGAACTTCTGGCGCTGGTTCAGTTCCTCGTTCACCTGGGTGCAGATCTTCAGCACCTTCACCGAGTTGAGCGAGGTGCGCTTGCGGCCGCTCTTGGCGCCGCCGTGGAAGGATTGCACGAAGGCCTGGTAGCGCGCCATGTGCGCGGCAGCCGTTTCCGGACTGAACTGCTTACGGAGGAATCGTTCGAGGATGGCGGCATTCTCCGGACGCGCGCCGAGGCCCACCTCTTCGCCCTTGGCGATGATGGCGAACAGCTGCAATAAGGCCTTGAGTATCTTCTCGCTCATGCGCACGATGCCCCACGGAACCAACAGGCCCAAAAAAGAGCGCCCCTCTCAACGAAAGGGGCGCCCGAAGGTTCCAGGGAAAATGCCCGGCCTACCGCTTGAAGCCGATGAGCATCACCGCGCAGCCACTGCCAGCCTTGCTGGGATCGAGCGTGGCCTCAACGATCACATCGAGTGTGCTGGCGATGGCCAGGTCCCAAAACGGCGCGTTGCGGTGGTCCTTGTTGGTGAAGAGCAGGTTGCGCTCCTTGGCCGTATCGTACACGCTGAAGACGAGGTTGCCATCGGTATCGCCGCTGCACGCCGCAACACGATAGGTGGTGCCGCCGAAGAGGGTGAGATTGAACTCCGCCACTTCGTCGCCTTGCAGCAACGCGCGGTAGAATTGGCCATCGGGGATGTAGTTGGCGGCGATGTGCTTCTCGCAGCGCGCGGCAATGCCCTGGCAGATGCCTTGGGCCTGCACTGAACCGGCGAAACCGGCAATGAGGAGTGCGAAGAGGATGCGTTTCATGGTCAAGCGAGGATCATGTTGCGCAAGGCGGCCACCTTAGCGGCGATGGCGGCGAGCTGTTCAGGGCTCACTTCCGCAGTGCTCTTGCTGTTGATGTAGGTGGTCATCTTGGCGGCGTCGGTCACCGGCGCTTCGTACACGTAGGTCACCTTCACGGATTCCATCTCGCGGCGCAGGTCCTTCAGACCTTGCATCAGGGCATTGCTTGCGCCATTCGTGTTGATGCCGTCAACCACGGAGAGCAGGCCATCGAGCGTGCCTTTCTGCTCACCGATGCGGGCCACCAGTGCCGGGTTCTTGGCAGCAGCGGGATCGGCAAGGGTGAGGTGCATGCCTTCCACCCAACCGCCTGCGAGCACCCATGCGCTCACGTCCAAGGCGTCGTTCGATTTCAGGTATTGATCGGCGGCGCGGAAGGCCATGCCGCTGAAACGCAAGAGGCTGTCCTCGCTGTTCATATTGGCCTTGAAGCGCTCCATGAGGGCCTTATCGAATGCATTGCTCAATTCGAGCTTGGCGCTGAGTCGCTCGATGGTCTCCAAAGTGGCCAGCGCGCGCTGCGCATCGCGATGCACGGTCGCGTAGGACATGTCGGCACCGTACACGCCGAGCATCATGGCCTGCGCCATGCGCGCGGTCAAGGCATCGCCCTTCTCCAGCGGCGCGGTGAGGTCTTTCTGGTACTTGAGGCCAGCCTCCTTGATGGCCATGGCCGCCTGCACCGGCGAGGGCACGCTGAAGAATTTGCCGCCAACGCCGATCAGCTCGTTATCGGCGGATTGCGCTGGCACGTTGAGCGAATCACCGCTGGGGGCGGTACCAGAGCCGCCACCGCCGCATGCGGCCAGCAGCAGGGCGAAACCCGGCACGAGCAGGGGAACGCGTTTGTTTTCCATTCGGGACATGAGGTGGGAGTTGCGGAACCTGCCTTCCGCAGGCAGGGCCGAAGGTAGAAGCGCCTTTCAGGGGGCTTGCCCACGCCTATGGGCAGTTTTCAACACGCCAGGCTCACCAATTCAGCGCCACGCCCGCAGCCGCGCCCCGAACAAAGCGTACCAGCCGATGTAGAGGTAGAAGGGCAGCAACAGCGCGAAGGCCCATTGCGACGCGCTTGCATCACCGGTGCCTGCCATGGCGGTCCATACGGGCATGGCCAATGCGCCACCCAGGATGGCCATGATCAGCATGGCCGAACCGGTCTTCAGCGCCGAGCCGATGCCATCGACGGCAAGCGGCCAGATAGCGGGCCACATCAGCGCATTGCCCAAGCCGAGCAGTGCCACGAAGACAACAGATACTGGCAGCTCCATCGGCTTCACCGTGAAGTTGCCGAGGTCGATCAAGAAGAAAGGCATGGTAGAAGCCGTGTCGCTGAAGAGGACGCCGCAAGTACACACGAGCGCCACGAACGCCGAAAGCGCGAGCGCCTTCGACTGGGAGATGAAGCGCGGGATGAAGAGGATGCCCAGCACATAACCCACGAGCATCGCTGCCAGCGTGAGGCTCGTGAGCGACTTGGCGGCATCGAGCGGCGTGCCGAGGCGTTCCGCATACACCGCGATGCTATCGCCCGCAAGCACTTCGGCCCATACATAAACGAAGAGCGCCGCAACGCCCAGGATCAACTGCGGATGATCCAATGCCGAACCGCTCCGTGCGCCGCCTTCATTCTCTGCTGGCAAGAGCGGCAAGGGTGAAAAACGAATCAGCGCGGCGGCCACCAGAAGTCCGAGTCCAAGCACCGTGTAGGGCATCACCACTAAACGCGCGCGCTCATCGAGCAACGCAGCGCGTGCCGCTCCTTCGAGCTGCACCAGATCGAGCTTCAACTGATCGGCATCCACCAAGATGAGCGCACCGAGGATGAAAGGTGCAATGATGCCTCCCACCTTGTTGCAGATGCCCATGATGCTGATGCGCTTCGCCGCGCTCGCGATCGGCCCAACCACCGTGACATACGGATTCACGGCTGTTTGCAGTAGCGCGAGGCCCGTGCCGATTGTGAAGAAGCCCGTGAGGAACAGTCCCGCCGATCGCGCGTTTGCGGCCGGCACGAAGAGGAACGCGCCCACGGCCATCACCACCAAGCCGAGCACCATGCCGTTCTTCATGCCGGTTCTTTTCAGCACTTCCGAAGCGGGCAGCGCCATGAAGAAGTAGCTCGCATAGAACGCGAAGGGCACCACCATGCTCGCTTCGAAATCGGATAGCTCGCAAGCGATGCGCATGAAGGGGATCAGCGGCCCATTCAGCCACGTGACGAAACCAAAGAGGAAGAAGAGCGCGCCGAGGATGGTGATGGCCATCGTGGCGCTGCGTGTGCCAGCATTCATGCGGCGGTGAAAGTACCCGGAGCCGCTTCAGCAGGCAGCGGTACCGGGCGTCTGCACCAACAAGCGGCTGTGGAAGGCTAGGCG
>JBATND010000301.1:0-4682 GCA_049290175.1 Flavobacteriales bacterium | reverse complement strand
CCGTTCCGCGCAGCGGAACAATCGAGGTTCACCCCGGCGAATGCCGGGGATTCCCTCCGGCTCCACAGGAGACGGAGCGGTGCTGCGCAAGCGGCACCGTTCCGCGCAGCGGAACAATCGAGGTTTTTCCAAGCGAATGCTGGTGTGGACTTTCGCTGAATAATCCGGCGCTGGCCCATTCCGCTTTCTTTGCCGCCGCAGAAAATGACCAACGCTTTCCGAAGAATCGGCATCATCCGCGAAGGCAAGTTGCCTGCGGACCGCCGCGTGCCGCTCACCCCCGCCCAATGCCGTGAGGTGAGCATCCGTTTCCCGCAAATCGATATCGCTGTGCAGCGCAGCACGGTGCGCGCATTCACCGATGCTGAATACGAGGCAGAAGGAGTTCGCCTCACCGACGATCTCAGCGACCGCGACCTCATCATCGGCGTGAAGGAGGTGCCAACGGACATGCTCATAACGGACAAGGCCTATCTCTTCTTCAGCCACACCATCAAGCAGCAGGCGCACAACCGGAAGCTCATGCGCGCCGTGGTGGAGAAGGGCATCACCCTGATCGATCACGAATTGCTCACCGATCAGCATGGCGACCGTGTGCTGGCCTTCGGCTACTGGGCCGGCGTAGTAGGCGCTTACAATGGATTCCGCGCTTGGCAATTGGCGCATGGCGGACCGCCATTGAAGCCGGCGCATGAGTGCCACGATCTGGAAGAACTCGAGCGCCACCTGCACGCCTTCCCCTTGCCCAAGGATCTGCGTATCGTGATGACCGGCGGCGGGCGCGTGGGCAAAGGCGCCATGGGCGTGCTCGAAAGGGCAGGAGTCACGCGCGTGAAGCCCGGAGAATTCCTCGAGCAGGAGTTCACGAAGCCGGTGTACACCGTTCTGAATACACAAGACTTGTATGAGCGTGCCGATGGTGCCCCCTTCGACAAAGCGGCCTTTCATGGCGATCCCTCAGGGCATCGCGCGCGTTTCTTGCCATATGCACAACGAGCGCACATGTATTTGGCCTGTCATTTCTGGGATCCGCGTGGCCCCAAGATCCTGAGCACTGAAGATCTACGCGACCCGAAACGGACTTTGAGCGTGATCGCCGACATCAGTTGCGATGTGGGCGGTCCCATCGACAGCACCTTGCGCGCCACCAGCATCGAACAGCCTTTTTTGGGCTACGATCCCGTGAGCGCGGGTGAGGTGGCACCGGGTACACCGGGCAGCATCACGGTGATGGCTGTGGACAACCTGCCATGCGAATTGCCGCGCGATGCTTCCGAAGCCTTCGGTCTAGACCTGATCGAGCGTGTGATGCCGAGCCTTATCGGACAGGATGAGCCCGCCATGATCGACCGCGCCACCATCGTGAAGCAAGGGCGGCTCGGCGAGCGCTTCGCCTACTTGTCCGAATACGCTGGACTGGCCGATTCACGCATGGCGTGAGACGCTCACCTGCATGATAAGGTAGCGTGTCGTTTCATCGCGCGGGTGCGTGATCACGCGCAGCGGCCTATTGGCTTTGCGCGCAATGGTGATCAGGCCCAAGCCCGCACCGCCGCGCTCCGTTCGACCGGAATTGCCGAGCAGCATGAGGAAGTGCTGCTTCAGGTCGGCCTCGCTCATGTCGTTCAGCACGTCGATGCGCTGGCTCACGATGGCCGCTTCGGCCGAAGGCAACGCATTACCTGTTGTCAGGGTGTAAGCCTCATCGGTCATCGAGAGTTCCGCGAATGCTGTTCGGGCCAGCGTGGGATCGGTGTGCATGCGCAGATTCTCAAGCGCCTCAACCACCACGTTCAGCAACCGTTTCCGAGTAACCACGCCGTCACCAACCTCAAGGCTTCGCGCTTCAGCATGGTGAACGAATCGCTCGAGCTCCGCCATGCCCACTTCACCAACGATGCGCAGCACCACCGTGCCGGCATCACCGGTCCTGAAACCGAGGAGCGAATCCTGCGACCAATGGTCCGGAATCAGCGAGTCGGTGTTGGGGGCTGAGGGGGTCACGTTCGGGTTTCGCTGGAGGCGCTTGGATCGGCGACCGGGCGCTATTGCTCGACGATATACGCGTTCGAGTCTTCGACGGTTTCGGCAGCCGGGCGACCGGTAGGTTTGGCTTGGAGAACGGGATGGTCGGCTTCCGGTGAAGCATGCTCATATTTCGACCCCGAAAAGCCCTTTGGTCCAGTTCGGTCGCTCGCTACTATGGATGGCCTAATACGCTGAAAATGAACAGAATGAAAGTCGCTTATCTTGGAGTATTCACCATTCTTGGAGTTTGCTCCTGCACCAGATCCAATCCCGATTCGGACCCGCCGGGTTTGGCTCCGATCCAATACCAATCGGTGGAGGACAATCTTGCGCACGACACCCTGTTCATCCAAGCCACTTTCAATCTTGGAGATGGGAGCTTCGTCATGGTCGCCTCCAACGTGGAGGATACCTGGGAGGGACTAAGGCTATACCGCTACCGGCCCCATCCCGATAGCACCGCCGATATGATGGCCGTCTCGGTTCCTGCCTATGATAGCTGGACGATGCTGCCCACCTTCTTCGGGAAGGATAGCACCCGCACCGGCGATCTATGGGTGCTCGCCAATTTCGGTGAGCGTGAGAGTTGGGGCCAGAAGCTGTTCCGCCTTCGCGACGGCTTTGAGGACCTGGGTTTCATCGACGCGGCATCGATTGAGCGAGTCGACGAGGAGGGTGGCATGTTGCTCAAGCGCCGGAACATCGCACCGCACGCCCGACTCGAATTCGTGGGCGATAGCGCTTGGATCCGGTTCGCGTGCGATAGCGTTTACCTCTACGACGACCAGCGCGGCGGCTACGATTACGTGGTCGCGGCCACCAGCGTCAAGTACCTCTCGGCGCCCGAGGGCTTGAGCCTCTGGCTGAATGGAGAGAAGCGCGAGGTGAAGAAGCCCGGTTGAACTACTGCACGATGGGGATCATGCCGCGAACGCCCATGTCCACCACCACATCGCCGACGGCCGGCTCGTAAATCCCATCGCCGTTATCGCTCCACTCGAAACTGTTGTTAGTGCTGAGCGAAACGGTGATCACCACATCGGAAGTCTCGCTGCCGGTGATCGTGAGTGGCGTGGCGAAGGCGCCAGTGACCACGCATGAACCACTCGGGATCGGCGAGCTGGCGAAGAGCGGATTGGGCACGGTAGTGGCGCCCGGAGGAGCTTGTCCAGTGACCGGTGCTGTTGCAATGGGCGGGTTGATCACCTCGAAGCCCCAATAGCCCTGCAGCTTATTCGCGTTCACGGTCACGCTCTGGTTGCGCACGGTGTAGCTGCTGATGTACGTGTTGTAGCCGATGAAGCTGGCTACTGTGCCCCAAAGGTTGAAGGTGCCCCAGGTGGCATCGACGTAGCGGAACTTGATGTCGTAGTTCTGATAGGCGAGTGATACGCGCAGCCATTCGTAGGTGCCAGGTGCCATTTGCGAAAGCGGCATGCTGAAGAAGGTCTCGCCTTCACCGGCTCGAACACCTTGACTGAAGTTGATTGCCGTGGAACCGCCAGCGGTTGTCTCCGGCGCATGGTACACGATGGTGCCAGTGCCCAAGGCCGTGAGCATGCTCGGCGCGAACTCGATGTAGTGCGCGCTCATCTTGTTGAAGCGTGGGTTCTGCGCCGCATGGCCCGGAGGAATGGTGGCAGGTTGGCCGATGTTATTCAGCCGTGTTTGGGTGCTGTCGAAATGGAACTTCATCACCAGCCTTGGACCTTGTGGTTCTGGGGTGCCGGGATTTGGAGCGGGATCCTCCTCTTTGCGGCAAGCCGTGATCAGGACAGCGACGGCTAAGGCGGTGAGCATGTATGCGCGCATGGGTGCAGGTTGGGTGGCGAAACTAGTCCGATACACAACGCACCATGCTGTTGAGAAAATTCACCGCATTTGGTATGCGCGCATAACACCTGCTTTTACCTTGGGTGCCGAAGCCGAACAGTGCATGAGCCCCGAAGAGACGATCGACTTTCCCATCCGCCGCGTGTGGAGCCGCATCTCACGCATCTACAACACCGAGGCGGCCAAGTACGGCGGCAGCATGGCCATCGGGCAGATCCTGCTCAACATCGAGCCAGAAGGCACGCCCAGCACCAAGCTCGGACCCAAGATGGGCATGGAAGCGCGCAGCCTCGTGCGCACCCTGCAGGCCATGGAGGAGGAAGGTCTGATCAAGCGCATCGCCGACAAGGCCGACAAGCGTGTGGTGCGCATTCACCTCACGGCGAAAGGCAAGGCCTTGCGTACCGTAAGTCGCAACACCGTGATCCAATTCAACCAGGCGGTGCAAAGCCGCTTCACGCCTGAGCAGATGAACAACTTCCGGCAGGTGATGTCGGAACTGGACCATATTCTCGAACACGAACAACTCTTCTGAAATGCTTCACCGCCACGTCGCAACGGACGCCACGGGTTCGCCAAATGAATTCCACTGGCGTTGCGTGGCCTTTGCGTCCTTGGCGTCTTGGCGGTGAAAAACTGAGCGAACAATGACCAAACGATCGATCAAGAAAGTCGCTGTGCTAGGCTCCGGCGTCATGGGCAGCCGCATCGCCTGCCACTTCGCAAACACGGGCACCGAAGTGCTGCTGCTCGACATTCCCGCCAAGGAAGGTCCGCGCAACAAGATCGTGGACGACGCCCTGGCCGCCGCGATCAAGAGC
>JBATND010000300.1:0-9691 GCA_049290175.1 Flavobacteriales bacterium | reverse complement strand
CACGGATAAATGCAGTCCGGAAGTAGAGGTATGGGGCACGACGACCTTCAAAGCGACTCCGCGTAGTCCATCCGTGTTGATCCGTGTGCATCCGTGGTTCACTCAGTCGAGCGGTCCGCAATAGGGTGTGAAATACTGGGGGTTCATTCGTTTCTATGTCAGTGCGAGCGCAGCGAAGCACCGTGGTTGAATTGGGCGATTCGCGCATGTCTTCCGCATTCAGGTCATTCAGTGGGTCAGGCCACCGAACTTCGCAGCCCTGAATACGAAGAGCGAATGACCAAAGCACGCATGCACCTCCAAGCCGCACCGCCCAGATGGCGCGAGGCGAAGGCCTATACCGATATCACCTACCGCAAGTGCAATGGCGTGGCGCGCATCGCCTTCAACCGGCCCGAGGTGCGCAACGCCTTCCGTCCGCATACGGTGAGCGAATTGCTCGATGCCTTCCACGATGCACAGGAAGACACCGAGATCGGCGTGGTGCTCTTCAGCGCTGAAGGTCCAAGCGCGAAGGATGGCGGGTGGAGCTTCTGCAGCGGCGGCGATCAGCGCGCGCGCGGGCATCAAGGTTATGTGGATGGCGCAGGCACGCCGCGCCTCAACATCCTCGAGGTGCAGCGCCTCATCCGTTTCATGCCGAAGGTGGTGATCGCCGTCGTTCCCGGTTGGTGCGTGGGCGGCGGCCACAGCCTGCACGTGGTGTGCGACCTCAGCCTCGCGAGCAAGGAGCATGCGGTGTTCAAGCAGACCGATGCCGATGTGACGAGCTTCGATGGCGGCTACGGCAGCGCCTACCTCGCGAAGATGGTGGGACAGAAACGCGCACGCGAGATCTTCTTCCTCGGCCGCGACATCACCGCCGACCGCGCTTATGAGATGGGCATGGTGAATGCGTCCATCCCGCACGCCGAACTCGAGAGCACCGCGTGGCAATGGGCGCAGGAGATCCTCGCGAAATCGCCCACCGCGATCAAGATGCTCAAGTTCGCATTCAACCTCACCGATGATGGCCTAGTGGGGCAGCAGGTCTTCGCCGGCGAAGCCACGCGCCTAGCATACATGACCGACGAGGCGAAGGAGGGGCGCAATGCGTTCCTGGAGAAGAGGAAGCCGGAATTCGGGAAGGGGAAGTGGATACCATAGATCAATTCATCCGCAGATTACGCAGATGGCCTGCCTAACGGCGGCCTGTATGCCGCAAAGTGCGAAAGCTTATCCGCAGATTACGCAGATGGCCTGCCCAACGGCGGCCTGTATGCCGCAAAGTGCGAAAGCTTATCCGCAGATTGCGCAGATGGCCTGCCTAACGGCGGCCTGAATGCCGCAGAGCGAAATAGATTATCCGCAGATTGCGCAGATGGCCTGCCTAACGGCGGCCTGAATGCATGTATCACCGCGCGGCTTGAGTCAGCGCAGCGTTAGCGAGCACATCCGCGCAATCTGCGGACGCATTCCAGTTGAGTCAGCGCAGCGTTAGCGAGCACATCTGCATAATCTGCGGACGCCCTCAATCCAGTGCATTCTTCGTCACCCAGATCCGCCACGCGATGATCAGCTTCTGCGTCTTGGAAAGCCGGAGCAGGTTCTTGTCCCACATCTTCGGGAGCAGGGCCTTATTCAGTTTCGCGAGCACGCGGAAGAGGCTCTTCGTCATGGATCAGTGATGCGTTAGTCCGCAATCCTCATCGGCCCATTCGAGCTCGATGGTGGCGTGATGGATGCCGTGCTTCTTGAGCGCCTCGCGGGCTTGGGTCTTGATGCCAAGTGCTTCGCGGTGATCGATGCCATCAACCACAACGTGAACGGTATGCACGATGAAGCTGCCGTCGAGCGTCCACGTGTGCTGGTCGTGCAGGTCGATGACATGCGGGATGGTCATAAGGTCGGTGCGCACCTGCTGCATGTCGAGGCCCGGCGGGATCTCTTGCATGAGGATGCCCGTGCCCCTGCGCAAGGTGCCTATGGCGTTGAAGAGGATGTACACGCTGATGGCGACGCTGAGCAGCGGATCAACGATGGCCCATCCCGTGAAGTGGATGACGATGCCGCCCACGAGCACTGCGGCCCAGCCAAGCACATCCTCCAAGAGATGCAGGTAGGCGCCTCGCTCGTTCAGCGTTTTTCCGCCGTGCAGCTTCCACGCCGCGAAGCCGTTCATGGCCAAGCCGAAGAGCGCGAAGCCGATCATGCCCAATGAATGCGGCAGTTCCGGCGCCCACAATTTGGGCACGCTCATGGTGAGCATGAAGAGCGCGCCGATGATGAGCACCACGCTGGTGAGCCATCCGCCGAGCATGCTGTAGCGCCCGTAGCCGTAGCTGTAATGCGAATCGCGCCCCTTCATGGCCACGCGCTGCAGGTACCACGCGGTGCCCAGCACCAAGCAGTCGCCCGCATCGTGCAGCGCATCGGTGAGCACCGCGATGCTGTTCGTCCACCAGCCACCAACGACCTCTACGATCGTGAACGCAAGGTTGACGAAGAAGGCGGTGCGCAAGGCTGCAGCGCTGGACGCGCTTACATGGCCGTGCGCATGCTCGTGGTGGTGATGGCCCGCGTGATCGTGGGAGTGATCGTGGTGGGCGTGGGGCATGGGCGCAAGGTATTTCTACCCCACCACCACCCTTCCCGTCTTCTTCGCCAGGCGCTGCTTCACTTCGGTGTAGGCCTTGATCTCGGCGAGCAGGATCATCAGGTTGGCATCGTCGGTGGTGCGCAGCTGTTCTTGGCGGTCGCGGATCATGCGATCCACGCGGCGCTCCTTGAGGATATCCACGGCCTCTTCGATGGCGTCGTGCAGCTGGTCGCGGTCACGCTTCACGTGGATCTTGTGGCGGTCCTTCCAATTGGGGCTGAGCACGTGCCGCTCGGTGAGCAGGTCGATGGCGGTGCTGCGCCAATCCTCGCGCTCATGCGCCACGTAGCGCGTCATGTCGATGCTGCTGCCGGTGTTGTGCGTGAAGCGGTAATCGAGGTAGATCTCGCGGAAGAGCGGCTCATCGAAGAGGATGTCGTCGAGGGCGAGCAGCTCGAAGAGGAGCTCGGCCACGGTGGTCTCCTCTTCCACCGGATTGCCGTCCTCATCGGCGAAGAGCGAGGGGATGCGCTCGTGGCCGTAGGCGAGCAGCAAGCGTAGCAGGTCGCGTTCCTGCGGCGTGGTGCCGAGGTCCTCGAGCGTTGGCTGCGGCGGGGCTACGGCCTCGGGAATGATCTCCTCCGGCACGGGCTGATCATCACCTAATTTCTTCCGGTACTGCTTGCGCAGCACCTTGTTCATCTCACTGATGAGCGCCTGCTCATTCACTTGCAGCATACGGCCGCACTGCTGGATGTAGAGCGAGCGCAGCACTTGATCCGGCACCAGCGCGATGCTCTCCACGATGTCGTGGATGGCGGCGGCCTTCTTCACGGGATCGTCGCCCACATCCTGCATGAGCAGGCTGGCCTTGAACACGAGGAAGTCCTGCGCGGTCTTCGTGAGGTGCTCGCTCACCTCGCTGCTGCTATGGCTCTTCGCGAAGCTGTCGGGGTCCTCGCCCTCGGGGAAGGTGACCACCTTCACGTTGAGGCCTTCCTTCAGGATGAGGTCGATGCCGCGCAAGCTGGCCTTCATGCCCGCCGCATCGCCGTCGTAGAGGATGCAGACGGTGGGCGCGTAGCGCTTGATCAGCCGCACCTGGTCCTCGGTGAGGCTGGTGCCGCTGCTGGCCACCACGTTGGCGATGCCGGCCTGATGCAGCGAGATCACATCGGTGTAGCCCTCGACCAGGTAGCAGAGCTGCTGCTCCACGATGGCCTTCTTGGCGTGATGGATGCCGTAGAGCGAGCGGCTCTTGACGTAGAGCACGCTCTCCGGCGAGTTGAAGTACTTCGGGAGCTTCTTGTCGCTCTTGAGCGTGCGCGCGCCGAAGGCGATGGGCTGGCCGCTGAGGCCGAAGACCGGGAAGGTGACGCGGCCGGCGAAGAAGTCCCAGGCCCCGCCATCGTCGCGGCGCTTGATCCAGCCGGCCTTCTCGAGGACCTCCGGGTTGAAGCCGTTGGCCTGCGCGGCGATGGCGAAGGCGTTGCCCTGCTCGGGCACGTAGCCCAGGTGGAAAGCCTTTATCGTTGTATCGCTGAAGCCGCGCTCGTGGAAATACGAGAGGCCGATGCGTTTGCCTTCATCGGTATTCCAGAGCTGCTCTTCGCTCCAAGTCATGGCCCATTGCTGCGCCACAGCGATGCTCTCGCGCTCACTCTGCTCCAGTTGCTGCTCGGGCGTCTGCTCTTCTTCGGGCAGTTCGATCTGGTAGCGCTTCGCGATCCAGCGGATGGCTTCGACGTAACTGAGGTGCTCGTGCTCCTGCAGGAAGGTGATGGCATCGCCAGCCTTGCCGCAGCCGAAGCATTTGAAGATACCCAAGTTGGGGCTCACGTTGAAGCTCGGCGTCTTCTCGTTGTGGAATGGACAGAGGCCGAGGTAGCGCGGGCCTTTGCGCTTGAGCGCGACGAATTCGCCCACGACCTCTTCCACGCGCATGGCGTCCTTGACGGATTGGATGGCGGAGGGGGAGATCATGGGAAAGCAGAAACCAGAAAGCTGAAAGAGGAAAGCTGAAAGAGGAAAGCTGAAATAAGAGACCTGAAGCAGCGATTCTGTGCTGCGGCGAGGCCGCTCTTCAACGTTCAGCTTTCCACTTCCCTATTTCGGTAAACGGGCCGTGAATGTAGAATGGCGAATCGGGTGCGCCGCTCACTGTTGAAATGAGGCCGGAATCAACGGCGATTGTTCACTTCGATCCATGGCGGACGGCTGGTACCCAGCGTGTTTCGGTGCTGAGGCGCGACTTGCTATGGGCTATCAACAACCTGCTGCCGCCAAGCCCAATCGCTTTGCGCGGAGCGAAGCCGATAACCGCCTAGCGGATCACAACCCCCAAGCTGTCGTACACCACGCGCTTGATCTCGTTGCCCTCTTCATCGAAGAAGATCCAGGTGCCGGCATTGCGGCCTTCGTGGTACTGGCCCACATAGTAGGTGAGGCCGCTTTCGTAGAAGACCTCGGTGAGCCCTTCCTCCACGCCATCGACGTAGAATATTCTGCTGCGCGGGCCACCATGGGCGAAGTAGGAATGCCAGGGTCCCACGCGCTTGCCGTCGCGCATGGTGCCTTCGATGCGGCCTCCGTCGGGCAGTTGCTTCACCACGCGACCGTTCTCCGTTGCGGTTTGCAGGGTGTCGGCCTTCGTCGTGGTGGCGGGCGTTTGCGATGCGCCGCCATTGCACGCGGCCATGCTCAGCACCAGCATCGGTGCGAAGAAGTAATTGCGATTGTGCCAGTGCTTCGTCATGATGCTCGGTTCACTTGGTGCGTTCGACCGTGAGTTGCACGAGGCCGTCGAGCGCATCGCGCGCGTCGTTGCGCGGGAAGGCGTGCAGCAATGCAGTTGCCTTGTCGCGGTGCTCGTGCATGCAGCGCGTGGCGTGGTCGATGCCTCCGGCCTTGGCCACCATCTCCACCACGCGCGCCACGGCCTTGCTGTCGTCGCTGCGGTTCTTCACCACATCCACCATCCAGCGGCGGTCGCTCTTGGGCACTTGTTGCAGCGCATGGATCAGCGGCAGGGTGAGCTTCTTCTCCTTGATGTCGAGGCCGGTGGGCTTGCCAATGTCGGCGCCGCTGCCGTAGTCGAAGAGGTCGTCCTTGATCTGGAAGGCGATGCCCACATGCTCGCCGAAGAGGCGCATGCGCTCCACGGTCCCGGCATCCTGTCCGGCGGCGCTTGTACCGCTGGCGCAGCAGGCGGCAATGAGGCTGGCGGTCTTCTGGCGGATGATGTCGAAATAGACCTCCTCGCTGAAGTTGAGGCCGCGCGTCTTCTCCAATTGCAGCAGCTCGCCCTCGCTCATCTCGCGCACGGCACGGCTCACGATGCGCAGCAGCTCGAACTCGCCTTTGTCAACGGCGAGCAGGAGTCCGCGGCTGAGCAGGTAGTCGCCCACGAGCACGGCGATCTTGTTCTTCCAGAGCGCGTTGATGCTGAAGAAGCCGCGGCGCATGTTGCTGTCGTCCACCACATCGTCGTGCACGAGCGTGGCGGTGTGCAGCAGTTCGATGAGGCTGGCGGCGGTGAAGGCGCTATCGCCCACCGGGCCGAAGAGGCGTGCGCTGAGCAGGGTGAACATGGGCCGCATCTGCTTGCCCTTGCGCTTCACGATGTAGTGCATGATGCGGTCGAGCAAGGCGGTGCGGCTGCGCATGGCCTCGCGGAATCGCGGCTCGAAGGCCTTGAGCTCCTCGGCGATGGGCCGTTGCACTTCTTCGATCGTCGGCATCGGGGCAAAGATGGAGACGGGGCATTCAACGGCACGGACAACCACAGGCACCGGCGAACGTCCGTTAAGGGATGGCTGTTCCACAGCTACCTTTCCCGCCTATCGCAATGATGTCCACCCGAACAGCCCTGCTGGCCCTTGTGCTCTGCGCAAGCAGCCTCGTGCATGCACAGGACAATCCCAAGAAGTCGAAGCCGAAAACGGGCGTAATCCTCTACAAGGAGCAGCTTGCCCAGCAGTTCGACACGGTGAAGTGCATCAAGAACATCTTCAAGCTGAATCCGCTGCTCTTCTTCCGGGGCGAGGTCCCGCTCTATTACGAGCGCGCGCTTACGCCGAAGCTGAGCCTGGAGGTGGGCCTGGGCTTCACCGCACGCAACTACCTCTCGCTCTCGTGGGTGGGCGACGATGCCGACGAGTACGGCGCAGGCACCGATATCGTGTACAACCCGAGCTACCACATCGGGGCGCGCTTCTACCTCACCGACGACCTCGAACCATCGGGCTGGTACATCAACCCGGAGTTCGCGCACTTGGTTTACAGCAAGTACATCCGCGAGAAGAACCCGAACGGTTCGTTGAGCGATCGGCGCAACCTCGACCATCGCACTTACAACGACCTCCGCATCTTGCTAGGCTACCAGAGCTTGAGCTACAACAGCAATTGGATCATCGATTTCTATGGCGGACTGGGCTTCCGCAACCGCGACAACATCGTAGTGCAGGAGAACCACATCATCAATCAGGACCCCACACCAGATGTGTACGAGTACAAGGTGGAGCAACGGAACCAGAACGTTGTCGCCTTCTTCTTGGGCCTGAGGATCGGGCTGGGGTTCTAAACACAAGCGGCGAGCGGCCTTTTAGGGAGCGACCAGTTGGCGAGCGGCAAGCGGCGAGTTGCTGCGACAATAAGCCTCGTTGGTCACAGGCGAGTTTTCTTCTCGTCGCTACTTCAGAAACCGTTCTCCCGTCTTCAGCGCCGGATCATTCTTGTTCGCGAGCTGGCCGCATGCGGCATCGATGTCGCGGCCACGGCTGCGGCGGATGCGCGCGATTATGCCTTTCCGATCCAGGTATTGCTGAAAGGCCTCGGCATCCTTGCTATCGGTCCTTCCGAATTCGCCGCCGTCGATCGGGTTGTACTCGATCAGGTTCACCTTGGCGTGGACATCGCTGGCATACTTCACCAGTTCCTGCGCATCCTGCAAGCTGTCGTTGAAGCCGCGCAGCAGGATGTACTCGAAGGTGACATCCTTGCGCAGGGTGCGCGTGTAATAGCGCAGCGCGTCCTTCAGCTCGGCCAGTGAGTTCTGCTCGTTGATGGGCATGATGCGGTCGCGCTTGGCATCGTTGGCGGCGTGCAGCGAGAGCGCGAGGTTGAAGCGCGCGCCATCATCGGCCAGCTTGCGTATCATCTTGGCGATGCCCGCCGTGCTCACGGTGATGCGTCGTGCGCTCATGCCCAGTCCATCCTCGGCGCTGATGCGCTCGGCGCTGACCATGGTGTTGGCATAGTTGAGCAGCGGCTCGCCCATGCCCATATAGACGATGTTGGTGAGGCCCTGCTTGTAATACTTGTGCGCGAGCGCATCGATGAGCACCACCTGATCCACGATCTCGCCTGCATCGAGGTTGCGCACGCGCTTGAGTTTGCCTGTTGCGCAGAAGCTGCACGTGAGGCTGCACCCGATCTGGCTGCTGATGCACGCCGTCAAGCGCGTAGGTGTGGGAATGAGCACGCCTTCCACCACATGGCCGTCCCAGGTCCTGAAAGCGCACTTCACCGTGCCGTCGTTGCTGCGCTGCTCTTCGGCAAGTACAAGCGGACGCAGCACCGTGCGCTCAGCCAGCGCTGCGCGGAAGGTTTTGGGCAAGTCGCTCATCGCCTCCCAACTGTGCGCGTGCTTCTTCCAAAGCCACTCCCAGAGCTGCTTGGCGCGATAGGGCTTCTCACCCAGTTCCGCAACAAGGGATTTGATCTCGTCGAGGGTGAGGGAGCGGATGTCGGTGGCCTTGTCGCTCATGGCGCCGTAAAGGTCAGCCATCCCGGCTCAATACCCGCACGCCTCCCAACTACCTCGTTCAATGAAACAGCCATAGTCATCATGAACGCATGGGTCATGCCCGGTGCGGTATTCAATGATAGGGAACAGGACGAAGGCCTTGGCGGTGGTGAGCGCTCCGTAGCCACAGCCATACGCGCCGGTCGGCTGAAAGTACTGGTTCGTCAACAAGACACCCTTAAGCTTTTCATCTTGAGGTACAGTCATTGTCATAGCAATCTCCACTGCCATGAAAGCGCCGACGAGCGTAGAAATGGTCAAGATTCCGAACCCGATCACGCATATAAGAACGGCCGTTGATGTCATCTTCATCCAACGCTGTGTGATGCCAGGTCGAATGATGAGGTACAGCACCCACAGCAAGAAAGCGAGGATGTCGGTCCAGAACCCGTAGAGCGAGAGCGGTGTGGCGAAGACGATGACCTGCCAAGCCCCGAAAGCAATGAAAAAGAATGGGGAACCGAGCTTTTGTTTCAGCGCTGGACTCACGACTTATTGCGGTGCTTGGTCGACAGTAGATATGCATCAAGACTCACCGTCGGCTCATTCCTTCGGCTCTCAGCTACTAAGACATTCATCAGGTCCTCGAAGCCTTCAGGATCCTTACGGATGGCGTCCATGTCAATCTGAACGATTCGCTTCTTGCTGCGCTCGTTCATGAGGATGCTCACGCCTTTCATGCTGTTGAGGTTGATAGCCCAAAGGTAACGGACTGCTCAAGCCAACGGAAGCAGAGTCTCCACCACCCGCATATCCATCGCGTTCGTCACCTTGATGTTGTTCTCTTCGCCCTCCACCAGCGCCACCTTCACACCGAGGCGCTCAACGAGTGTGGCCTCATCGGTAAAGGTTGAATCATAGGGTTGCTCGAAGGCTTTGCGCAAGAGGTCGGTGTGGAAGCATTGCGGCGTTTGCACAGCCAGCAGTTTCGAGCGGTCGAGCGCGCGTGATCCTTCGGCGGTTGTCTCGCGAATGCTCGGCACCACGGGCACTACCGGAATCGCGGCAGCGCTTTTGTCGGCGGCATCGAAGCAGCGGGCGATCAGATCGCTGCTCACCAGCGGACGCACGCCATCATGCACGGCTACGAGGCCATCGCCTTCTACCTTCTCCAGACCCGCCTTCACGCTGTGCCAACGCTGTTCGCCACCGGCCACTACCTCGTGGGTGATGAAGAAGCGGTGGCCCATGCACAGCGCCTTCCAGATATCGAAGTGCGCTTGGGGCAACACCACGATCAGATCCATGCCGGGGTCGAAGCGGTGGAAGGCCTCAATGGTCCACATCAAAAGCGGACGGCCCTTCAC
>JBATND010000299.1:0-3612 GCA_049290175.1 Flavobacteriales bacterium | reverse complement strand
AGAAGACCCAGGAGGAAGAGTCAGGCTCCAACCCTCTGAACCAGTTGATTCTGTTCGATTCTTAACCGGACAGCAGTGAGATAGGTTCTAGTCTTTGGATTAGATTCGTTCTGCTATGCGCATGCTCCTTCTCACCGCTTGCATTCTCCCGTGCGTCGTTTCCGCCCAGAGCTGGTGCCCACCGGGGGCCACATGGGTACACGACTACGCCGACTACATGATGAATCGATTCGGAGTGACGCGCGTGGTGTACGAGGACGATTCGTTGGTGGGTGGATTCACCGCGCAGAAGCTCCGGGAGACCAATGTGATCGCACCATGGGGCTCTACGGATTTCCAGTCCCACACGTTCCCGCCCATGCTCACTTGGTACAACGATGATGTGGTGCATGTGTGGGATGCCTTCACGGGCACCTTCGATACACTCATGTGGTTCAGTGCGGAACCAGGCGATCATTGGTCTCCGCCGCATTTCTGGGATGACCCCTTCTATCGCCTTCAAGTGCTCGATACTTCAACAGTCGTGATCGATGGCGAACCGCTGCGACAACTGATCGTGCAACTCGGCGATTGGGATGGGATTCCGCCGGATACGCTGCGCGAAAGACTCGGCTTCTCGTTGAGCTACATGAACGGCTGGTCGTGGTTCGCCACCGACATGCCGTGGGCCGGCCTACGATGCTATCGCGACGCTGAGATCTCCTACACGAGACCCAATGTGTCGGACTGCGGCTACACCTTGAGCATTGAAGAGTCCATCGGCGAGAGCATTGGACAGCCAGTGCCCAACCCCGGCACTGATAGCTTCACCATCAACCTTCCTCCTGGTGCATGGACAATCGATGTCCTTGACGCCCTTGGCCGCCGCATGCTAACCACACGGAGCAACAGCGAAAGGCTGGATGTGGATGCCACCGCGCTCGCGCTCGGCACCTACCTCGTGCGCATCTCGGGCGCAACCGGCAACAGCATCACCCGTCTGTGGACCAAACAATGAGAGCACTCTACATCCCGCTGCTTTTCCTGGCTGCCACGAGTTTGGCCCAGAGCTGGTGCCCGCCGGGGGCGAATTGGCATTTCCGCGACATTTCATTCACCTACGAGGGGTATCTCCATCGTGCTTACACAGGGGATACCATAGTGTTGGGCCAACCTGCACAGCGCATTGTCGCGAATGGTATGCGGGTTTATCTACCCGGTACTCCGGGGGCGGATACCACCTGGATCATCAATGAAATCACGCACACCTCATTGCAGAATGATGTGCTCATGGTGCCGGCATGGAGCCCAAGTGGCTTGGCTTGGGACACCCTGCTACGCTTCGATGCGGTGCCCGGCGACCGGTGGTATCTGCCCAACTATTACCAGTACTGCAACGGACAGGAGCCTTATGGTGTATTGCAGGTGCTGGACACGTCTCACGTCATCGTGGAGGGCGTCTCTTTGCGACGGTGGAGCGTCGGCACGCTCGGCTTTTTCGGAGAGGTCTTGTGGAACCAATTCTATTATGAGCGCATTGGTTTCTTGGATGGATTGATTCCCTTTCCATTCTGCGGCGCCTTCATCGAGTTAGGAGAGTCTTTGAAGTGCTATTGGGACAATAGCATCACCTTCATTGCTCCTGGCCAACCCATCGGCACCACCTGCGACATCACGCTTGGCGCGCCTTCACCAGTAAGTACAGACATGATTTCCGCTGCGCCTAACCCCGGCCGCGAGCAACTCATGCTCACGCTTCCTGCTTCATCGCATCGTGTTGAACTCATCGACGCCCTCGGCCGCATACATTTCACGCACGCCAACCTCACCGGCACCGCCACCATCGCCACGGCGCATCTGCCATCTGGCGCTTATGTGATCAGGGTCGAAGACGCTTATGGCTCGCGCACGAGTTTGCGCTGGATCAAAGAGTAGGAGAGGGTTCAGTCCACTTTGATCAGGCGTCCGCTGCCCGTGATGGTGCTCTGTACGCTGGGCGGATCGCCGCGGTAGTACACATCGCCCACGTTGAGCACCTGCGCTTCCAATTCAGCCTGGGGCCAGCAGCGCATGTCGCCCACGCTGCTGTTGTTCACGCGCACAATGCCGGCGTGCAATCCACTGGCATCGATGGGCGCCATGATCCCGCTGTACAGGTTGGCCTCGTTGCATCGGCCCGTGATCAGCGCATCGCCGGCGCCGGTGTGCATGGCGATGTCGAGGCGCGACAAATTCACCTTCAGCTCGGTGCTGCCTTCAGCGCCCCATTGCTCCAAAAGGAAGTAGTCGCAGCGCAGGGTGTCGGCGCAGCGCACATCGCCGGTGCCGCGCAGCGTCAAGCGGCAGAGGTTCTCGATCGGCACATGCACCGTGATCCGCGGCTTGAAGCTGCGCACCCAACGGCAGCGCATGTTGTTGCCGATGTGCAGGGTGCCATCCTTCACTTCGGTGATCACTTGGCCAAGCAGATTGGCGCCGCCTTCAACAGCCACATTCCCCGTTGCGCGTGCTTCAAGCACCAGATCGATGCGGTCCTCGATCTCAATGGCATCGAACACTTGCAGCTCGCGCGTTTCCGTGCGCGTGGCGCCAGTGCTGGTGATGCAATCGTCCCATTGCTCGCGCTGGCAACCTGCAAGCGCAAGCACAAGGAAGGGGAGGAGCCGCTTCAGTTCCATCGGTAGCCGATGCCGAACTCCCAGTGATCGGCGGTTGCGAAGTGGGTCTTGAGGCAGACGCTCGCGAGCAGGTGCTTGCCGATGCGGTAGCGCATGCCCGTGCGCTGATACACGGGTGCATCGTCCGGTGCAGGGGTGTACACGTAGGCTCCGAATTGGATGAGCATCTCGCCACGGCCCATGAGCAGCGATCCGCCGAAATGGGCACCTGCTTGCGTGAGCTCTGCACGACTCTTTCCATCGAGAGCTGGCAGCACCGTTGGCAAGTCGCCCTTATTGAACACATCGACGCCTCCGCCCAGTGTGCCTTTTCCGCCAATGCGCCAACTGGCATGGCCGCTAAGGGCATACACGCTGTGCTGCCCATTCAACGGACGGCCGCTCTCGCTCATCCCGAAGGCCCCCACCACGCTGAACTCTCGACGCTCCCGCTCGTAGCCGCGTGTTTCCGGAACGGTGCGCTGCGGAGCGGCGGCGCTCAACGCGTACGATGCGCCCAAGGAGAGGCTGAGGAAGTTGAGCCCGAGATTCGGCTGCTTTGCGCTGCCGTTGCTCCAGTGATTGATGCTGAGCCCCAGTTGCACGCCCAAACGTTTGCCATCGTACCGCAGCTCGGGCATCAGTTGCATGGCGCCGTTGAAGCGCGATCCGATGGCGATCTGCCGCGTGTTCTCGCGCCGGTCGTATGGTTTGCTCACATAGCCCACGCCCCAGCCCACGCGCATGCCAAAGCTCAAGCGCTCGCCGTGCATCAGCGGGAAGGTGAGATAGGGCATCAGGCTCATGGCATCGCCGATGCGCTGCGGATTGGCCATGCGCGTGTGTATCGCGAGCACGCCATAGCGCGGCATGCCATACGCCCTGTGCCACGCCCGATCGCCTTCGACCTGCCGCTCGATGAACAACTCGGTCGCACCCGCGTGGCCTTCGACAAGTATCCATGCGGCCGGTCGGT
>JBATND010000298.1:0-1583 GCA_049290175.1 Flavobacteriales bacterium | reverse complement strand
GAGAGCGCCTTCGAGTTCCTGCGCATCTGCCGCGACGAGAACTACCACGACATCGTGCTGAGCATGAAGGCCAGCAACGTGCAGGTGATGGTGCAGGCCTACCGCTTGCTCGTTCACCGCATGATGGCCGAGGGCTGGGATTATCCGCTGCATTTGGGCGTTACCGAAGCCGGTGATGGCGAGGATGGCCGTGTGAAGAGCGCGGCGGGCATCGGCGCCTTGCTGGAAGACGGCATTGGCGATACCGTTCGCGTAAGCCTTACCGAAGAACCGGAAGCGGAGATCCCTGTCGCGCGAGCTTTGGTGGATCGTTATGCGAAGCGCGCAGGCCACGACGCGATACCAGCCATCGAGCATTCGCCGCTGGACCCCTTCGCGCATGCACGACGCACTACGCGCGAAGTCCTCAACATGGGGGCGCGCCACGTGCCCGTTGTGATGGCCGACCTGAGCAATCGGAAGGAGATCACGCCGGCCACGCTCTACGCCTGGGGCTATCGGTACAGCGTGCCGCTGGATAAGTGGAACATCACCGATCAGGCCTGCGACTTCGCCTTCATCGGCAAGAACACCATCGGCTTCGAGATACCGGGGACGCTCGGCATCGTGCAAGAGCACGCCACTTGGCTGAAGGAGAAACACAAGGAGCGGCACTACCCCTTCATCAACAAGAAGGACTACATCGATGGCGTGGAGCGGCACCCGCAGTTCAACCTCGTGTATGCGACCCTGCTCGAACTGGACGATGCCTTCATCGCGAAGCTGAGAGGCGATGGCACCGCCGTGCTGCTGATCGATACCTACAATGCGCACGGCATGGCCGAACAGCGCCGCCTCTTCTTCGAGCTCATGGCGAAGGAGTGCCCCGTGCCGGTGATCATCGGTCGCGCCTATGGCGATATCACCAACGACGCGCTCGTGCTCGAGAGCAGCACTGATATCGGCCCGCTGTTGATCGATGGCTTGGGCGACGGCATCTTCATCGCCGATGAGAAGGGCGGACGAGAGGACCTCGTGTGCCGCACCGCATTCGGCATCCTGCAAGCCACGCGCACGCGCACCAGCAAGACTGAGTACATCAGCTGCCCCAGTTGCGGCCGCACGCTATTCGACCTGCAAGAGACCACCGCGAAGATCCGCGCGCGCACCAGCCACCTGAAAGGAGTGAAGATCGGCATCATGGGCTGCATCGTGAACGGCCCCGGCGAGATGGCCGACGCAGACTTCGGCTACGTGGGCACCGGCAACGGCGTGATAACGCTCTACCGCGAGAAGGAAGTGGTGAAGCGCAACGTGCCCAGCGCACAAGCCGTGGATGAATTGATCGCGCTGATCAAGGAGCACGGGATGTGGGTGGAGGCGGAAGCGGGCTAAGCCGATCATCTTTGGCCCATGGCCAAGCCCAAGAGGCAATCGCAGCCGACCGTTGAATCCAAAGGCCTTTCGCGCCGCACGACGATGTGGCTCATGGCCTTCGCGCTCGTCATGGTCGCGGCGCTCACCTATGCGCGTTCGCTCGGCAACGGTTTCGTGAATTGGGACGACCTGGAGTACATCGTCAACAACTCCGACCTGCACGATGC
>JBATND010000297.1:0-2402 GCA_049290175.1 Flavobacteriales bacterium | reverse complement strand
TCTCGCGTCAATTATCTTGGCCGCTTTGACGACAATTATGATGGCCGGTTGAGTTTATTAGCTACTTCATGATTTTTTCTGGTTTTTCCTCCTATAACTTTCACTGTCGATTTCGATGATGGTTGCGTGATGGATGATCCGGTCGATGGCGGCAACGGTCATCATGGTGTCAGGGAAGATTTGATCCCACTGGCTAAAAGGCTGGTTTGAAGTAATGATGAGACTTCCGCTTTCATAGCGATGGGCAATGAAGTCAAACAATACCTGTGTTTCCGAATCGGTCTTTTTGACATAGCCGATATCATCAACGATCAGTACACGGTATTTATCCAGCCGCGTCATGGCGGACATCAAGTCCAGTTCTTTCCTGGCTTGCTGCAGGAGTTGAACCAGTGCGGTAGCTGATATCCATTTGACGCGAATGCCTTGTTCAATCAAATGCAACCCTAATGCTGCCGCCACATGTGATTTGCCGACACCGGATGGGCCGATCAGCAACACATTGTCTGCCTGGCTCGCCCAGTAGGTATTGTCGCGCAGCGTAATGATTTTTTTCTGAGCGGCTTGAGGCAGTTCGGTCAGCGCCAGAGTGGCAAAGCTTTTGCCGCGCGGCAGTCTGGCTTCATGCGTCCAGTTGCTGATTCTGCTTTGGAAGCGCTGGGCGACTTCCTGTTCGCACAGGGCGGCGAGATATTGGCTGTAGCTCCAGGCGTGTTCTGCGGCTTGATCCTGGAAGTGCCGGTAATGCTGGCCAAAGGCAGGGAGTCTGAGTTCCTTGAGCATCAGTGGGAGCGATTCAGACATGAGCTGCCTCCTTGTGTTGCCCAGTTTCCGCTGAGGAGTTGATCGTAGGTATCCGCAGTGTGTTGTTTAATTGGGATGTCCGGCTGCGGCGCATGCTGCCGCAGAAATCACTTTTGCAGTGTTTGCAGTTCAGGTAGCGGATGTTGTTGCAACAATTCAGCGGCCAACTGGCTCTCGCAATCATAGTCGTAGGCAAAACGCAGCACCGATACCATCCATTTGCAAGCGAGTCCGGGATCAAATTGTTGTTGTACCCGCGCCCACAGCTGGTGATACTGTGGCGTTGGCAACAGATCATCCCGCAGCCGGGAAAAGCGAAAGGCTTGTGGCTTTGCCGCCAATGCATGAATCACATGACGGTAATCGATGCGCCGGGCGCGTCCTTCCGGCGTTTTCGGATACGCGCGCGGTAATGTAATGACCGGTGTTTGGCCGACAAAGCATTCCAGACGATCGTGATAGAGATGAACCCGGATGTTCTCGCCAATGAGTCTGGATGGCACACTGTAGAGTCCCCGTTTGACCGCTATGGTGCTACTGGTGGTCACTTTGACGGTCAGTTCACTGAAGTCCATGAAGCGGTAGCGTGGCAGTGGCTGGAGATGCGATTGCTCTTCCGCCAATCGCCCCCTGCAGCGCAGATTGAGCTTATCGACGATCCGTTCAAGAAAACGGCGGTAGGCAACCACACTGTCGAAATCCGCCGATCCCCGCAGTTTGATCGCCTGCTCAATCCGGTGTTTGAGCGAACCATGGGCATTTTCTACGGCGCCATTTTCATGGCTGACGCCCAGGTTATTGACCGTAGGCTTCATGCCATAGTGTTGACACAGCGCCGCATAAGATTGCGTGAGTTCTTGTTTTTGGCTCGCATTGACGTATGCGGCACTCAGGCTGTCGGTGCGATGTTCCCTGGGCACGCCGCCCAGTTTATGCAAGGCGGTCTGCAATCCATCGGCCAATGCACTATAACTTTCCCCGCCCCGGATGATATGAACAGCACGCCAATGACTATAAGCCAGACGAAACTGATACAGCAGGTGATCAAATGGTTTGCCTGCAATCGTAATTGCCGTGCGCGGCCGGGTAAAATCGGACAACCCCTGGTGCCCGGCAGGCACCGACTGGCAAAACATGACCGCCTTACCGGGACCTTGCGTTGCCCGCCAGTGTTTTACACGGCGCTGCAAGCTTCTGAGCAATTTCTCCGGGTATTGGCCGGGATATCGATCATCCAGGTACTCCCAAAGCGTAGTCCCGGTCAGTTCAGGTTCCCCGTACAGCAATGGAACCAATTCGGTCTCCCAAACCAGCTCAAAAGGATCCTGGCGCGTGCGCCACTGCCGTTGCGACTTCTCCACCCGCACACCCTTCTCAATCCTGCGGCCACTGCGGATACTTACCCCCGCTTTCGCAGCCGCTGTCTCCTGACCATGCCCTATCTGACGATTCTTCATATAAATAGCTTCCTGTTGATGAGTGATATGTTTTCCAGGCAAGTTCTTTCTCCTTATATAGAAAAGAACTCATACTGATACTTTCACTCAACCGGTCAAGATAATTGTCGCCTGACCGGACAGGTTAATTGTCGTCTAATA
>JBATND010000296.1:0-2485 GCA_049290175.1 Flavobacteriales bacterium | reverse complement strand
TCTTGCAGCAGCGCGTTGAGCAAGGTGCTCTTGCCGCTGTTGGGCGCGCCCACGATGGCCACCGGCACGCCCTGCTTCACGGCGTTGCCATAGCGGAAGCTCTCGATCAATTCGGTGCAGATGCCAGTGATGCGGTCGATGAGCGCGATCAGCTCGGGCCGCTTCGCGAATTCCACGTCCTCTTCGCCGAAGTCGAGCTCCAATTCGATCAGCGCAGCGAAGTCGATGAGTTCTTGCCGCAATTCCTCGATTCGCTTGCCGAAGCCGCCGCGCAATTGGTGCAGCGCCAAACGATGCTGCGCCGCGCTCTGGCTGACGATGAGGTCGGCCACAGCTTCGGCCTGGCTGAGGTCGAGCTTGCGGTTGAGGTAGGCGCGTTGCGTGAATTCGCCGGGCAGTGCGAGGCGTGCGCCCGCTGCGAGCATGGCCTCCATCAATCGCTGTTGGATGTAAGGCGAGCCATGCACGGCCAGTTCGGCGACATCCTCGCCGGTGTAGGAGCGCGGCCCGCGGAAGAGCGTGATCAGCCCGTCGTCGATGCGGCCTTCGGCATCGCGAAAGAAGCAACGCATTGCCATGCGCTCGGTGATTGCTTCCGGAAGTCTTTCGCTCACGGCGCGCGCAACGGCTTCGGCCTTCGGCCCGGACAGGCGCAGCAAGGCGATGGCTCCTGTGCCGGGTGCGGTTGAAATGGCCGCGATGGTGTCGTTGTTCAGCATAGGCCTGCAAATGTCCGGATCTTCGCCCCTCCAGAAGCACGCAAGCCATGTGGACGATCGACAAGCACACCTACGACAAGCTGCCTCATCCAACAGTTGTAGTGGTTGGTGGCGGCTTCGCTGGATTGGAAGTGATACAGCGCTTGGCGGGCAAACCCTACAAGGTGCTGCTGCTCGACAAGCAGAACCACCACTGTTTCCAGCCCTTGCTCTATCAAGTGGCCACGGCCAGTCTCGGCGCCGACAGCATCGGCCATCCGTTCCGGAGAACAGTGGGGCCGATGCCGAACGTGGCCTTCCGCATGGCCGAGGTGCAGCGCGTGGTGCCCGAGCAGAAGCGCGTGGAGACCAACGTGGGCGATTTCAACTATGATATCCTCGTGCTCGCGCTGGGCAGCACCACCAATTTCTTCGGCAACCGCCAAATGGCCGAAGTGGCCATGCAGCTGAAGAGCATCAGCCAGGCGCTCGATATCCGCAGCGATTTCCTGCAGGAGTTCGAGCGCGCCTTGGTGCTGCGCGATGAAACGGACCTGAAGCGCTGCCTCAACTTCGTGATCGTGGGCGCCGGGCCGACAGGTGTAGAGCTAGCCGGAGCATTGGCCGAGATCCGCCGCACGGTGCTGCGCAACGAGTATCGCGAGATGCACAGCGAGCTCATGCGCATCGTGCTCATCGACAGCAATGAGCGCGTGCTGAAGAACTTCTCGGAGAAGTCGAGCGCGAATGCCGAGAAGTACCTGAAGCAATTGGGCGTGGAACTGCTGCTGAACAAGCGTGTGATGAGCGGCGACGACGAGCACATCACGCTCGACGATGGCGAGGTGCTCGATACCAATACCGTGATCTGGGCGGCGGGCGTGAAGGGCGTGACAATCCCTGGCTTGGAGGAAGGATTGAACGAGCGTGCGAGCCGCTTCATGGTGGATCGCACCAATGCAGTGAAGGGCTTCAGCGACATCTACGTGCTGGGCGACATTGCTCTTATGGAAGAGCCCGCCTATCCGAAGGGCCATCCGCAGGTGGCCACCGTTGCCATTCAGCAAGGGCAGCATCTCGCGAAGAACCTCATCCGTCGCGCGGAAGGGAAGCAGGCATTGCCGTTCAGCTACCACGACAAGGGCAGCATGGCGGTTATCGGTCGTCGCAAGGCCGTTGTGGACATCGGCACTTGGAGCTTCGGCGGAACGATCGCTTGGCTGTTATGGATGCTCGTTCACGTGGCGCAGCTCGTGGGCTTCCGCAACCGGGCGGTGGTGCTCTTCAATTGGGGCTGGAAATACCTGAGCTGGCGCAACACCATCCGCTTGATCGTGCGGCCATACGTGCGCAAGGGCACTGCGGTGGCGCGGCCCTTTGTGGCGGTGGAGTAGGGCTGTTGTCTGAGGATGGCCCCTCTTGATGCATCGACAAGAAGCAGGGCCATGAGCTTGGCGATGTCATCATTCAAGAATCTCTGGTGGTGCCCAATAGGGCAGTGTGGCAGGGGCCAGACCTTGGCGATGGATTTCGTGACGAATCAGAGCAGCGCATTGGGCATTGCGACCTAGTGGGAAGAGCCTCTCCTTTCAAAAGGGACCCGAATCGTGGCCGGGGCTTCCCGAACTGCCGCTGTGTGTCGTGCGGAGTCCTTGCCGCTTCAAATGAAAAAGCCCCTCGGAAGGGGCTTTTCGCGGACGGGACTTCCCGCATCACCACCTTGCTTCGATGCGGGATCCCGTCGGGTTAAATGACGAAGCCCGCTTATCGCGGGCTTCGTTGCGGAC
>JBATND010000295.1:0-7239 GCA_049290175.1 Flavobacteriales bacterium | reverse complement strand
CATGGTGTTCACGAAGTAGTTGCCCGAACCCACCGGAGCGGTCTTCACGATGGTGACGAACTCCGCCGGGATGCGGAAGCGGAACTGGTATCGGTTGGCGTTCTGCCAGCTGCAGTTGGGCAGCATGCGGCGCACAGGGCGTGCATGAACGTATTGGTTGGCGCCGATGGCGCGGCTCTGTCCGCAGCTCAGGTACTGGTTGCCGGGCAGGTCCATGAGCTTGGTGCGGGGGCATTGGGCCTCAGTGCTGTTGATCACCAAGCGGCAGGCAGGTCCCCAAGTGTTGTACACGCCGTTCACGCGTCCGCGCACCTTCACGTTGTAGAAGCCGCCTTCCACGAGCTGGTTGCCGCTCCAGCCATTGAGCATGAAGTGGCAGGCGCGGGTGGCGCTTGCAGCCAGTCCGTTGGTGGTGTTGTGGCTCTGGAAGCGCTTGAAGCTGTAGCCGCCGTTGGGCACGTACCACCACATCTGGTAGCCGCTGGTGGCATTGCTCACACCGTATTGGGCGCTCACGGCCGCGTTGGCATTGGCCACCACGAACTCGCCGCCGCAGGGGCTGAGCTTCCAATCGCGTCGGTCGCAGCTGGTCACGATCAAGCGGTCGGTGCCAACGGGCAGGCAGAAGCCCTCGTTGTTGTCGATCGTGCTGGTGCTGCCGCTAGTGAATCCGCCCTCGCCGAAAGTGCCGTAGAGATTATCGATGAGGCGTGAGCTGCTGTTGATCTTGAGCATGTAGCCACCGCCCACGATGCCGTCTCCGCCACCGTCGGTGACAACGAGGTAGAAGCAGCCGTTGGGCAGGCAGGTGGCCTCGGAGCCGTTGCCGATGATGGGGCCACCGCCAGTTTGGACCAACGTATTCGTGCCTTGCTCGAGGATCTGCCAGTCTAGGTCGTCATTGCCATCGGCTTGGAAGACGAAGTCGAGGTCGGTGGTGCAAGGCACGCCAGCACACGCGCAGCCAGGGCCGGCGCCGATCACATCGAGCACTGTTTGGTTGTCGCCATCATCGCAGGCATCGCCAGGGCTGGCATTCGCCAAGTTGGGGCACACATCGCAGGCATCGCCCGCACCATCGCTGTCGCTATCGGCTTGGCCGGGGTTCACATCCATCGGGCAGTTATCCAAGGCGTCGCACACGCCATCGCCGTCGCCATCGGGAAGCGGTGTGCCTTCGCAATTGCAGCTCACACTCCATGTGTCGTTGATCGTGCAGGCATTGCCATCATTGCAGGCGGTGCCAGGCATGTCAGGACCGCCGAGCACGCCGTTGCAATCGATCGGTAGGAAGTTGAGCCGGATATGCCGCAGCGCCCCCACATCTGTGGCAGCATTGTCGCACACCTTGAAGATCCAGTTCCCGTTCGGATTCCCGGTATTGAATCCGGTGAGCGGAACCTCGGGCGCGTAGTTGCCGGTTACGTTATTCGAGGCCGGGATACTTGTGAGCGCTGCACCACCGGCAATCAGACGGAACACGGCAGTAGGGCAGCTTCCATTATTGCCGAAGTTGTCGTTACTGCCGCCGCGCTGATTCACCAGCAACAGCTCCTGGCCCGCCGGGCTGATCAGGCGCATCTGCAGGTCGGCGCGCCAGGTGTGCGTGAGGATGATCTCCACGCTGCTCAGCCCCACATTGTTGCCCAATGCATTGGGTTGGCCGCTGATGGCGATGCTCGCCAGCATGTTGTTGTTGCTGCCGCAGCCGTTGTCCGCGATACTCACATTATTGCCGCAGCTGCCGTTCACCACCACGGTGGGCGCATTGGTGGTAGTGAACAGAATGCCGCCGCTGTTCGGACTGAAGCTGCCGCCGCAATCCTGCCGCACGAAGTAGCGGTACTGGGTATTCGCCGTGAGCCCGGTGATGAGCACGGGAGAAGAGCTCGTGGGGATGATATTGCCGTTGGGGCCGGGTGTAAGGCCGGTTCCCGGTGTTGTGAAGGAGGCCGCTGGGCCCCATTCCACGATGTAGTTGCCGGCAAGCGCGCTGAAGTTCGCAAGGGCTTGATTGTTCACGATGCCCGTGGCAGCAAGCGCTGTGGGTATGGGGCAGGTGATCAATTCCCATTCGAGCACGAAGTTGCCTGCTGCAGAACCGAAGCCATCCTGGATCCACCATACGCGCTGCGCGGTACCGGTGGTATTGATCCACTCCACCCAGCCTACCTCGGCGAAGTCATCGTCCACGCAGGCGATCACGTTCGTGCCGGGGCATGCGCCGCCGAAGCGCACGTAGTGCTGCGAGTCGTAGTTGTTGCTCTGCTGGCGGATGCGCAACTGCTGACCGTTCGGCACATCGATGTAGTAGATGGCATCGGGGGCCGTATTGGCGCTAGCGGTGCCGCATGCGAAGCTGAAGTCATTCACGCGGCCCACTGTCGTGCCTGGCAAGGGGCTGGTCTGTGAAGCCAGGTTCAGCGCATTCACGCAATTCTCTGCGCTGGGGCAGCCAAGGGCATTGGTGAAGTCGCCGAAGTTGCGGTCGCAAGCGCCATCGTTCTCGTGCAACAGGCGCACGTTCACCACATCGCCAATGGCAAATGGCCCGATGATCTCGAGGTCATTGGCCTCCAAACTCGGAATGTCCGTAGGCGAACCCCCGTTCACCGTGTAGCGCAAGGTTGTGGTGGCCGCATCGCCAGTGAAGAGGACTTCCACATCGATAGTGAAATTGTAGGCGATGCAATTGGTGTTGACGCTGACGCCCGCGTCCGGGTCCACGCAACCCGGAGTGCATTCCACCTCGAAGTTCCAGGAACTCTGCTGGCCGGTGGCGCAGCTGTTGCTGCCATCGCTGTCGATCTCCAGGAAGAGCTCATTGCCCAACGAAGTGCCCACCACTTGGGGCGAACCCAGGTTGGCGAAACTGCCGGTTAGTTCCACGATGGGTGTGCCGCTGTTATCGCTACCGCTATAGCCACGGATCACATCGTTGGGGTCCATGGTGCCGCTCACGAAGCTCAGCGTCACGGTCTCGAAAGGATTGCTGGAGGTGAAGTGGAAGGTGCGCGTGTCGTTGTTGCGGTAGCAATGGCTCATCTCCACGGTTGTGCCGCATGGTATGGTGATGGGGCAGTTGGAATAGATCGTCGCTTGCGCACTGCCGCAGTTGCTGATCTCGTGCGTGAGGGTGCAGATCACTTCTGCCGTGTTCGCGAACGGACCGATGGTGGTGATGCCCAGCGGCAGGTTGTTCATGTTGAATGGGTTGCCATCAACGGTGTACGCGAGATTGGCGGTGCTGCCGCTGCCATAGCTCGTCACGTTCACCTGCACGCTGAATTGGTCATTCGTACAGTCATCCACTGGAGTGAAGCTGGCTTGCACCGGCAAGCACAGGTTCACGCGAGCGAAGCGGATGGCGCCCACATCAAGGTTCACCGCGTCGCAGGCCCGCAAGGTCCAACTGCCGTTCGGGTTGCTGCCGTTGTGGAAGAGATTGAGTGATTGGTCTGGCTGCCAAGTGCCCACATTGGTGCTGGCTCCCGCTACGCCAGCGAGTGCCGCCCCTCCTTGCTGGAATGTGAAGAGGCCGCCCGGGCAGGCACCCGCGTTACCGAACTGGGTACCGCTGCCCCCATAGGCAGCGGTCACAAGGCCAACTTCGGTGTTATCCGGAGCACGCAGGTAGAAACGCAGGTCGCTGCCCCAGGTATGGCTGGCGATCAGGTCAACGCTGCGAACGAATACGTCTTGGCCGAGCGCGGTACCAACACTTCCAACGCACAATGGCATATTCGTGAAGTTGTTCGCGCCGCAACCATTGTCAGCAATCGGGTAAACGCCCGTTCCGTGGCAAACGCCCGCCGCGTTGGTGTAGTTGAAGCTGCCCAGGTTGAGGTTGCAAGCCGAGTTGCCGTTATGCACCACCGTAACGGTGCGCGCTGAGCCGAAGGCGATGGGGCCAATGCTATAGGTGCCCGTACCCACAGTGGAATGCACATTGGTTCCCGTGGGCGACTGGATGGTCACGCTCGGCGCATCCCCTACACTGGAGACGTTCACTTGAATGGTGTACGTGCTGGACTGGCAATCGGGCACCACCGTAGCTGAGGCCGATGGTGCAGTGCAGTTCACAGGTGTCCAGGTGTAGGTGAGGCCGCTGGTCCACGACTTGGCGGGGCTGCCGCTGGTGAAGCGCAGGGTGTTGTTGTTGGCCGTTCCCGCCAAGCTTGTGCCCCAGTTCTCGGCACCTGTGCCAACGAGCCGGTTGTTCACATTTGTGGCGAAGGTGTTGTTCGGACCGCGTAAGCCCACTTGTGGCTGCTGGGCAGTGCTGTTGGCAGGACCGCTTGCAAATGGGCCATATATGTTGCGGATCACTCCGGTCACGGTGTTCAACCTGATCTGGAACGAGAAAGACTCGCCGAGACCGAACAAGGAATAACGCCTGATGCCGCGCCATTGCACCACCACTTCGTCACCTACTGTCTGCCAGCGCACATCGCGCGTGCCGCTGGAAGCATTGACCATGTCGGCGCCGAATGCCGAAATGCAGCGCTGATAGGTCGCCGTGTTGCTGATGGGCGTGTAATTGGTTCCGCCAGGTGCAGAGCCGAAGGTGATGAAGCCGTTCGCCGACACGAACATTTGGGTGTACGTGCTTCCATTGAAGGTGAATGCCGGGATTGTCTGGGCCGCCGATACGTTGTCATCGAAGGTGGTTGACCATAGCGCTGTGCCACCAGTGATCGCTGACCAAGTGCCACCCGATTGACCGAAGGTGTATAGGGTGGCAACCTGCGCCTGAGCGCAAAATGTGCTCGCAAGCACCGTCATGGCCATCAGCGCTGCGCGCCAAAGGGCCAACTTCTCAAAAGCCGCTCGAAGGGAGTTGAAGTACGCCATGGGAATGGAGCTTTGGTTTGGTCCAAGGCCGTCTTCCGGTCAGGCTGGTGCCGATTGAGCTTGCAGTCTCGTTCGGCAATCATTTGCGCCCGTTTAGCGGGCACAAGTCGTGTTAGAGCGGGTCGAAACTAGGTTGTGGCGAATACCTGTGTCAAGTCAATTATTCGATGAGTTATCCATATTTCGTGACAAACGGGCGTGGATTTCCTCCGAATGAAGGTGTCCGAATCAGTGCTCCGCTCCTTGCCAAGACCCCAGAATGTGAGCGTCCGCACCCGCAATTCACTGGGAGGTGCGCAACGAGAATGTGGTGGTCTGATGCACCATGATGGACTGAAATGCAAGAACCCGCTGGTGAGCGGGTCCTTGTGTTCGAAGAATCGGCTGTCCTACGCCTCCACCTCGTCGAACTTCACGCCTACGCGCAGTTCGTTGCGTACGACCAGTCGGCCGTTCTGTGGTCGCAGGAAGTAGAGCGAATCCACTTCGCTCACCGGCTCGGGCGCAGCGGTGATGGCCATGAAGCCGAGGTCGCGCGCCATGGTGAGCACCGCCTTCCGGTTGATGGCGTCGAGCGAATGCACCTCATCGAGGAAGAAGGGCACGCGGCTCAGTGGCTGGTGCGTGGCGGGGTCCTCCTTCAGCATGCTGCGCAGCACGAGCAGGTTGAAGAGCACCTTGATGGTGATCGCCGTTCCATGCGATTCCACCTGCAGGTTGTCGTAGTGATGCACGCGGCCGCCCTTGATGGCCACGCCGAAACGCAGGGTGAAGAGGTCGCCGTAGTGCAAGGTGATGCGTTCGCTCAGGCGATTGCGGAAGCTGGCGTACGCGGCATCGAGCTTCTTGCTGTCGTCGAAGAGGCCGGTGTGATCGGTCTCGGCCAGTTCGCGCAGCGGGTTCACCAGATCGCTCTGCTCCATCACTTCCATGCGCAGGCTCTCCAGGTTGCTCACGCTCACCGTGCTGAAACGGCGGTTCAGTTGTTCGGCGGCCTGCTTGATGTCGTTCAGGCCATTGAGCACGTTGGCGAAGCTGGCGCGCAACAAGTGCAGGTAGTTGTCCCAGTCCTTGCGCAGCGCCTCCTCGAAGGCGGGCAGGCCATCGAGCTGCTCACGCATCAAGCGCACGGTGTCGGCTTCGGTAGCGCCGATGATGTCGCCCTTGAGCACGTTCTCGATCTTGCTGCGCAGGCCATCCATCTCGCGGCTCAGGTCCTTGTGCTCAACAGTGAGCTTCAAGTACAGGGCGATGGCGTCCTCGGCATCGTTGGGTACGCTGATCGGCTCAAGCGGCTTGGCTTCGGCATCGGGTGGGGGCGCGCATTGCTCCAGTAAGCGCAGCAAGCGATTGAAGCGCTCGTCCTCTTTGTTGAGCGCGTTGCGCTGCTCGTACAGCTTCACGCTCAGCTCATCCAGCTTCTGGCGCGCATCCACGCGATTGGCTTCGGCGCCGGTCTTCTCCTTGTTCAGTTCGGCCAAGCGCTTCTTCAGCTTTGGCTCGTCCTTGCGCTCTTCTTGCAGGCGCTCCCAACGGCCCAAGCCATCGGCTATACGGTCCACATCCTTTTGCGCGGCGTCACGCTCGGCCACCAGCTTATCGCGGTTCTCGATCGCCGCCATCAGCTCCTTCAGGCGGTCGTGCTCGTGCTTGTAGTCGGCCAGCGCCTTCTTCAGCGCCTTCACGTCCACCAGCTCCTTCCACGCTGCACTGTTGTCGGGCAGCGGCAGGCTCATCACCTCGTCGCTGTACTTGCCGTTCTTGATGTTCGCGGCCAGCTCCTTCAGAAGCGCTTCGACCTGCTTCTTCTTCTTGATGACAATGACGTCACTCCGGGCGCTAGACCCGGAGTCAACAGGCAGCTTCAGCAATTCAATGTTGAAGAGGCGCGCCACATCCTGCAGCGATTGCTCATCGATGCTGGCGCGCAACGTGGTGATCAGCGCGTGGTCGAAACCGGCGATGGCTTTCTCGGTGCTCACCATGCGGGCCTTCGCTTCGCTGAGCGCGCGCTCCGTGCGGCCGCGATCAGCGCTTTGCGCGTTGCCCAGGCTGCGATTCAATGAGGCCAGCTTCTCCTTCGCATTGGCGAGGGCTTCGCGCTCCAACGCATCGCTGAATTCCTCCAAGCCTTTGCCAAGGTGCGCGAGGCGCGCGATGTCGCCATCCACGCGGCCCTTCATGCCCGCCAGTTCCGCGATGCGATCATCGAGGTTCTGCAGGCCGGCGGCCATGCCCTCCTTCTCGCGCTCGAGCAATTCGGTCTTGGCCACGATGGCCTCCTTCACGTGCTTGTTGTGGTCGTTCGCTTTGCGGCGCTTCTCCATCAGATCAGCATGCACAACGGCGAGACGGCCTTCCAATTCGCTGCGCGTGGTGCTGCGC
>JBATND010000294.1:0-1813 GCA_049290175.1 Flavobacteriales bacterium | reverse complement strand
GCTGCTCGATAGCCAGCAGCGCAGTCCAGCCGGCCGGTCCCGTGCTCACGGCGCTCAACGTGCCGGGATTGGCCGGCGAGGGCGTCGGGGTGATAAAGAGCGGCGTCACGCGCGGCGTGGCCAGGGTGAAGACATCGGCGCTGCTGGGATAGGCCGGCGTCGGCTGCTCAGGGCGCACGGCACTGGCAGGCATCGGGGTCGGATCGACCGGTGGCGGCCCGCCGCACGCAGCCAACAGCAGCGCCAATGCAGCCAGTAGAGGGGTCAGCTTATTCATAGCGCAACGCGTCGATGGGGTTGAGGCGACTCGCCCGGTAAGCCGGGAAGATGCCGAAAAAGAGGCCGACCGCCGTGGCGACAACCAGCGACGTGATGACCGCGTCGGCGCCGACAACGGCCTGGAACTCGCCAAAGAGCACGCTGACCAGCCGCGCCATCCCCCAGCCCATGGCCACGCCGATCATACCGCCCACGATCGCCAGCGCCATCGCCTCGATGAGAAACTGGATGAGCACGTCGCTACGCTTAGCGCCGACAGCCTTGCGCAGCCCGATCTCGCGTGTGCGTTCGGTGACGCTCACCAGCATGATGTTCATGATGCCGATGCCGCCGACGAGCAGGCTGATGGCTGCGATCGCGCCAAGGAAGATGGTCAGCGCGCCCAGGATGTCGCCAAAGACCGAGATCAGATCGTTCTGGCTGATGATGCTGAAGTCGTCCTGGTCGAGATACTTGATGCCGCGCCGCTCGCGCATGAGCTGGGTGATCTCGTCCTGAGCCAGCGGAATGTTGTCCGCATCGTCAATGGACGCGTAGATGACGCTGACCTTGTATTCGCCGTTCGGGTTCTTCTGCTTGAAGAGCCGGTCCTGCGCCGTCGTCAGCGGCAGGAAGATCGACTTGTCGAGGTTGCCGCCCGGCCCGCCGCCCTTGCTCTCCATGACGCCAATCACTCGGAAGTTCATGCCGTTGATCTGCACGATCTGGTCGATGGGATACTCGCCGTTGGGAAAGAGCTCGGCATAGGTGTCGGCGCCCAGCAGCACCACACGCTGCCGCTCGTCGCTGTCCAGTTGCGAGAAGTAGGTGCCGTCTGTGGTATGCCAGGTCCGCACAACATTGTAGTTCGGCGTCGTTGCGCTGGCCTGCACGTTGACATCCTTGCCGTTGCGCCCCACGGTCGCGCGTGTCTGGAAATCCGCCGCAACATCCGTGACATCCGGCACCAGGCTTGGGTCGCCGATCGCCTGCATGTCGGCCAGCGTGAGCGATTTCACCGGGTTGGCGCGCAACGTCGGCGGGCCGTCGGAAATCTGGCCGGGCGCGATGAAGAGCAGGTTGCTGCCCAGCCCGGCAAACTGGTCGGTGACATACTTCTCCACACCACGGCCGATGGACATGAGCGCGATCACGGCACCCACACCGATGATGATACCGAGCATGGTCAGGATGCTGCGCAGCTTGTTGGCAGCAAGGGCGCGCATAGCGATGCGCATGGCTTCGACGACTTTCATGCGGTCACCTCCTGCTCGCTTTGGGTCGGGCCGTGGCCGTTGGTGTGCAGGCCACCCGTGCCGTTGGAATAGATGCCGGCCGTTGCGGTCTGCTTCTCATCGGACTCGACAAGCCCATCGCGCACACGCACAACCCGGTGGCAGTATTCGGCCGTTTCGGGGTTATGGGTCACAAAAACGATGGTGATATTGCGTTCCTGGTTCAGCCGCTGGAAAAGCTCCATGATCTCGACGCTTGTCCTCGTGTCGAGATTGCCGGTCGGCTCGTCGGCCAGGATCATGGAAGGCTCATTGACGAG
>JBATND010000293.1:0-2028 GCA_049290175.1 Flavobacteriales bacterium | reverse complement strand
CCAGTGAAGACGCCTGCATAGGTTCGCGCCATGCGAGCGCAAATCATGCTTTGGGCCGGAGACATCCGCGCTTGGCTGCTGGTCTTTGCGCTCGTGCGGTTATTCGGCATTGCCAACGCCCCGTTGGAAACAGCGCACAATTGGCGGCAGGCCACGGTGCTCATGGTGGCGCGCAACTACCACGAAGGCGGCATCGACCTCTTGCATCCGCGCGTGGACATGGCCGGTGAGAAGAGGGGCATCACCGGCATGGAGTTCCCGTTGCTCCCGGCGGCCATCGCGTTGCAGGCCAAGCTCTTCGGCTTCGCGCATTGGCACGCGCGCCTCCTCGTGCTGATCATCGGCAGCTTGGGCATCTGGGCCTTTCACCAATTGCTGAAGCGCCATACCGATGAGCGCATCGCATTCTGGTCGGCCCTCGCATTGATCGCATCGCTCTGGTTCATGTACAGTCGCAAAGTGATGCCCGATGTCTTCGCGCTCTCGCTGGTGCTTTTGGGCCTGCATGCCGCGAACCGCTGCCTCGATGCGCATCGCCCTTGGCTGAATGGCGCGCTGGCCGTGGTGCTCATCATGCTCGGTGCGCTCTCGAAACTCCCTGCCGGTTGCCTGCTTGCCGTGCTGCCCTTGATGATCCTATCGCGCGAGGCGAGCGGCGCGCGGCGCTGGTGGCTGGGCCTCGCCATCGCCCTTGGCCTCTTGCCCGTGGGCTGGTGGTACTTCGTGCATGTGCCTTTCCTGAACGCGCTGGGCGACTATGAGCACTTCTTCATGGGCATGTCGATGCGCGAGGGCGCACGCTCGTTGCTCGACCATTGGGGCCGCACGCTCGACAACTTCTACTTCGATGCCTTGCGCTTCTCGGGTTTCGCGGCAACGCTCATGGGCTTGGCAATCGCGATCCGACGACGCATGAGCACGGTGCTCTGGTGCGCACTTTTATGCTCCATCACCTTCGCAGCAGTGATGCTGAAAGCGGGCGAAGCCTTCTGGAAGCACGCGTATTACGTGCTGCCCTTCGTGCCGGTGATGGCCATGCTCGCGGGTGTTGCCATCGCTGCGATACCGAAGCAAGGTTGGCGTTTGGCGGCGATTGCAATCCTCATCGCTGAAGGGCTCGCGAGCCAGTGGAACGACTTCCGCATCTCACCGGACTTCGCGCCGCAACTCGGATTGGAAGCGGCATTGGATCGCGTGAGCACGCACGAGGATCTGATCGTGGTGAACAGCGCGGCCATCCCTACGCCGCTCTATATGGCGCACCGCAGAGGCTGGACGGCAAGCAGCACAGACATGATGCGACCGGCCTTCATCGACTCACTCACTGAGCTTGGCTGCACGCATGCCGTGGTGTTGATGGTGGGTGGTGATGGAGAGATCGCGTTGGATTGGCCAATGGAATCTGACGAAGGGACCTTCGTGATCCATAGGCTGAAGCGCTAGCGCTTGCTCTTCACCAGCCTCAACGCCTCAGCGGCCGAATAGCGCTTGGTGGCGATATGCCCATCATAGTCGGCATCCCGGCTCACCACGCCATCCAGAGGGCCAGCGGCAGCCACGGCGAAGTACTGGGCGCCGTCCTCCAGATCACCGAAAGTGCTCGCCGCGCTTTGCTGGAAATGGCTCTCGTCCATCGGCACCACTTCCACGCAGCCTAATAGAGCCTGCAGCATGTTCTTCGCCAGCACCAACCGTGGTCCCTTCTTATCGGCATCGCGCCTCTGGTAGTGATAGAGCACCACGCTTATGCTGACAGGCGTCGTGAGCAGCCGAACGCGTCGCTGTTCTCCTGCCTTCAGCAAGGATTCAGCGGCACTTGGCTCATGGTCTTGCCGATGCAGAAGCGCATCGAGGATCACGTTCGCGTCGATGAAAAATCGCTTCATGCGCGCTTCCTCTTGGTCTTTTTCAAACGGTCGTAGTGCTCGGTCTTGCGCAGTTCGGCCCCGCCCCTGCTATCCTCCTCGAAATCCTCGGGCCTCAACTTCAGGGAGCCGAAGAATTGCTCGATCATTGAAGCGTCCGGGT
>JBATND010000292.1:0-3294 GCA_049290175.1 Flavobacteriales bacterium | reverse complement strand
CGGCTTGTTGTGCTATGGCGCTCCTGCCATGCACCCGACCTTTCCCCAAACGCTGTACGTTGGTCCCGATCGCCGTCTGTGGCGCCGTAGAGCCGAGGCCGATGCCGTTCACGCCACCGTGCTGGTGCTCGGAGGTTACGCTCACCAATGGGAGTCACTCGCGGCTCGTGGCCTCGTGGTTCAAGCGCTTCCGTTGAATGGCCTTACAGCGCATGTGGTGCGCAACAACGAGCTGGGCACCGATGCGCTCGTGGCGCTGATCAAGTCAGCCGATCACTGATCACAGCTCCACGCCGATCAGCAGCACATCATCGATCTGCTCTTCGGTGCCCTTCCAAGCGCGGAAACGATCGCTGATGGCCTGGTGCTGATCGTCCATGGAAAGGGCGGCGGTCTCGGCGAGCCATTGCTTCAGCCCTGCGCTGCGCAGCTTCTTGCCGAGCGGTCCGCCGAACTGGTCGGTGATGCCGTCGGAGAAGAGGTAAGCACGATCGCCCGGTTGGTAGCGGAGCTCATGCTGCGCGAATGGCTTGGCCACGCCATCGTGCAAGCCGATGGGCATGCGATCGCCCTTCAGCTCGGTGATGGCGCCGTTGCGCAAGAGGTAGAGTGGATGGTAGGCCCCGGCGAAACGCAAGCGTCGCTCGCGCTCGTCGATCACCGCGATGCTCGCGTTCATGCCGTCGCGATGGCCCGCTTCGTCATCGCCCTTGTTCAATGCCTGCTCGAAGCCCTCGCGCATGGCATCGAGGATGGCCGCCGGTTCGGTGATGCGCCGCTGCAGCACCACTTCCTCGAAGAGCGATGCGCCGATGAGGCTGAGCAAGGCGCCGGGTACACCATGTCCGGTGCAATCGGCGGCGGCTACCACCTTGAGGCCGTCTGCCTCAGCGAACCAGAAGAGATCGCCGCTCACGATGTCGCGCGGACGGAAGAGGATGTAGCTCTCGGGGAAGTGCTGGAGCAATTCGGTGGCCTCGGGCAGCACGGCGCGCTGGATGCGCTGCGCGTAGCGGATGCTGCTGAGCAGGTCGGTGTTCTGGCGCTGCACCAGGGCCTGTTGCTCGTTCACCTTGGCCTGCAATGCCAGGCGCTCGCTGATGTCACGGATGCAGAGGATGATGGCGGGCTTGCCATCGTAGCTGGTCACGCGCACGCTGCTCTCCACCTGGAGCAGATCGCCGTTGGCGGTGAGCAATGGCACATCGTCGTACACCGCTCCCTTCTGCTCCCATGCATCGGCGATGCGCTCCGCGCTGCGGTGAAGCACGCTGTCCGGGTGCAGCTGGAAGATGGTGAGGCCCTGGAGCTCTTGGCGCGCGTAGCCCAGCATGCCAGCGGCCTTCTCGTTGGCCTGGTAGATGCGCCCGTTCACGAAGTTGATCACGAAGAAGCCGTCGTTGCTGCCTTCGAGCACTTCGAGGTAGCTGGTGCGGTCGCGCTCGATGCGGTCGTGCCGGGTACGCAAGCGGTTGTAAGCGAAGGCCAAGCCCGATGCCGCGCCGAGCAATGCCACGGGCACGCCCACGACGGCTAATCCGAAAGTCAGTTCCATGCGGGTACGGGGGCTGCGGGCAATTGGTCGAGCACACCGAAGATCAGATCGGGGTCGAGGAACTCGCCCACGCGATCGGGGCGTGATACGTAGCGCACCACGCCTTCGATGTCGATGAGGAATGAAGCCGGCAAGGGAATGCCCTGCTCATAATCGACGCCCAATTCGAGCAGCGGGTTGTTGTACACCACGCCGTATTGGCCGCTCACTTTCTGTTCGCTGTCGCTGAGCATGCGGTAGCCCACGCCGATGCGCGCCACCATGTCGCGGTTCACTTCGATATCGTCGGGACCGACGGCCACCACATGCACGCCCTTCTCGGCGAAGCGCATGCGGTTGCGCTCGTAGGTGCGCAGCATCATGTGGCAGCCGGGGCACCAATCGCCGCGCACGAAGATCAAGAGCACCGGGTGCTGGCCCCGGTAAGCGGAAAGGCGCAGGTTGTGCCCCGATTGGTCGGGCAATTCGAAATCGACGGCCTGTTGACCGACTTGCACTTTGTAGCCGAAGCGTGTGCTCCGCTTGATGCGGAAGCCATCCTGCACGTAGCTGAAGGTGAGACCGAGAGCGCCCACCACCGGGAGCAGCGGCGCCAGCCAAAGATCCCAGGAGAAGGACTGCTCCTTCACGGCCAACAAGCAGTGGATTGCTGCCAGCACCGCCATGCCCGAATCGAGCCAGAGCAGGTTCACGTAGGTGAAGCGTTGCATGAAGGCCTGCCGCGCGATCACGGCCGTGCCTGCGAGGAGCATGGCCAAGGTGAGCATGGGCCAGGTGCTGTGGCGCAGGTCGATGCTGATGCCGATGGCCAGCGCGGTGACCAGGATCATGACGAACTGGTAGTTGCTCGTGTACTTCTTGAACTCGAGCTGCACGAAGGCGTGCGCGAGCACCAAGAGACCGATGGCGATCAACGATTCGCCGAGGAAGAGGGGTACGGCCGATGCGAGCAAGAGCAGCACGGCCAGGCTGGTGAAGGGGTGTATCCGCGTGAGCACGCGCGTCTTACGGCACACGGGGGGGCGATGTTGCCAAAGGCCATCTCAGCGCGCGCGGTACTTCGCCCAGTTGATCAGCAGCACACCACTGAGGATCACCAGCAAACCGGTGATCTCGTTGAAGCCCAGCGCCTCGTTGCCCAGCCATACGCCCAGCAGCACGGCCACCACCGGATTCACATACGCATAGGTGCTCACCTGCGTGGCGGGCCGCACGCTCAGCAGCCACACGTAAGCACTGAAGCCGATGATGCTGCCGAAGACAATGAGATACGCCTCGGCTATCCACGCGTTCGTAGGCACATCGGCGAAGGAGAAACCCTCCCACTCGCCGCGCAGCGCGCTCACCACCAAGAAGCAGGTGGCGCCCGTGAGCATCTGCCACGCGCTGTTCGACGTGTTGGACAGCTGCACCGGATTGTACTTGCTCCACACCGAGCCCGCGGGCCATGCGAGTATGCCCACCGCCAGCACCGCGATCGCCGTTGCTTCGGCCTCGAAGCCAGCATCGGTGAGCTGCGCGCTGAGCCGCTCGCGGAAGAGCAGCCACACCCCCGCGATGCCCGCCGCGATGCCGATCATGGTGAACGGGCTGCGGAAATTGACGCCCCATTGCGGCTTATCGATCAAGGTGAAGGAGAGCGGCGCCACGGCGATGGCGATGGCCGCCACGCTGCTGGGCACCGTTTGCTGCGCCCAAACCACCGCGCCGTTGCCAACGAAGAGCAAGAGGAAACCCAC
>JBATND010000291.1:0-1575 GCA_049290175.1 Flavobacteriales bacterium | reverse complement strand
GCGCACTGGCGCGGCGCCCATCGCAAGCCCAAAAAGCTTGCGCAGGACCCGCCGGACCGGCACGTCCGATGCATGAATCCGTCACATCACTTCAGCCGTCTCGAACCGACGCATCGCGTCGAGCCTTTTTCACCTTCCCATCAAGGAGCCTTCATGTCACAAGCTCATCTCCACCTGTCTCCCGACGCGATCTATCCTTTCGACGCACGGGGCGTGGCCAAGCGCTTCCGCCATGCCGCGATCTTCGGCGCGCTGGACAGCCTGCAGCCAGGCGAGACCATGCGCTTTGCCAACGACCACGACCCGCTGCCGCTGCTGGCGCAGATCGCGCAGCGCTACGGCGACCGCGTCAGCGTCGAGTACCGCCAACGTGACCCGGGGATGATCGTGATCGACTTCAGCGTGCTCTGAGCGGAGACCGGTGATGGATGAGAGTTCGCCCTCGCACAGACGGCGGAGGCCGCCTGAGCGCAGGCTCGGACCGGATCGAACCCTTTCCCCCTCCACCCGTTCCGACCCACGATGCGCCGTAGCCGCAATTCCATCCACACCAAGGAGAACGAATTGGTTCGCTTGATTCGAAATGTGTCCATCGCGGCCGCGGCAGCAGCCGTGCTGATCGCTTCGTCTGTCGGCCCGGCCATGGCGCAAGCCGTCGACCACAGCCACGACGCCGCAGCGCCCCACAAGCTCACCCTGAACCAGGGCAAGAAGTGGGGCACCGACGAGCCGCTGCGCGCGGGCATGGGGCGCATCCGTGGCCTGGTCGAACCGCAGCTGGGCGCGGCGCACAACGGCAAGCTCACGCCAGCACAGTACAGCGAGCTGGCCACGCGGATCGACACCGAAGTGGGCGGCATCGTCGCCAACTGCAAGCTCGAGCCGAAGGCCGACGCCATGCTGCATCTGCTGATCGCCGATCTCGGTGACGACACCAGCACCATGACCGGCAAGAACGCCAAGCAGCGCCCGGCACTTGGCCTGGTGAAGGTGGCGAAGACCCTCGACCAGTACGGCAAGCACTTCGATCACCCCGGCTTCAAGCCGGTCGGCGTTGGTCATTGACAGGTCAAGGAGATCTTCATGAAGTTCACCATCCCCCAAACGCTGCAAAGCGAACACGCAGCGCTGCACGAGCGGCTGCGTCGGGCCACCGAGGCCGGCGGCGAAGTCGGTGAGGCAGCCAAGACATTGGCTCGCCTGATGCACCCGCATTTCGTCAAGGAAGATCAGTTCGCGCTGCCACCGCTGGGCCTGCTGGTGGCCCTGGCGCGCGGCGAGACGAACGCCGAGATGGCAGCGGTACTGGAGCTCACCGACCGGCTCGAGGCCGAGCTGCCGCAGATGCTGGAGGAACACCGCGGCATCGTCGAAGCGTTGAGCAAGCTGCGCGAGGCGGCAGCGCGTGCGGGCCACGACGACATCGTGACTTTTGCCGAAGCGCTGGTCGAGCACGCGCAGACCGAGGAAGCCGTGATGTACCCGGCGGCCATCCTGGTCGGCCAGGTGGTCCGGCAGCGCCTGGGCCTGCGCGCCGTGGCGCTCGCCTGAGAGTGAGCGCCATGAAAACACCCG
>JBATND010000290.1:0-4185 GCA_049290175.1 Flavobacteriales bacterium | reverse complement strand
GAGCTGCTCTTGAGCCGGTGACGGATAGGCGCGAATGCTTGTGCTAGCCATGCGTTCATCCACCGAAGTGGTGATGTCCTGCATGAGCCGCAGGGTGGAGCCGCCCACCACGTACACGGCGTTATCGCTGCCCAAGGCGAAGCCCTGCGAGTTGCTGCTGCCGGCGGTGACGTTCCACGCGCTGCTGCCATCGCTGTGTACCTTGCAGATGCCCATGCTGAAGAGAATGCCCGCGCACAGGTAGGCGTTGTTATCGGTGTCGAGCATCATCTGCGCGTGCAGCAGGAAATTGTTGGGGCCATCGGCATCGTTGTTCACCCAGAGCTGATCGCCATCGGCCGATGCTTTCAGGAAGGCCGCGCCACCGCTGCCCACCAGGGGGAAGCCGCTCACCACCGGTGCGCCATCGCTGCCCGCCTCCACGCGATAGGCGGTGATGGGATAAGTGTACTCCCAGATCAACGAGCCGGTGGGCGATAGCTTCTTGATCACGCTGCCGCCGCCGCTGGCCGGTGTGCCATGCACGCAGAACGTGTTGCCGAACGCATCGCCGGCCGCATCACCCACTGTGAAGCTGTTCACGCCGGGCAGGCTCCAAACGGTGTTGCCATCGCGGTCGATGCGTGCATAGCCGTTGATGTTGCCGATAAGGGCACGCGCGCTGATCACGAGCTGGCTGTCGGGCGTGAACTTGATGTTGATGGGGCCGCCGATGCCTTGCGCATCGTACCAATCCCACACGGTGCCGCCGTCGGGGTCCAGCTTCTTCACCTTGGTCACCATGCCGTTCGGTCCCATGCCCAGCCCTAGCACATAGATGTTGTTGGCTTTGTCCACCACGCATTTGCGCGTGGAGGAACCATCGAAGTCCGTCTCGTACACCACGCGCCAAATCAGTTCGCCGTCGGGATCGAACTTCATCACGAGGCTGTTCGCATTCACGGGATTCGAGAAGCCGCTAGTGATGGTGCCGGTGACGATGGCATTGTCTTGCTGGTCGGTTGCCACCCAGGTGGCGCGGTCGGTGCGCGTGGTGCTGGTCTGGTCGTAGGCCGTGTTCCAGATCAGGCTGCCGTTGGAAGCGCGCTTCGTGAGGGTGATGTCGCCGCCGAGGTTCGCGTCGTAGTTCACAGTGAACACGTTGTTCTGCTGATCAAGCGCGATGGCGATGCCATTGAGCGGCTGCACCCAATCGACGGTGACTTGCGCATGCGCGCTAGCGATGGATGCGAGGAGGAGGAGCGATGTGCAGAAGCGAGTCATGCGAGGTGCTGGTTGTGCCGTTCAAAGCTGCCCGAAGGTGGGGCTTGCGAGCATGACGGGAATCAGCTGGAGCACCCGCTAGGGCACTGCGGTGGACGAAGCGGGAAATGGGGTGGATGAAGTGGAGGACGCGAAGGCTATCAATACGACCCCGGCACATCCGCATCCACGCAGAGGATGATGTCCGCCTGGCCGAGATGCTCGGCGGGCAGTATCTTCAGCTGGTCCGAAGTAATGGTGGCGATGGTGACCACCTTCAGGTCGGGACGAGCGCGCTTCAGGTACCAATAGATGCCTTCTTGGAAATCGGAGTGGAAGCTGCCGTTGAAGTGGAGGAAGCGGCCGCTCGCGGGCAGGTGTTGCAGGATGAAGTGCGCCATGGTGGCGTCCTTCAGCGCTTGGGCCTTCACGGTGTTGGGCGTGGCGTGATCGCCCAGCATGGCCAGCATCTTCACGTAGCCGGGCAGGTTCGGGTCGAAGGCGATGGGCAGCGGAGCGATGAAGCGGCGCTGATCAGCTGGCACGGTGTCCAATGCCTCGAAGCCGCCCCGGTTCACGGCGCGCGCATAGCGGCGCGGCACGTTAGCCGCCACGAAAGGCAGCTTGCGCTCTTTGGCCAATTCAACCAATGGCGCGTAGTCGGTGGGATGGTTCTTCCACAAGCGGGCCAGCGTATCGAAGGCTGCTTGGTCGATTTCGCCGCGCAGGTAGGCATCGAGCGTTGCTTGATCATCGGCCTCGATCATCTCGGCGCCTAAAACCAAGTTGCCGCGTGTGGCGAGCTCGCGCGCCACTTCGAGTTGCAGCCAATGCGCGATGGAGTTGTTGTGCAGCTCGCCGAAGAGCACCACATCGGCGGCGGCCAAGGTTTGCAGCATGCGCTTGTGCGAGACCTTGCCGCCCTTGGCGTTGAATAGCGCATAGTTGGGCAGCACTTGCGCCGAAGCATGCCCGATGCAAAGCATCGCGACGATCAAAAGGAGCGAGTGGGGGAGAAGGATGCGCGGCCTCATGCAGCGAAAGAACGGTTTCTGATCGATTGCGAAGCTGACGACCGCGAGGAGGCGCGGATGGATCAATCGCCCATGGCCACGCGCGCCGCAAGCACTGCGCTTACCAATGTGATCGGCGTGAAGATCAGGGTCTCGCGCAGGTCCATGGCGAAGAGGTTGCCGATGGTGTTGAGGGCGAAGAGCGCGCACACCAGCCACATGCCCCACTTGCCGTATGCCGATGATGAGCGCCCGATGATGCCCATGCGGTTCAATACAGCGAGCGATGCGAGAAGTAGCACGCCGATGCTCACCAGCGCGCCGACGGTGCGTTCTTCTTCATTCTGCAAGCGCCCGCCCCACACCATTTCGGTTGGGATGAAACCAAGCAACACCACGAGTTGGAATACGATGGCTGCTGCGAAAAGCAACAGCAACACGATGGCGGTCGTGCGAAATGGAATTGATCTGATCATAGCGCAAAGGTGATGCGTGCCATGGGCTATCGCGTCTTCAGCAAGCGCGTGAAACGTTGTGAAGCGTGTGGCAAGCAGACCTCGTGATGATGCACTTGGCCGTAGAGTGTATGCGACAATCTGGGGTTCAGTCACAGCAGGACGGGACATGATCACAATGCGCGATAGCCGTGCATGCCCGCCATCGCTCACGAACGATACAACTACATTGGGCGCCTTCGACCGAGCTGCGCCACACCAACACAGGTGTGTGCCCCGCTTCGATGGTTGCCTTTGTCCGCATTAACTGAGCATGGCGCTCACCCTTCAACTCCTGATGCCGATGACACTCACTACTGCTGACCGTTCACCTCGCCGCATGACCACCCGCACATTGGCCGCGCTTGCCTTGCTCGGCTGCATGCATTCGGCTGCCGCACAGCAGACCTTCAACTTCGACCAGGAGCTCGTGGGCCAGAACAGCGATGACCTCTTCGGTTGGTCGCTTGATCTCTCAGGTGATGGATACACGGTGATCATCGGTGCCATCGATAACGACGGAGCTGCAGTTGGTGCGCTGCCCGCCGGTCAGGCACGCGTGTACAAGAACACCTACAATGCGCAATTCGACTCCTGGAGCTGGGGCCAGGTGGGCGCCGACATCGACGGCACCTTCCAGGATGAGGAAGCTGGCTACAGTGTAGCAGTGACCACCAACGGAAATACGGTTGCGGTGGGATCACCGAACCGCGATAAGACCCGTCTGTACGACCGCAACGGCCAGAACTGGGTGCAGCGTACCAATAGCGGCTTCAACATCTACTCCAGCGAGAACCCACAGCGCGCAGGACATGCGGTGAGTTTGAGCGGTAACGGAAACATCCTGGCCATGGGTGGCCCATTGGCGAGGAAAGTGTGGATCGCCGACATCTCCGCTGGCCCTGGTATGGGCATGATCACCGGTGTGCCGATCCTATTGCCCGGCACTTACGCCGGTGGTTCGCTGGACCTGGACGAGAACGGAGACAACCTGGTGATCGGTGCCTACAAGGCCAACACCAACAGGGGTGAGGTGTACGTGTATCAACGCAACGGCAATACGTGGACACAGCGTGGCCAGACCTTGCAGGGCGTGAACAACTATGATGAGTTCGGTTTCAGTGTGAGCATTAACAACAACGGCAACACCATCGCCGTGGGCATCAAGGGCTGGGACTCCAACCCGAACAACACCACGTACGAGATCGGGCAGACGGCGATCTACGATTGGAACGGCAGCCAGTGGGTGCAGCGAGGCATTGCCATCGAAGGCACTGACTTCTTCGACCAGTGCGGTTATGCCGTTAGCCTCTCTGGCGATGGGAACCGCATCGCCGTGGGCTACCGGGCCAGCACGATCGCATTCACGGGTGGTGGCCAGGTGCGTGTGTTCGACTGGAACGGCAGCGCATGGGTGCAGAACGGCGACCCCATCC
>JBATND010000289.1:0-13696 GCA_049290175.1 Flavobacteriales bacterium | reverse complement strand
CGAAGCCTTCCTGCCACACCAGAGTCTCGTCGGTGTAACTGGTGGTGGGGCTAACGGTGGCCGTCCCTTCCCGCAGCAGATCAACCGTGGCGTTGAATGGTTTGTAGAATGGATACCGGAGCCGGTCATCGAAAGTCCCGTTGCGCTTGATTGCGGGCACCACGCCGATCACGTTGGGGCCTTCGGCGAGGATGGGTACGCGCGCAGGCAACTCCCACACGCCCAAAAGTCGCTCATTCACCGTTATCCAGGCATCGGTGACCTTGCAAGTGGCCCCGCCCTGGGTCCAAGTGGTGCTCATGGTCATGGGGGCGACATCCACATAGGCAGGCACCTTGTCGCCCTTCTTGCAAGCGGAGGTAAGCAGAAGGAGAAGAAGCAACGTCGCGTATCGATTCATCATGCGATGACACCGGCCCAACGCAGCATCTGTCCGATCAGTATGCGTGTTCATGAATTCGGCGAATCCATGCTGCGGAGCACGGCCAATGCGGTACGCAAGGCCTCAGTAGCTTCGGCCAAGGTCACCTTCGGTGGCTTGCCTTCCCTGATGCTCATGGCAAAAGCCGCCAACTCCTCGCGAATGGCATTGATCGCAGGTACTGCAGGCTTCTCGAACGAGATCTCGCGCTTGCCCTTGTTCGCACCCAAGTCAATGGTCACGGCGAAAGGGTCGGCTTCACCTTCCACCGGCCGCATCCGCACGATCTCGGTGGCCTTGTCGAGCATATCCACTGAGATGTATGCATCGCGCTGGAAGAAGCGGCTCTTGCGCATGTTCTTCAGGCTGATGCGGCTTGCGGTGAGGTTCGCAACGCATCCGTTCGCGAAGGCGATGCGTGCATTGCAGATGTCGGGCGTATCGCTCACCACGGCCACTCCGCTGGCCTGTACCGATTGCACAGGGCTCTTCACCACGTGCAGGATCAGGTCGATGTCGTGGATCATCAGGTCGAGCACCACGCTCACATCGGTGCCGCGCGGATTCCACTGGGCCAAGCGATGGCCCTCAATGAACATGGGCTCCCCGAAGTAGGGCAGTGCTGCTTGGAACGCCGGATTGAAACGCTCCACATGCCCTACCTGCACTACGCGCCCGCGCTCCATCGCGATTCGTGATAAGTCCTCCGCTTCTTCCACGCTCACGGTCACAGGCTTCTCAATGAACGCGTGGAGCCCTGTCTCTAACGCCTGTTTCGCCAGCTGGTGGTGGACAAGCGTTGGTGTCACGATGTCAATCGCATCAACCTTGGCCATGAGTTCCTCAGCCGATTCCAATCCTTGCACATTGAACTCTGCTGCGATCGCTGCGCGCTTCTCTGGGTGCGGGTCGAAAACGCCCACCACCTCGAATTCGGGCACATTGAGCAATTGCTGCACATGGATGCGGCCCAGATGGCCAGCTCCCAGCACGCCGATTCGGATTGGTTGAGATTCCATGAACAGGTTGGATGAAAAGCGCGCAAAAATAGCCGGATGCTGAACGCAGGCTCAGGTACCTTTGCGCGCTTCAAGCATGCGCGGCACCGACGACTACAGGCATCAAGGAATGCGGCGCAAGCTGGTTGCGCTGCTCAGGGAGAAGGGCATCGACAATGAATCCGTGCTCACGGCCATCGGAAAAGTTCCTCGGCATCTGTTCATTGATGACAGCGCATTCCAGATGCGGGCCTACGAGGACACCGCCTTCCCGATTCCGTGCGGGCAGACCATCTCTCAGCCCTATACAGTGGCCTTTCAAACAGCATTGTTGAACCCCAGGCCCGGGCAGCGCATCTTGGAGGTCGGCACGGGAAGCGGTTATCAAACAGCGGTTCTCAGCGCCATGGGCGTGCGCGTATTCAGTATCGAGCGCCACAAGCCCCTCTATCTGCAAACAAAGGAGCGTTTAGGTCGCTTGGGCTACACGGCCTCGGTATTTCACGGTGATGGCTTCGCGGGCCTTCCGCGCGAAGCACCGTTCGATGGCATATTGGTCACCTGCGGTGCTCCTTTCGTGCCGCCAGCGCTGGTTGAGCAGCTGAAACCTGGTGCGCCCCTGATCATCCCGGTTGGTGAAGGGGAGGTGCAGCAGATGCAGGTGCTGATGAAAGCTGCCGATGGCACGCTTCACGCCCAAGCGAAAGGGAGCTTCCGGTTCGTGCCCATGCTTGCCGAAAAGGCCAAGTGAGGCACCTAATTGGCACCACTAGGCAGATGAATCTGCTGAGTGCTGTTTTGAACATCTCATCAGGTGTTCAACAGCTTCAGGTTGGTAATGATGAAAGGACCAACTATGTTTGCGGCCGCTCGGACCTACTTTTGGCCGGGTTCAAAAGGCACTAAACCAAATCAAGCCCAATGAAAAAGACGCTACTGTCATTCGCTTTGCTGGGTCTCTGCTCCGTGGCGAGCGCTCAGCTCTCTACCCGGGAGAACCAGGATACCCGGTACAAGTTCGGCGGTCGCCCTGTGGCCGGCGATATGGCCCTCGTTTTCGGAATCGCCCTCGGTGGTGACAACGTTGATTTCCAAGCCGGTTCGGCCGAAACAAACACAGCTTGGAACCGCTTGGGTAGGGGTAATTTGCTGACTTTCAAGAAATTCATTGAGGATGACGTAGCCATCCGCGCCGGCTTCCGCCTGCAGCGTGATTCGCGCGCCATCAAAGGGGAGGTTGACTCGACGCAGTTCATCCAAGCCAACTTGTCGGAGTTTGAGTACAAGCAGAGCACCCGCGAGTACATGCTCGTGCCCGGTATCGAAAAGCACTTCAGCAGCTCGAACATCTTTGATGTTTACGCCGGTGCTGACCTGTTCTTGGGTTTCGGTCGTTCGCGCTCTGTGGAGACCTACACCTTCCGTGACGCCGACAACAATTCAGCGCACACCATGACCACCCCCTACACAATCGTTGGTCTTGGTGGCGTTGTGGGTTTCAATGTTTTCGTGCTAGACCTGCCCATCGCGCTCGGTCTGGAGTACGGTTGGGGCGCATTCTGGCAGCTCGGCAACCGCACCAAGCATGAAATCACCTCTGGTAATGACTCTTGGGAGTACTACACTGTTGGCGAAGATCCCAACACCGCTGCGCAGCAGAACGCAGCGAACGGTCAGTACTCCAGCGTGAAGCAGCGCTTCGCGAGCATGGATACCAACGGCCAGGTGCGCATCGTTGCGAACATCTACTTTAACTAAGAACCACTACGTAACCACACGCAGCAATGAAGAAGATCAAAGCCATCATCCTGCTGCCACTGGCCGTAGTGCTGCTGTTCTCCTCCTGCACGGTTTACACCAAGTCGATCGCGGGCACCTCAGTGCAGACGCAGATCCACTTTAAGATGGAGGACCTCGAGTACATCGGTGATGTGAGCGGCACAGCCACGCAGAGCTTCCTATTCGGAGTGCTCCCGATTGGCGGTCGTCGTTTCCATGTGGCCACCATCGGCGGCGGCGGAATCATCCCGCAGGACCGCATGACCAACAACGCGCTCTACGACGCGCTGATGCAGCGTGAGGATGCCGATTTCGTGCTCCCCATCAACTCCAGCAGCGTACAGGACCAGATGTTCCTTGGCAACCGCACAACCCTCACGGTTCGTGCGAAGGCCTTCCGCATCAAGTCGAAGTAAGCGGCTGCTTTCTCTAGGCGAGAGCCGCGACCATTTGGTCGCGGCTCTCGTGATTTAACCCAATACCTTCGCACCATGCGTCTCCCACTGCTTTCAATCGCCGTAGCTCTTTTCTCCGTATTGCTGTTCTCTGCCTGCAAGCGCGAGAACGACATTCCTGTGCTAACGGTCTCGCCCAGCGCACCTGTGATCGCCACTACGTCGGGTAATGTGGTGGAGTTCCGAATCACCGGAACTTCGGACAAATCGACCTTGAGCCGACTCTTGATCACATCGAAGCGAGACAATGATTTCACCATCACGGTGATTGATACCGCAATATCAGGGAGCTCGTTTAGCATGAATTGGGAGTACCTGGTTCCACATGCAACGGCCCCGTACTCCACCAAACTCACCTTCGAACTCTTCGAGGCAGATGGCGACAAGATGTCCACCCGACGCACATTAAGCGTGAATCTGGGCGCCATTTTGCTCACCGAGACCACGGGCCATCAGTTCTATTCGCGCAACTCGGCCATTCAGGGCGAGTCGGCGTTCGATCTGGAGGAGCGCTTACCAGTGCTGTATTCAGTGGATAGCGCCCGTCGCGACCTGCAGGACAATCCGGCTTCTTCGTCCGACACGCAGATCAGCCGTAGCTGGATCTCACCTGCCGGCGGAAGAATGGTCCGCTTCAATGGCTTCGACTACGCGAATGCCACCAATGTGAGCGTGCGCAATGCCTTCAATTCCGGCGTGCCCGTAGAGGAGATGAACAACATCGCGGTGAACGACATCATCCTGGTTCGGTTGGGCAGTTTGCCGAGCAACGTGAGCCACTACGCGGCTCTCAGGGTCACAGATATTCTGGATGTGGATGGCACTGCGGACAACGATCGGTACACCTTCAACCTGAAGTGGGCCGTGTTCGAGGAGTAAGTCGCGCGCCATGATTCCCGTGCTCAGCCCGCAGATGATCCGCGAGGCTGATGCGTACACCATCGCCAACGAACCCATTGCTGCTGTTGCGCTCATGGAGCGCGCTGCTGCGGCATGCGCAGGTCAGCTGGAAGCGGCGATCAGGAGTGGTCGATTCGGGAGTGTTCGGTCCATCCTCGTTGTCTCGGGCATGGGGAACAATGGCGGCGATGGCTTGGCTATGGCCGTGCTCTTGAAGCAAGCGGGCTATGCCGTGGCTGTGGCCTTGATCATCCATGCCAAGCAGCAATCTCCTGAGAACGCCGTGCAACAGCAACGCGCTATTGATGCTGGCATTGCCGTGCAGGAATGCGCTTCGGCCAACGACTTGGACCGAATCGTTGCGGACCTGATCATCGATGCCCTCCTCGGTACAGGACTGAGAGCAGCGTTGGAGGGAGTTGCGCGGGAGGCCGTAGCATGGATGAATTCCAGCGGAAGTCCAATCGTCTCCATTGATACGCCTTCGGGGCTCTTTGCGGAGAGCAACGAAGGCAATGATCACGAAGGAATTGTCCGTGCGGCGATCACACTCACGATTGAAGTACCCAAGCTCAGCTTGCTGCTGCCAGAGAACGCTGGTTTCGTGGGCGAATGGCAGCTCGTGCCCATCGGCCTCCATGCCGACTTCGTTCGAAATTGCTCGACTACTTACCAGTTGGTTGAAGCGCATGATCTGAGTGCGCTGATAAAGCCGAGGCCACGTTTCGCGCACAAGGGCAGCTTCGGTCATGCGTTGCTCATAGGTGGAAGCCTTGGGCGAATGGGCTCCATGGTGCTCGCCACGAGAGCATCATTGCGCAGCGGAGTCGGGTTGGTGACTGCCGTAGTGCCGGATGAGGGTTTGAGCGCGCTTCAGGTTGCCGCGCCAGAAGCCATGTGCCATCCGGGATGCGGCAAGGAAGTGCTGGAACGACTGCCGACGCTGGATGCATATTCGAGCGTGGCCATTGGCCCAGGACTCTCCATGCAACCCACGGCAGGCCATGTACTGGAGGAACTGCTTGAACAGGTGAATGTGCCACTTGTTCTGGATGCCGATGCCTTGAACATCATCGCCAAGCAGCCAGCGCTATTGCACGCATTGCCAAAGAATACCGTGCTTACTCCGCACCCCAAGGAGTTCGAGCGATTGGCTGGTCATTCTTTCGCCACCGGTTACGATCGCTTGCAAGCTGCCAGACAAGCCGCGAGCGATTGGAATTGCCACATCATTCTGAAGGGAGCCTATACCGCAGTATGCGCTCCAGATGGCATGGTGCGCTTCAACCCGACCGGCAACTCGGGCATGGCCAAGGGCGGTAGCGGCGATGCGCTTACCGGGCTTCTCGCTGGTATCCTCGCCCAAGGATATTCCGTCGGTGACGCTTGTATGCTTGGCGCCTACTTGCACGGATTGGCGGGTGACATTGCTGCCGATCAACTTGGACAGCACGGCATGACGGCCATGGATCTCGTGCAGGCCCTCCCTTCGGCTTGGCGAGCACTATCGCCTGCGTGAGCTTGCGCGCAATCGGCCTCAGCCCTTGAGCACCTGCCTGCTGATCACCAGTTTCTGGATCTCGCTAGTGCCTTCGCCGATCGTGCAGAGCTTGCTGTCGCGGTAGTGCTTCTCCACCGGGAAATCCTTGGTGTAGCCATAACCGCCGTGGATCTGCACTGCTTCGTTGCTGGCCCACACCGCCACTTCACTGGCGTAGTACTTCGCCATGGCGCTCTCCTTCGTCATCTTCTTCCCGCGGTTCTTCAGGTCGGCGGCTTGCAAGGTGAGCAGTTCCGCTGCCTCGATGCGCGTGGCCATATCGGCTAGTTTGAAGGCAATCGCTTGGAAATTCGAGATGGATTGCCCGAACTGCTCACGCTCCTTGGCGTACTTCACGCTGGCTTCGTAGGCGCCCTTCGCAATGCCGAGGCTCAATGCAGCGATGCTGATACGGCCACCATCTAGGATCTTCATGGCTTGCTGGAAGCCTTCGCCTACTTGACCGAGCACGTTGGCCTCGGACACGCGGCATTCCTCGAAGATCACTTCTGCCGTCTCGCTGGCGCGCATGCCGAGCTTGTTCTCCTTCTTGCCGGCCTTCAGTCCCGGAGTGCCGCGTTCCACCACGAAGGCGGTCATGCCCTTGCTGTCGAGCAGCTCGCCGGTGCGTGCGATCACCACCACCGCATCGCTGCTGATGCCGTGCGTGATCCAGCACTTGGTGCCATTGAGCACCCATTCGTTGCCCTCTTTGCGCGCGGTGCATTTCATGCGCATGGCATCGCTGCCGGTGTTGGGCTCGGTCAATGCCCACGCGCCGATCCATTCGCCCGTGGCGAGTTTGGGCAACCAACGCTGTTTCTGCTCCTCGTTCGCGAAGTAGAGGATGTGGCCGGTGCAGAGGCTGTTGTGCGCAGCCACACTGAGGCCCACGCTGCCGCAGATTTTGGCCACCTCCACAATGGTGGAGATGTACTCGTAGTAACCCAAGCCTGCGCCCCCGTATTCGGTGGGCACCAGCACGCCCAGCATGCCGGCAGGGCCGAAGTGGTTGCGGAAGAGCTCCGCAGGGAAATGCTGGCTCTCGTCCCATTCCATCAAGAAGGGGCGGAGTTCTCGTTCGCACAGGTCGCGCACGGCGTGCGCGATCATGGTCTGGCTCTCGGTCGTGGTGAATTCCATCGGTCTCAGTAGGTAAGCAAGGTTGTCACCTTGGCGTTGTAGGGTTCGAGCTTCTTCAGCCCATGCAGGAAGCTCAATTCGATCAGGAAGGAGAATGCGGCCACACTGCCGCCTTGCATGCGAACCAATTCGGCTGCAGCGGCTGCCGTGCCTCCGGTGGCCAGCAGGTCGTCATGCACCAGCACGCGCATGCCGGGTTTCACGCTGTCAACATGCATTTCCACTTCGGCGCTGCCGTACTCCAGTTCGTACTTGTGGCTCACGGTCTTCCACGGCAGCTTGCCTTTCTTGCGCACGGTGAGGAATGGGATCCCCAGCGCTAAGGCCAAGGGCATCCCGAATAAGAAGCCTCGGCTCTCGATTCCTGCAATGGCATCGATGGGCGTATCCTGCAAACGTTCGCGGAAGCCTTCGGTGATGGCCCTGCACAGGAGCGGGTCCTCCAGAACGGGCGTGATGTCGCGGAAGAGGATGCCAGGCTTCGGGAAGTCGGGCACCGCACGGATCGCGGTTTCGAGGCGTTGCTGCAGGGCGCTCACTCGATGCTGAGGTAGGGGGCAAGTTTACGGTAGAGGTCGTCGTCGATCAGGTGCAGGTCCTTGATGGCAGCCACTTCGGCGAATGGGCCATGATGCGTGCGGTAGGAGATCAGGGGCTTGGCCAGTTTCCACCGGATGTAGGGGTGTGCGGCGAGGTCTTCGGCGGTGCATGTGTTCAGCGGGATGCGCCGGATCAGGAGCGTGTCAACCACGAGCAATTCCTTCAGTCGGGCGATCGCATCGGGCTTGTCCTTCAGCACATACACTTCGCTGAGTTGATCGAGCGAGTGGAAGCCGCCGAGGCCGTCGCGGTATTTCGTGATCCCCCGCGCGAAGGATGGACCGATGCCGGGCAAGGCGATCAGCGCGTTGGTATCCGCGCTGTTCAGTTCCACTTTGGCGCGTGCAACGGGAGATTCACGGACCCAAGGCTCTCGTGGTGGGTATGTGCGGAGGCTATCGCGCTTGGGCCATTGCTTCGGTTGATGAGTTCGCGCAGGCAGGCTATCGGGCAAAAGGATGAACGGATGCAAGCGCTCGTACAACTCGGGCTTGATAGCGTACATGCGCGCCACATCCGATTTCCTCCGGAAGCGCCCGCCCTTGGTCCGGTAGCGGTCTATCGATGCGGCCTGTTTCGCGGAGAGGCCCAGTTTCATCCAATCCTCAACCGTGATTGTGTTCGGGTCGAATGGAAAGGGTTCCGCGAGTTTCACTTCAGCTTTGCGGTCCGCCGAATCGCGCGCTGCCATCCAGGCCAGCATCTCCAAACGCATCGGTTCAAGGTCCGCCGTGTTGGGCCGATAGTGCAATCGGTAGTAGTAGAAGGCTCCGGCTGCCATGAGCAGCACCACCATGAAGAAGGCGTTGCCTCTGCGCTCCGCCTTGTGCAGGTGGAAGAGGTCCTTCAGTTGTTCCTTGAAAGGCCTGCTCGCGAAATCCCTTCGCTCTTGCTCACGGTCCTGCGGCGTGGCCATGACATGGCGGTCAACGTGGCTCGTCGTCGTTCTCCGCGTAGCTGTCCGGCTCGGGCCTGGGCTTGGTGGTGAGCACGCGGTAGTAGAACCATCCGGTGATGGCCACTACGACCAACTGAACGGAGAGCATGAGGATGAGCGCGCTGGTGTTCATGGGTTGCTGCGTTGGGCGCGGGCGCGTTTGAGGCCGGCCAGATACACCAAGAAGGCGAGGCCCGCGAAGGTGAGCATGAGGATGATCCGCGCGAGGTTCACGAAGAACTTGCGGTCCTGCAACTGCTTGAGTTCTTCTCCCGATGCCGCTGCGATCTGCTTGTTCAAGCCGCTATTGGCGATCATCTTCACCAAGGAGCTGTCGTCCAGTGGCCAGCCGTTGCCAGAGGCCAGCGACGAGAGGGCGCCTTGCCAATCGTTACCCAAGGGCGTGAATACGGAGCCGAGGAAGACCACCGTGAGCAGTGCTGGCGTCACGTACTTGATGATGATCTTGTAGATGCCCGGTAATCGCATGTCGGCGCCGCTCTTGAGTTCGGCCCAGCCTTTATCCATGCCGAAGATCCAAGCGAAGAGGATGGTCTCGGCAAGCGCGAATACCACGAGGCTCACGGTTCCAGCCCAATAGTCGTACTCGTCGAACACGCCATGCTCGAAGAAGAGCACAGTGGGCAAGCCTAAGCAGAGCACGATGAGCCCGAAGGTGATGGCGCCTTTCGCCCTGCCCCACCCGAACTCGTCGCGCATGAAGCCCATCCATGGCGTGCCCATGGCGAGCGAACTGGTGATGCCCGCGAAGAAGAGCAGGCCGAACCACATCACCCCAGCTGCAGCGCTGAGGAAGGGGCCCCACTTCTCGAAGAGGAATGGCATGGTCTGGAAAGCCATGCCGAAGCCCGCATTCTCCTTCACCCAATCGAGGCCGAGGTAGCCGGCGGCGATGGGGATCACGATCAAGCTGCCCAGCACCACTTCCACGAATTCATTGGTGAAGCCGCTGGTAACGGCGTTCAGCGCGATGTCGTCCTTGCTCCGCACGTATGCTGCGTAGCAGTGGATGGTGCCCATGCCCACGCTAAGGGTGAAGAAGATCTGGCCGGCTGCCGCGAGCCACACCTTCGGATTGCTCAAGCTGTCGAACTGCGGTGTCCAGAGGAAGTTCAAGCCATCCCATGCACTGGCGGTGGGCACTTCGGCGCTTGCTCCGCTGGTGCCGAGCGTGAGACCGCGCAGGGCCAAGAAGATCCCGAACAGGATGAGCAGCGGCATGCCGATCTGCGCTGCGCGCTCCACGCCGCGCAGGCCGCGCGAGAGGATCCACGTATTCAGGCCAAGGCAAAGGATGTAGAACACGACCGCTTCATACGGGATGCCCGAGTGGCTCTTGCCGATGTCCACATAGTCCTTGAAGAACTGCGCTACCTGCGATTGGCTCAACCCATCGAAAGTGCCAGCGATGCTGTGCCACACATAGCTCATGGTCCAACTCTCGATGTAGCAGTAGTAGGCCGCGACAGCTATGTTGGTGAAGATGCCGAACACGCCGAAGTATTTCCAGAAGGCGCGCTTGGTCATCGTGTCCAGGATGAAGGGCGTGCTGTGGTTGTTGCTGCGCCCACCGAATCGGCCCATGCTCCATTCGATCCACAACAGCGGAATGCCCATGAGCAGGAAACAAACGAGATAGGGGATGATGAAGGCGCCGCCGCCGTTGTTCACCGCCTGCACAGGGAAGCGCAGGAAGTTGCCCAAGCCAACGGCATTGCCAGCCATGGCCAGGATCAGGCCTACGCGTGTGCCCCACGCTTCTTTCTGAGTAATCGCCATGCAACAGGGTTGTGGTTGGCCAATGTAGTCGGCTCAACCATTGGTTGTTGCGGTGAGCCAATCAAGCCGGATCCTGGACGCACGCCGGACAAGCAGGTGCGTAACTCCCTATTGGCCGCTCAACTGCTCGGCCACTACTGCCAGCCCTTGCTCGAAGGTGCGCGGGTTCCAGCCCAGTGCGCGCCGTGCCTTGTCGATCACGAACCCCGTTTTCGGAGGGCGCTTGGCAGGCTGGCCCAAGGTGTCGCTCTTCACCGGTGTCACCACCGAGGTGTCGAGCTTGAAGAACACACCCACGCGCTGCACCAGTTCGAGGATGCTCATGCCATCGGGCCCGCTCAGGTGAAAGACGCCTGATGCTCCTTGCTTCGCGATGCGGATGCAGCCATCGGCAAGGTCCTCGGCAAGTGTGGGCATGCGCCATTGATCGTCCACCACTTTGATCGGCTGGCCTTTCTCCAGCGCGCCCTTGGCCCACAGGATCACATTGGTGCGGCTAAGGCCGGGCGCCACGCCGAACACGATGATCGTGCGGGCGATGGACCACTTGGCCAATCCGGCTTCCATGACCATTCGTTCACCATCGAGTTTGCTCTGCCCATACACGCTGAGCGGCGCAGGCGCATCGTCTTCACGATAGGGGCCGTTCAGCCCGTCGAAGATAAAATCGGTGCTGAGGAAGATGAAGTGGCTTCCGTTCCGCTTGGCAGCCTGGACCAGGTTCTGGGTCGCGGCGATGTTCTGGGCGTGGCAGGCGTCTGGGTCGGTCTCGCAGGCATCCACATTGGTCATGGCAGCGCCATGGATCACAACATCGGGCCGTGTCGCATCCAACACGCGGTCCACATCGGCTTTCACGGTGTAGTCCAACGTGTGGTACCAATTGCCCAAGGGCACTGGTGTTCGGTCGGGGCCACGTCCGGTGGCGATCAGTTCAACGCTGGCATCACTGCGCAGCGCTTCCACGAGTTTCTGGCCGAGCAATCCGTTGGATCCGGTAACGAGTATGCGCATGGATTCTGCTTGGGCGGCGAAACTATCCGGCTGCGGCTTCCGCGCGATGCACCAGCGCTACGGCATAGGCGCAAGCACCTTCTTCTCTGCCCACGAATCCCATGCGCTCGTTTGTGGTGGCCTTGATGCTCACGGCATCATCAGCGATCTGCAGCAAGGGCGCCATTGCGGCACGCATAGCCGGTGCATGGGGCATCACCTTCGGCCGCTCCATCACCAAGGTGCAATCCACGTTGCCCACGCGCCAGCCGCTATCATGAAGGAGTTTCACCACGGCTGCAAGCAGGCGTTTGCTATCGGCCCCTTTCCATGCCGGGTCGGTATTCGGGAATTGCTGGCCGATATCGCCCATCCCAACGGCGCCGAGGAGCGCATCGCACACCGCGTGCAGGAGCACATCGGCATCGCTGTGGCCGTCGAGTCCTTCGGGGTGATCGATCTGCACGCCGCCCAGCCACAAGGCGCGCCCTGCTGTTAGCTGGTGCGCATCGTAGCCGAAACCGACACGGAAGGGGAAGCCGCCCGAAAGGGCCATCAACTGGGCTTCTTCTTTTCCTTGCTGAACACGAAGCCGAGCGTGAAGCGCAAGGTGTTGGCCAATGGGCTGCGCTGCTGATTGGCGATCAGGTAGCTCATGTCAAGGGCGAACTTGCTGTAGCGCAGGCCAAGGCCCACGGTGAAGTACTGCCGGTTCCCTTTGTTGAAGTGCTCGTGGAAGTAGCCCGCACGGAAGGCGAATTGCTTGTCGTACCAGTACTCGAGGCCGCCAGCGAGGTTGACCTCTTGGAACTCCTCGCGGCGCTTGCTGCCTTCGTACACCGTGTATGCGGAGCTGTCCGCATTCCATTCGCCGAATCCGGGTGCGTCCGAGAAGCTTCCGAAGATGCCTTCAGCGACACCCACATTCGGATTTCGCCCGCTGGCGACAAGGAACTCGCCGGTAGCAGGGTCGCGCTCCTTGGGGTCGTAAATCGGCGGGGTGGGTACGAGCAATTTATTGGCGTCAAGGTTCACCGTGAGGCTGTTGTACTCATCCAGATTCACAGTAAGCGCTGGGCCAAGACGCAGGTTGATCGGGATGAAGTCCTTGTTGGCCGATGAGGTGTAGCTCATCTTGGCGCCCACGTTGCTCACATTCAGGCCGAAAGCAAAGGTGGCGTCCTTCTCACCGAGCTGCATCTCTTGAGTTTGGTAGAAGAAGCTCACATCGGCCGCCACGCTCTGGCCGGCTTTGCTATTAGCGCCCTGCACGCTGATGCCACCGGTGAGGTTGCTATTGATGTAGCGGATGGCGATTCCACCGGACAAGTTGTCGCTGAACTTCTGCGCGAAGGCCACATCAACGGCGAACTCGGCAGGCTTGAACTCGCGGATGGTGCTGCCATTGATGTCCGTGAAGGTGATGCTGCCCAAATTGAAATAGCGCAGGCTTCCGCCAATGGCGCTGCGGTCGTTCGAGAGCTTTTTGTAGCCGGATACGTAGGCCAGGCTCATATCGGGCACCAGTTTCCGCAGCCATGGGCTGTAACTGATGTTGAATTCGCCTTCCTTATCCGCGAAAGCGAGCTTCGATGGGTTCCAGTGGATCGAGTTCGCATCCGGCGAAACAGCTACGCCCGCATCGCCCATGCCACCGGCACGGCTATCCACGCTGATCATGAGGAATGGCACCGCCGTAGTAATGGTGTTCATGTTGCCTTCCTTGCAGTCCCGGCCATTGAGCTGGTTCACGCACGCATTGTTCTGTGCGTTGCCAGGAATGGCGAAAGCGAAGGGCAGTGAAAGCGCCAAGAGCAGGGGCGAGAATCGGCGGAGGGTCATCAGGCGGTCGTGGAAAGGGGTGCGAATATACTGGCGTTCCGGCGGTTGCCGGGTCAGCGGAGGATCACGAGTTTCTCGAATTGATCGGCTTTGGCGCCATCGGGCGCAACCACGCTCAGGCGGTACACATAAACCCCGCGGCCAAGGTTGTCGCCGAAGTCGTCTCTGCCATCCCATGCCAGCGGCTCTGTGCGGAAGCCATCGCAGGTCAGGCGCCGGTTCAGGGTCTTCACCAAGCGGCCGCTCACGGTGAACACCTGCACCTGGGCTTCGAGCGTGTTGCAGGGG
>JBATND010000288.1:0-21555 GCA_049290175.1 Flavobacteriales bacterium | reverse complement strand
TTCATAGAGCGCAGCGAAATGAAAAAGATCCGCCTCATCATCTGGCGCGAGTTCATCACCCGCGTGCGCAAGCCCAGCTTCCTGATCATGACGATCCTGGGGCCGCTGCTGATCACGGGCGCCGTGCTGGCCATGGCGTGGGTAGGCATGCAAGAAGCCACGGACTACAAGGTGGTTGTGGTGGATCAAGAAGGCCTCATCGGACGCCGACTGGAGGACAACAAGGCGCTGCGCCTGACCTTCTTCCTCGATGGCAAGACCTGGTCCGATAGCGCCTTCAAGGAGAGTCCTTACAACATCCAAGTAAGACTGCTGCCCGGCAGCATCACGGATAACCCGCGCGCCGACCTAATCTACAAGAACAAGCCCAGCGAGTTCGCCAAACAGTACATCTGCACCGAGCTGGAGAAGAGCCTCGAGATCGCCAAGCTCCAGAAGGAAGGCATCGACCGCGAAGCATACGCGCGCGTACGTAAGCCGCTCGATCTGAAGCTCTTCGACGTGAAGGACCTAGGCAAGGAATCGATGGCCGACGCCAAGGCCATGATCGGCTTCTTCTTCGGCTACTTCATGTTCATCTTCATCTTCATGTACGGCGTGCAGGTGATGCGCGGCGTGATGGAGGAGAAACAGAACCGCATCGTGGAAGTGCTCATCAGCAGCGTGCGCCCCTTCCAGTTGATGATGGGCAAGATCGTGGGCGTCGCCATGGTGGGCTTCACGCAATTCATGCTATGGATCGGCATCACGGCTGTAATGCTCGTGATCGGATTGGCTGTTCTGGCCAGCTCGAAGTTCGACCCCGCCGTGCTTGCAGAGAACGGCATGACCACACAGATGCAGCAGCAGCTCATGGCTACGCAAGCACAAGCAGCGGCGCCGCCGATCGATGCCGATAAGGTCACGGACTTCATCGCGCAAGTGAACATCCCAGTGGTGCTCGCCGTCTTCGCCTTCTTCTTCATCGGCGGCTACCTGCTCTACGCCAGTTTGCTCGCCGCCATCGGAAGCGCGGTTGATAGCGAGACCGACACGCAACAGTTCATGTTCCCCGTCACGATCCCCATGATTGTGGCGATCTTCATCGCTCAGTTGGCGGTGCTCAACAGCGAGAGCCCAGCTGTATTCTGGGGAAGCATGATCCCGCTCACCAGCCCCATCGTGATGATGGTGCGCGTGGTGATGGGCACCGTGCCCGTATGGCAATTGCTGCTCAGCATGGCGCTGCTGGTGGCCACCTTCGTCGGTAGCGTGTGGCTGGCAGGACGCATCTACCGCACCGGCATCCTGATGTATGGCAAGAAGGTGAGCTGGAAGGAATTGGGGCGATGGCTGTTCTACAGGGCCTGATAATGAATTGCGGATTGGCGACTGTACCGTCGACCCTCAGGGTCGACCATGATTCATGAACGCAATCATCGACCTCGGCACCAACACCTTCAACCTGCTGATCTATGAGCAGGGCGAAGCGGGATTGCGCATTGTGCATAGCGTGGAGCTGCCCGTCTTCTTGGGAAGAGGAGGCATTGAGCAAGGCATGATCGCAGCCGACGCCTTCGAGCGCGGCATGGAAGCGCTGCGGAAGCATAAGGCCACAGCGATGGACCATGGCGCTGCGAGCATCCGAGGCTTCGGCACATCGATGCTGCGCAATGCACGCAACGGCGAGGACTTCGTGCGTAAGGTGAAGCAGGAGCTGGGCATCGTCATCCGCATCATCCCCGGCGATCAAGAGGCCGAGTTGATCCTCGCGGGCGTTCGGCAGGCGGTGCGTTTCGGATCGCAGCCATCGTTGGTGATGGACATCGGCGGCGGCAGCACGGAGTTCATCCTCGCCACCGACAAGGCGCTGATGTGGAAGCGCAGTTTCGAGTTGGGTGTGACACGTTTGCGCGAACGCATCCCCATCAGCGATCCCATCACCGTGGAAGAAGAGGCCCGCATCGCTGCGCATCTCGACGACCAACTGGAAGCGCTCTACTCCGTGGTGGAGCGCCAAGAGCCGCATGTGCTCGTAGGCAGCGCGGGCAGCTTCGATTCACTGGCGCGCATCGTCAGCGCCGAGCGCGGCGAGGCACTGGCGCCTGATGCCGTCACGCTCGCGTTCACTGCACTAAAGTTCGATGCCGTGAAGGACCGCTTGCTCCGCATGGATCGTGCGCAGCGCCTTCAAGTCCCTGGCCTGCCGGAGCACCGCGTGGACACCATGCCCTACGCGCTCATCCAGATTGATCGTGTGCTGCTGGCCGGCGGCATCCGCGAATTGGCGTGGAGCAAGTACGCGCTGAAGGAAGGCGCGGCTGCGATGGGCTAAGGGATCTGCTGCACCCGCGTATTCGTCGGCGTGCTCCCGCCCACCGTGCTCAGTATCGGATCACGATCGTTGTTCGTGCCCGTGTACTTGATCACGCCATCCATGTTCACATCGAGCGGGCTGTACACATTGCTCACGCTGTTGGTGGGCGTGTTGCCGCCAATGGCGATGAGGATGGGGTCGCGGTCGTTGCCAGCGCCGATGTACTTCACTTCTCCGTTGCTCGTGGCATCGCCGGACCATAGCACCTTCCTCGCGCCGACGCTATTCAAGGCGTTGGTGCCATAAGCGGCGAAACCCGATGCGGTGAAGTTGATGACGGTGTTGATTGCCGATAAGGCCACCGGAGCAGCGGTCATGGCGCCGAGGTGATTGCGGTGCCGCACTGCAACATGGTAGTTGCCCGGTTGCACGGGAATCCACAGCGGCGACAAGCGATTCACATCCATCACATTCCCGTTGCGCAGCAGCACACCCCGCTTGCTCGCCACGATCACCGTCGGATCCACTGCATCGCGCAGTTCCACCACCACCCAATCCACCACTGCCGTGTTCGTGGCGTTCGCCATCGCCGAGGGCGTGATCGTGCCGTATGCGCCTCCGCTGGTGAAGGAATAGCCCATCGCGGAATACGGTTCGGTCTGCGGCACCAATGAAGCGCGCCGGAGCGAGTCGTGCATGGTGAGCTGGGCGCTCACATAGCAACCCTCCAAGAAGATCTGCGGCTGCACGCGCACCAGCGGCGGAGCCGGGATGAAACTGGTGAAGTTCAACTGCTCGAATTGAATGACGGTGCTGAACCCGCCGCCCGCCAGTAACCGCCCGCCACTGGCGGCCAGTGCCGAAACCGGTCCATTCACGCCAGGATTCCACGCAGTGGCCGCTCCCGTTATTCCGTTCACCACCACCAAGCGAGAGATGTAGGATTGACCACCCGCACTGATGAAGGTCCCGCCGATGCCGATCTGTGTACCGGTCTTGACCAACGCTTCCACCGTATTATTCGGAGCCGGGTTCCAGCCATGCAGGCTTCCACCAGACAGCGCGGCCGCATGATTGCGCGGCACTCCATCCACTTCGGTGAACTCACCGCCCAGATAGAGGCGCCCTCCGGCGGTTGTCAGAGCTCGCACAACGCCGTTCGGTTGCGATACGAAGCTCAGGGTCGTCCCCGAATTCATGTCAACGCCAGCGAGGTAGGGACTGGGCAGCCCACCGGACAACGTGGTGAAATGGCCGCCCAGGTACATGGTGGTCCCAATTGGCTGCAAGGCGAGCACAAAGTCGTTCGGTGCGGGGTACCAACTGGTGATTGCGCCTGTGCCCAGATCGAACGCGGCGGTGTAGGTGCGCCATGCACCACCCACAAAAAAGGAAAAGGTGCCGCCAATGAAGAGCTTGCCCGCAGCAATCGACATGGCCATCACGTTTGGTCCCGGCGCTGGATTCCACGATTGAGGGGCACCTGTGACTTTATCCACGGCGGCCAGGCCCGCTCGTGACTGTCCGGCAATGGTGTAGAAGCCGCCGCCGAGGTACACGGTATTCGCTGTTTGCGCGATGGAATACACATGGTAATTCGGGTCCGGGTTCCACGGAAGCGGCTCACCGGTAGTAAGGTCGATGGCGGCGACATAATTCCGAGTCACCGAGGTGAATGGTGGGTCCGGATCGGTGAGGCTCGTGAATAAGCCCCCGATGTACGCCACGTTGTTCGCGCTGTCCACAGAGATGCACAACACGGTGCTGTTGGGCCGCCACATATTCAGCTCCGGGAGCATGTCCTGCCCGAAGGAGGTGAGCGGCAGAATTGCGAGCACGAATTGTCCTACCGTCCGTTTGGTCATGTGTCGAAGACGCCGACTGAGGCAATGGTTGGCTCTGACATGGGTTGAGGCAGCACCGAACGAAGGAATCGAAATTGTCATTGCAGGCAATCTAGACGGTAGCAGGTCTGGCGCCATGCCGCAAGCTATCACTCTTCCCCCGCCCTGCGCATCTTTGCCCGCCCCCGTTCAGCAGGGCACCTCACGCATGGCCAGCATCCTCATCATCGACGACGAAAAAGCGATCCGCGCAGCCCTGCGCGACATCCTGGAGCACGAGAAGCACAAGGTGGAAGAGGCCGAGGACGGCATGGCCGGACTGGAGAAGGCCATCAAGGGCAAGTTCGACCTGGTGCTCTGCGACATCAAGATGCCCAAGATGGATGGACTGGAGGTGCTCACCAAGTTGCAAGCGCACAACGAAGAGCTGCCCGTGGTGATGATCAGCGGCCACGGCACCATCGACACCGCCGTTGATGCGCTTAAGAAAGGCGCCTTCGACTTCATCGAGAAGCCGCCCAACATCAGCCGCATCCTGGTGAGCGTGCGCAACGCGCTGGACCGCGGCAATCTGGTGCAAGAGACCAAGGTGCTGCGCCAGAAAGTAGGCAAGGCGAAAGGCGGCACCGTGCAGATGATCGGCGAGAGCAAAGCGCTGGGCGAGATCCGTGAGATGATCGAGAAGGTGGCGCCCAGCGATGCGCGCGTGCTCATCACCGGCGGCAACGGCGCGGGCAAGGAAGGCGTGGCGCGATTGATCCACCAGAAGAGCAGCCGCGCCGAAGGGCCCTACATCGAAGTGAACTGCGCGGCCATCCCCGGCGAGCTGATCGAGAGCGAGCTCTTCGGCCACATGAAGGGCAGCTTCACCAGCGCCATCAAGGATCGCAAGGGCAAATTCGAGCTGGCCGATGGCGGCACACTCTTCCTCGACGAGATCGGCGACATGGCGCTAGCTGCGCAAGCCAAAGTGCTGCGCGCATTGCAGGAAGGGCGCATCACGCCCGTTGGCGGCGACAAGGATGTGCAAGTGAATGTGCGCGTGATAGCAGCCACCAACAAAGACCTGAAGAAAGAGATCGCTGCCGGCAATTTCCGCGAGGACCTCTACCACCGCCTCAGTGTGATCCCGATCCATGTGCCCAGCCTCAGCGAGCGCCTGGATGACCTGCCGCTGCTGGCCGAACACTTCATCAGCTTGGTGTGCATCGAGCAGGGCATCGCGCCGAAGAAGATCGCCGACAAGGCCATCAAAGAGCTTCAGAAGCTCCCGTGGACCGGTAACGTGCGCGAGCTGCGCAACGTGATCGAGCGCTTGGTGATCCTCAGTGAAAAGGAGATCACCGAAGGCGACGTGAAGACTTACGCGTTGCCGAGGGGCTGATAATCAGGCTTTTTCGCCGTTGGCCGATCGGGCGCGCCCGTTGGCCGAATGCACAGTACGCTGGGGATAGAAGCCCCCGTTGGCAAGGCAACTTGGCCCCATTCAAGGCGTCTATTTGTACGGAACCGCCTGCCATACGGGGCCTTACCACCCCACAAAAACCTGCACGACATGGATTACCTGAAGGATTTCCACGACTATTTCTACTACACGTTGCATCTGGGCAACGCCTTCTACTACGCGCTGGCTTTCATTGCTGCCATCGCCATCCTAGCGCAATGGCGCCTCTATGAAAAGTGCCGTCAGCCTGGTCTCGCTGCCTTCGTGCCCGTTTGGAACGTGGTCGTCTTCATGCGCATCGTTGGTCGTCCGGCCAGCGATGGCTGGAAGATGCTCATCCCCATCTGGGGCCAGCTCTACTTCATCCCCAAGGTGTGGATGGAAGTAATCGCCTGCTTCGGCAAAACCTCCTTGGTGGACAAGATCCTCGTGATTGCCTTCAACGGCCTTTACATCCTCAACCTCGCCCTCAGCGACGAGCAATACCTCGGCCCCTTGCGCGGCCAGGCTCCCCTGCCCAAGTCGCATAAAGTGGGCAGGGCCCACCCTCAGATGGCGTGAGGTAGCGCCGCCTTTTCGCGCCTCCCGCCGCAATGAGGCCCTTCCGATGACTCGGAGGGGCTTCGTTGTATTTGACCGAAATGGCAAGCGTTCGCGGACCTGCAACAGCCCTCAAATGAGCCTGTCCGGCTTGGTTGATCCGGGCGCGCCAGGTGCCGTTCGGAAGAAAGCGCCAGATTCCAGCGAGACAGGTGATTTCAATAACCCAGACGGCGGGAAAACCGGTTCACTGACCTGATGATTACACGGTGAAGCAGGTGACATAGGTGAAGAAGATCGCGGCTTTCCTGACTTCCTGTCATTGAGTGCTTGCCTCCCGCAGGTGCGCACTTGGTATGGATACGGCTCAATATTTCTCAGACCCAATAAATGAAGAAGCCCCCTCGCGCAAGCGAAGGGGCTTCCCGATTCGTTGGGCTTCGGCTTAGATGCCGAGCTGGCCCTTGAAGTTGCGGAACTCAAGGTCCTTCATGGCCTTCTCACGCAGGCTGGCATCCTTCTGCACGGCCATCGCGAGGTTGTTGCGCACCATGTCGCCGTTGTTCTGGCGGGCACCGATGATGGCCATCAGGTAGTGGCCCATAGCCATGTCCTTCTCGGGGCTGGCCTCCAGGATGCGCTGTGCACCGGCGGCATCGCCACCGAGGGCCTTGGCCAAAGAAGCATTGAAGCTGCTCGTGCTGCCCATGTTGCTGCTAGCGCTGCCGTAGTCGCCGTTCTGGATGTTCACGATGCCCATGTTGTACTTCACCTCCGGACCAGCGGCGGTGGCCTTGCCGTAGAGCTCCATGGCCTTCTTGCGATCGCCCTTCAAGCGAGCGCAGGCGCCGAGGTTGTTGGTGCTGATGGGATTGTCCTGGATGCTATTCGCCTTCTGGAACTCCGCTTCGGCATCGGCCAGTTTGTTCTGCTGGAAGAGCACGTAGCCGACGTTGTTCGGGCCGCGGTAATCCGCGGGGAAGATGCGGCTCGCCTCACGGTAGATGCGCAGCTGCTCGTTGAGGTCGGTGGTGAGCGTGGCGCTGAACAGGAGCTCCTCCACATTCAAGCTGTCGGGCATGGTCTTGCTCATGCTGATGAGCTGCTCATCCGTCTTGCCAACGCGGTCGTAGTTGAGACGCATTTCGCTGCGACGCAACTGCGGAAGGATCTGCTCGCTGATCTCCTTGTAGGTGGCGGCCATGTTGCGGATCTCTTCCTCGCGCTTGGTCACATCGGGGTACATCTCCAGCACGCGGAGTACGAGTTCCTTATCGGGAACGCTGGTGCTGGCCTGCATGGCCTTCTTGAAGCCATCCCAGTCCTCGCCGCGTGGGTTCTGGGCATAGAAGGTCTCCAAGCTATCCGCCTTGATCTTGTTTCGCTTCAACTCGCCCTTGAGCCAGCTCATGGCGCTCTTGGCGCGATCGCCAGCCAGGTTCTCGTTCTTGGTCAATTCGCCTTCAGGGCTGGCCCAAGCGTCAAAGCTTGCGCCCTTGATTTGAATGCTGGGATTCTGCGCATTGGCCTTGATGAAGTCTGCCATGGCTTTTACATCGGCTTCCTTCAGTTCGCCGGGACGCACCACGCTGCTGCTCACGAGGTAGTTGATCGTGGCCATCTCACTGTGGCTGGTGATGCGCTGGAAGGCATCCTTCGCCATCAGCACCTTGTCGTCGCTGAGCATGAGGTAAGGTGTGGTGATTACACCATCGGCGATCTTCACCGGATCGAATGGCATCTCCTTCTTCGTGCCCTGTTTGCCCAGGATCTTCACCACCAGCTCGCTCTGGTTGCCCATGGCTTGGGTGAAGGCCACTTTGCCATTGTAGCTGAAGCTCTTTCCTGCTTCGTAAGGAATCACGGTGTAGTTGCCCACGGCTTTGTCGCCTTGGAAACCCACCATCTTATAGGGGGTCTCGCCACCGGGATAGGTGAGCGTGGGGGTGAGTTCCACTTGGGCCTTGCGGTAGAAGTACTTGCCGGGGAAGCTGCCGTTGATGGCCACGGCCACCGAGTCGCCTTGCACGATCAGTGGGTTGGGATCAACGGTGTACTTGATGCTCTCGGCGTACTTCTTCATTTTGCCGATTCCTCCGCAGCCAGCAATCACAAGCGTGGTGGCGGCGAGGAGCGAAAGGCCTTTCAGGTGGCGCTTTTCCATTTCAGATGGCGGTTGGGTGTTTTCGGGCGCAAGTATAAACACGGCCAAACGGGGAATCCTGTGCGCTCAGCGGCCAATTCTCCACATAGCACCGTGCGCTTCAGAGGCTTGCGACCCGGTGGCCCAAGGGAGCCTCTTCGTCCATCAGCCCCAAAAGGCGGACGAAAGCAGCCTCGTCGTGCAAGAGGTCTGTTGCGCCCAGGTCCACGATGAGCGCGCGGGTATTGCTGGCTTTCATCAGGTGGTCCATGTAGCGTTCCTGCAGGCGCATGAGGTACTCGGCCCCGATGGCCTGCTCATAACCCCTACCCCGCTGCCGGATGCGCTCCCGCACACGGTCGATGCCCAGATGCAGATAGACGATGAGCTGCGGTTGCGGCAGGTCGGCGTACATGATCTGGTACAGGTCGCGGAAAAGCGCGTGCTCATCGGGCGGCAACGTCGCATTGGCGAACACGAGCGACTTGCCGATGCTGTAATCGGCCACGGTAACCGGGCTGAAGAGCTCCTGCTCCGTAACGCGCTTGAGCTGGTGGTAGCGCTGGGCCAAGAAGCTCAACTCCACACTGAAGGCGTAGCGATCGGGCTCTTTGTAGAAGCGCGGGAGAAAGGGATTGTCGTCGAATTCCTCCAGCACCAAGCGGCCGTTCCAGCGTTCGGCGAGCCGCCGGGCCAAAGTGGTCTTGCCCGCACCGATAAGGCCCTCAATGGCGATGTAGGAATAACGCGTGCTCATTCCGGCGGGCGAAGGTCGTTGAGCAATTCGATCACCGTGCGGTTCAGTTTCGGGTGGACCCACAGCGGCGCCACATCGGCAGCGGGCGCCAGTGCGAAGGCCCGTTCGTGCAGGCGCGGATGCGGAACTTGCAAAGCGGGCGCATCAATGACCTGATTGCCAATGAGCAGGATGTCGATGTCGATGGTGCGTGGGGCGTAGCGGTGCTCATCGGAGCGATTGCGACCCAGCGCTAATTCAATCGCAAGCAGTTCACCCAGCAATTCAAGCGGTTCCAGCGTTGTGTTCAGGAGCACTGCGCGGTTCAAGAAGAGGCGCTCGTCACTGAAGCCCCAAGGCTCGGTCCAATGGTCGCGGCTGCGGGAGAGCATGCGGCCAGCGCGCTCTTCAATCAATGCTTCAGCTTGGCTGAGAATGCCCTTTGGATCACCGATGTTGCCGCCGAGGAGGAGCAGGGCTTCGTAAGGGGCGGACATGGCGCCAAAGCTATCGGGGCCTCCCATCCCCCCTCCTTCCCGCTGGTGTAGCAGGCCGGGCAACAGAATGGGTTCGGGGTCTATGTTCGCCGTCGAAACAAACAGCCCCTACTCCCATGAGACAGTTCTTCAAATTCATGTTCGCCTCCATGCTGGGCACCTTGCTCATCGGCGTGGTGCTCATCGTGCTCTTCATCGGCATGCTGGCCGGTGCGGCCGCCGGACTGGGCAGCAAAGGCAAGCCCGTTAAGATCAAGGATGGCACCGTGCTACAGCTCACCTTCGATGCGCCCATCGGCGATCGCGGCTCCGGCGACGACATGGACTTCGACTTCGGCCCCTTCCAAGGCGAGAAGCAGATCGGCCTCAATCAGGTGATCAAGGCGCTCGACATGGCCAAGGCCGACGAGCACATCGAGGGCGTCTTCCTCGACCTGAGCGGCGTTTCCAGTGGCTTCGCCAACCTGCGCGAGATCCGCAAGAAGATCCTCGAGTTCAAGCAAGAGAGCGGCAAGCCCGTGGTGGCTTGGTCCGAGATGTACTCGCAGGGCAGCTACTACCTGGCCACATCCGCGGATCAGATCTACCTGCAGCCCAAGGGAATGGTCGATTACCGCGGCCTGATGAGCGAGTACATGTTCCTGAAGGGCCTCTTCGCGAAGCTCGACATCGACATGCAGTTCATCCGCGGCAGCAACAACAAGTTCAAGAGCTTCGGCGAGGTGTACACCGAGGACAAGATGAGCCCCGCCAACCGCGCGCAGATCGAGCTCATCCTCCGTGGCCTTTGGGCCGACCACCGCGCTGCCGTGAGCGCCAAGACCGGTCATTCGGAAGCCACCCTCGACAGCATCGTGAACACGCTGGCGGCGCGCAACGACGTGACCGCCCGCGACCTGAAGCTGGTGGATGCGCTGATGTACCGCGATGAAGTGCTCGCCGACCTGAAGGAGCGCATGAGCCTCGACAAGGACAAGGAGATCGCCTTCGTGGGCCTGAGCAAATACTTGCGCAGCGGCGATGACAAGAAGAAGAAAGACGGCGACGCCAAAACCAAGCTCGCCATCATCTACGCCGAGGGTGGCATCAGCAGCGGCGACGACGAGGAGGAGATCCAGAGCGCCGCGCTTTCGGGCACCATCCGCAAGGCCCGCGAGGACAGCGCGATCAAGGCCATCGTGCTGCGCGTGAACAGCCCCGGCGGCAGCGGCTTGGCCAGCGAAGTGATCTGGCGCGAAGTGAAGCTCGCCGCAGAAACGAAGCCCGTTGTGGTGAGCATGGGCAACGTGGCTGCGAGCGGCGGCTACTACATCAGCTGCCCCGCCACCAAGATCTACGCAGAGCCCACCACCATCACCGGCAGCATCGGCGTGTTCGGCCTCATCCCCAACATGCAGGGCTTCTTCAACAACAAGCTCGGCATCACCTTCGATGGCGCCAAGACCCACCAGTACGCCGACATGCTCACCGTAAGCCGTCCGCTGAACGAGAGCGAAAAGGCCATGATGCAGGTGTGGGTGGATGAGTTCTACGACGGCTTCATCGAGCGCGTGGCCGAGGGCCGCAAGCTCACCGTTGCGCAGGTGGACAGCATCGGTCAGGGCCGCGTGTGGACCGGCGCCGATGCGAAGGACCGCGGACTGGTGGATGAACTCGGCGGCTTAGAGGATGCGATCAAGGCTGCGGCCGAACTCGCCGGCATCAGCGACTACCGCAAGGTGGAGATGCCCGAGCAGGAAGATTTCTTCCAGAAGCTGCTGAAGGACCTGAACACCGAGGCGAAGGCGTGGGTGGTGCGCGAGTACCTCGGAGACGATGCCCAGATGCTCCAGCAATTCAAGCAGGCCCGCGAGGCCAAGGGCTACTCAGGCATCCAGGCCCGCATGCCTTTCGAGCTGGTGATTCAGTAACCGAACGATTCATAAGCAAGCACGGGCGGCCGCCGTATGGCGACCGCCCGCTTGCCCTTTGTGATCAGTTGCCTGATCTAACCAAAACCCGAGCACTGTAACGCGCGGCCCGGTGGATGGTTACGGATCGATGTCAGTTTTCCACCAGCACATGCACGCCGCTCTGGTTGCGTATGTTCACCACACGGCCATCCTCCCATAACAGGTACTGCCCTTTGATGCCCATGAGCAAACCGCCGATCACTGGCTGTTTCTCAAACGACACGCTGGTGACCTTGGGCGGATAAGCCAGCACGGGGTACTTGATCACCACTGGTTCCTCATCGTGCAGCAAGTGCTGTTGCAAATCGGAACGTAGCGCGCCAATGGCCTGGGCACGCGCGCCGCGCAGTGCATCGTCATCGGGCTTCACCTCTTTGAGCATCGCGCGCCAATTGGTCTTGTCGGCGAACACGCGTTTCAGATCCACCTCGATCAAGCCCGCGAGCTGGCGGTAGGGCACGCGCGCGATCACCAGCGCCGCCACCGCGCCTTGATCGATCCACCGCGTGGGCACCTGCGTGCTGCGCGTAACGCCCACCTTCACGTTGCCCGTGTAGCTGAGATAGACCACATGCTCCGTGGCATGGTGCGCGATCTCCCAATCAGGGTCGCGGCCTTCGCCCAGATGCGCGCGGCACAACTCCGGATGAACGATGCACTCTGCTGCTTCGGGCGCGCTGATCAAGCACGGGTAACAGAAGCCCTGCTGAAAGAGCTTCTTCACGCGCTTGCCGCAGCTCACGCAGCTCAGAACGCCCGTTGCGCGCAAGGTGAGCGGCTTCCCCAAGAAGGCGTGCAGGTCAACCGCTGGCTCGAATGGCAGGGCATAACGAACGGCGCCATCGGGGGCGAGCGTGGCGCGCATCTTCAAGAGGGGCTGTCCATCTTTCATCGGCGGCGACTACATTTCGGCGGAAGATAGGCGCCTCCCCCACCATGCCACTGAACGCGCTCTTCGGTTTCCTCATCAAGAAGCGGCTGCAGCAGATCGAGCTGTTCCGCGACAATCCTCACTTGGCGCAACTCGAGCAGTTCCACTCACTGCTGCGCATGGCCCGATACACCGAATGGGGAAGGCAGCACGACTACGCCTCCATCACCACAGTGGATGAGTACCGCGCACGCGTGCCCATCCAGGATTACGAGTCCGTGAAGCCATACGTGTCGCGCTTGCGCAAGGGCGAACAGAACCTGCTCTGGCCAACCGACATGAAGTGGTTCGCCAAGAGCAGCGGCACCACCAGCGACCGCAGCAAGTACATCCCCGTGAGCCGCGAGGCGCTGGAGGATTGCCACTACAAAGGCGGCAAGGACATGATCGCGCTGCATTATCAGCAACGTCCGGAAAGCAAGCTCTATCAAGGCATGAGCCTCGTGGTGGGCGGCAGCAGCGCCATTGAGCACCTGCGCGCCGATGCCTACACCGGCGACCTCAGCGCCATCATCATCCGCAACCTGCCCGTGTGGGTCGAAGTGAAGCGCACCCCGGTGATCGAGACCGCGCTGATGGAGAACTGGGAAGAGAAGATCGAGCGAATGGCGCGAGAGACCATGCGTGAGGATGTGCGATGCATCGCGGGCGTGCCCTCGTGGACGCTCGTGCTGCTGCACCGCATCCTGGCGCTCACCGGAAAGCGCGACATCATGCAGGTGTGGCCCAACCTCGAGCTCTTCATGCACGGCGGCGTGAGCTTCAGGCCTTACCGCGAGCAATTCCGCGAGCTCATACCGAGCGCGCAGATGAACTACCTCGAGAGCTACAATGCCAGCGAGGGATCATTCGCCATCCAGGACCGCAGCGGCGCCGACGACATGCTGCTCATGCTCGATTACGGCATCTTCTACGAATTCATGCCGCTCTCCGAATTGGGTTCTTCTTCGCCCCGAACGCTGTTGCTCAACGAGGTGGAGCCCGATGTGAGCTACGCGATCGTGATCAGCACCAACGGCGGGCTTTGGCGCTACATGCCCGGCGACACCGTGCGCTTCACCAGCGTGGCGCCTTACCGCATCCAGGTGAGCGGCCGCACCAAGAGCTTCATCAACGCCTTTGGCGAAGAGCTCATCGTTGACAATGCCGATCGCGGGATCGAAGCGGCGTGCAAGGCCACCGGCGCGATCGTGCGCGAGTACACCGCAGCGCCCGTGTTCATGGATGGCAGCGCGCGCGGCGGCCACGAGTGGGCCATTGAGTTCGATGCCGCGCCCAACGACCTGGACCTTTTCACCGATGCGCTCGATGACGCCATGCGCGCGCTCAACAGCGATTACGACGCCAAGCGCCGCGGCGACATGGCGCTGCGCAGGCCGATGGTGCATGCACTGCCGCGTGGCACGTTCCATGCGTGGATGCGCGAGCGCGGCAAGCTCGGCGGGCAGAACAAGGTGCCCCGCCTCTGCAACGACCGCGCGCTGATCGAATCGATCCTCGCACCGGCACACGCATGATCCGCAAGGCCATCGCTCCCTTATCGCTCCTGCTGCCGGTCTTGCTCTCGGCGCAGTCCGACACGCTCCCGCCGGGCCATGTGATCGAGGGCCGCTTCGACGCCTTCACCACCGACGAGCTCGGCAACGTGTACGCGCTGCAGGGCGATGAACTCGTGCTCTTCGACAAGAAGGGCCGCTCGTGGCTGCGCAACAGCCTGAAGACCTTCGGCCGCATCAGCGCCATCGATGCCTTCTACTCCATGAAGCCGATGGTCTTCGCGCGAGAGCAAGGACAAGTGGCCGTGCTCGACAACACGCTCGCGGTGCAGGGCAGCGTGATCAACCTGCCGCGCGGCGGATACCCGCAGGCCGTGCTGGCGTGCATGAGCGTGCAGAACGGATTCTGGCTCTTCGACCAGCGCGAAATGGCCCTCATCCGCGTGGATGCCCAGTTGCGGCCGCTGGCCAACACCGGTCGCCTCGATCAATTGCTCGGCTTCGCGCCGGAGCCGATCGCCATGCACGAGCACGAGAGCCGCCTCTACCTCAACGACCCCGCACGTGGCATCCATGTCTTCGACCTCTTCGGCACCTACATGCGCACCATACCCTTGACCAACGCGCGCAGCATGCAGGTGCGCGATGGCAACTTGATCGCCCTCGATGCACGCGGCGCATGGCGCTACGACATGCGCACGCTCTCGCTCACGCCCATCACTGTTCCCATCGCGCTCACCGATGCCCGCGACCTGCGCATCGAGCGCGGCGCCGCGCATGTGCTCTAGCCGGATCGCATCGCCGTGATCCCCTTGGTGCCCTGAAAGCGCTGGCGACGAGTTTTCCACAACATGGCCCCGGGTGCGGTGCCCGGATAACTTCGCCAGCCGTTGAGCGGCAGGCAACAACCCTCAACGGTCTCAACCCACAACCCTCAACCTGCATTCCGCCAATGCACATCGCCATCGCAGGCAACATCGGCTCCGGCAAGACCACGCTCACGCAGCTCCTCGCCAAGCACTACAAATGGGAGCAACTGCAAGAGGCCGTTGACAACAATCCCTATCTCTTCGATTTCTACAAGGACATGCAGCGCTGGAGCTTCAACCTCCAGATCTTCTTCCTCAACTCGCGCTTCGAGCAGCTGCTCGAGATCCGGCGCAGCGGCCGCAGCGTGATCCAGGACCGCACCATCTACGAGGACGCGTACATCTTCGCCCCCAACCTGCACGCCATGGGGCTGATGACCACGCGCGATTTCGAGAACTACCATCGCCTCTTCCTCAACATGGAGAGCGCGATACAGCCGCCCGACCTGCTCATCTACCTGCAAGCGCCCGTGGAGAAGCTGGTGAAGCAGATCGCAGAGCGCGGCCGCGACTACGAGGCCAGCATCAGCATCGATTACCTCAAGCGCCTCAACGAGCGCTACGATGCCTGGATCGAGAAGTACGACAAAGGCAAGCTGCTGGTGATCGATGTGGAGGACAATGCCTTCCACACCAATCCGGAGGATCTGGGCCGCATCATCAACCGCATCGACGCCGAGATCCACGGCCTCTTCCCCATGGAGCAGCCGGCTTCGCCGATCAATGCTGAGCTGGCGGGCAAATCCCCGGAGAAAGCCGTTGCCAAAGAGACCATGAAGCCGCTGAAGAAGGGCACCCTGAAGCCCTTGCCCAGCAAGAACGGCGCGAAGCCTGTTGCCGCAGGTAAGGCGGTCGCCAAGAAGCGCTGATCCGATACGCGCGGTTATTCCGGGAGCTGCAACGAGCCGCTGCCCCACGTGGCTTGCTCCACTTGGATTGATGGCATGCCCATGCGCGCCATCATCTCCGCGAAGGTCTTCGTATCGCCACTGGTGCATACGCGCATGCCTTCCGTCGCGGTCGCATCGACCTCCATGCCTTGTTCGTTGAGCACGCGCGCCACTTGCCTGGCCACAGCCGGTGCGGGATCGATCACGCGCACGTGCGGGCCCACGATGCGCTCGATCAGCGGCCGCACGATGGGGTAATGCGTGCAGCCGAGCACCAGTGCATCGATGCCGCGCGCCATCATCGGCTCCAGCCAACCGCGCAGCATCTCTTCGGTGCGCGGCGTATCCAATTCACCGGCCTCGATCTGCTTCACCAATCCGGGGCAGGGCTGATGCAGCACTTCAACGCCATGCGAGAAGCGCTCCACCACCGACGCGTACAACTCGCTCTGGAATGTGGCCACCGTGGCGATCACGCCCACCACGCCGGTGCGCGTGTGCTCGACGGCCGGCTTCACGGCGGGTTCCATGCCCACGAAGAGGAAATCGGGCCAGCGCTCACGCACCTCTTTCAGTGCTGCGGCGCTGGCGGTGTTGCACGCGATCACGATGAGCTTGCAGCCGTGCGCGATCAGCGCCTCGCAGATGGCCTCGCTGAAGCCGCGCACCTCGCGGAGCGATCGCGCGCCATACGGCATGTGCGCATTGTCCCCGAAATAGAGCAGGCGCTCCGTGGGGAGCGCCTGCCGAATCGCTTGGGCCACTGTCAGTCCGCCGATTCCGGAATCGAAGATGCCGATTGGACGATTGTCAGTGGGCACGCTCCGGTTATTGAATGCCGAGCTTGGCCTTCACCAGCGGCATGATGTCCTCGCCCTTGTCGAAATAGAGCACCATGCCGGTGCTCACGTCGAGGATGTAGGTGAAGCCATTCTCGTCGGCCGCGTCCTTGATGGCCTTGTTGGTCTTCTCGATCATGGGCTTCAGCAATTCCTCTTCCTGCTTGGCGAGGTCTTCTTGGGCCTTCTCCTGCGCAGCTTGGATGCGCTGCTCCAGTTCATTGATCTCGCGCACGATCATTTCCCGCTCGGTCTGCGTCATGGTCTCGGCGCGGGCCTGCGCATCGGCCACCTTCGCCTGGTACTCGGCGCCCATGGCCTTCAAGCGATCGTCAAGCACTTTGGCGAAGGCCTGCATCTTCTCTTCGGCGCCCTTGCGCTCGGGTAAGGTGAGCAGCAGTCGCTGGCGGTCGATATGGCCCAGCTTGAGGGCCTGCGACATGGCGGCCTGCGCGCCGCTGAGGAGGAGCGCTAGCGTGATTACGAGTTGCTTCATGTTCATGATGGTGTTCTTCTATCGGGGTGGTTTCTGGTCACGGCCGCCGTCACGGCCGCCATCGCGTTGGTTCGGAGGCTCTTGTTTATCCCCTCCTTTGCCATCGTCCGGATTATCATCGGGGTCCTTGCCGAATTCTTCGTCCTTGCCTCCGCCGCCGCCTTCACGCTTCGGACGGATGCCCAGCTTCTTCAGCACGGCATCGCTCTTGTCGAACTTATCGCTGGCGAAGAGCAGGTTGCCGCCGTTCTGGCCGCTGAGGTCGAACACGGCCACATAGCTGGTGCCTGCCACTTCTTTCACGGCGTTATAGACGCGCTCCTGTATCGGCTGGATCAGCTCCTGACGTTTCTTGAAGAGATCGCCCTGCGGGCCGAAGCGGCGCTTCTGCAGGTCGCGGGCATCACGCTCCTTGGTCTCGATCTCTTCCATGCGCGTGCGGCGCATCTCATCGGTGAGCAGGATCGACTCCGCATTGAAGGCCTCGCGCAGGCGGCGGATGGTCTGGTGACGCTCGTCGATCTCCTCTTGCCATTGCTTGCTCATCCGGTCCAATTCCTTCTGCGCCGTTTCGTATTCGGGCATCTGGTCCAGGATGTATTTCGTGTTCACGAAGGCGATGCGTTGCGCGGCGGCGTTGCCCGAAAGGAGGGCCGCCAAGGCGAGGATCAGGAGGGTGCGCATGTGTTTCATCCCGCGTTCGCGGTGCGAGGGGCGTGAATGTAGGCGGCAGGATCAGAGTTCGCCAAGATCTATGCCGATGGTGAAATGGAACTGGCTCTTGGCCATGCCGGGCGCGTTGGGCACATCGTCGAGACGCCAACCGTAATCGAGGCCCATGGGGCCGAACATGGGCAGGAAGATGCGCAGGCCGAAGCCCGCACTGCGGTACATCTTGAAGGGATCGAAGCGCTCGCCGCTGCCCCAGGTGTTGCCGGCTTGCGCGAAGGCCAAGGTGTAGATGGTGGCCTGCGGGTTCAGCGATACCGGGAAGCGCAGCTCGGCGGTGTACTTGCCCACGATGAAGTTGCCGGTGCGCGGCGATAGCGAGGCCTCGTCGTATCCGCGCAGCGCGATGATCTCGCGGCCGTCGAGCTGGAAACCCGTGAGGCCCGAGCCCCCGAGGTAGAAGCGCTCAAAGGGCGCATCGCCGATGGCGCTGTTGTAACGGCCCATGAGGCCATAGCCCGCGCGCACCATCAGCACCAGATCATGCTGGCTCTTCGAGCGCGTGAGGCGATTGAACCATTGCGTGGTGATCTTCCACTTGTGGAACTCGGCCCAGCGGAAACGATCAGCGGCAGGCAATGCAGCCCAGTCGCGATCGGGCTGCAGGAGCGACCAAGGAGGCGTGGCTTTCAGTGAAACGGTCACATCGGAGCCGCTGCGCGCGAAGAAGGGCGCATCGATGGAATTGCGCGAGAGCTGGATGCTGTAAGCGAGCACATTGCTGGTGCCCTTGCCGAAGTCGAAGACCACCTGCCCGAAGTTGAAGTTGTTGAGCCGGTAGTTCTGGTAGCTCACGTTCTGGCGCAGGATGAAATAATCGTCGGGCACGGTGAGCCTGCGTCCCAGCCCTAGCGTGAGGCCGATGATATCGAGCGATTGCAGCCTCGGATTGGCCTCCTTGCCATCGGCGGTGCGGATGGTGCGCGCCTCGCCGTTGGTCTGGCGCGTGAGGTAGGCCGAGAAGCTCAAGGCATTGGGCTTGCGGCCGCCGAGCCAAGGCTCCACGAAGCTGAGGCTGTAGCTCTGGAAGAAGCGCCCGTTGGTCTGCGCGCGCAGGTTCAGGGTCTGGCCATCGCCGGCGGGCAAGGGCTGGTAGGCCTTCGGGTCGAAGAGCTTGCGCAGGCTGAAGTTGGTGAACGATAGGCCGAGGCTGAGCACTACGCGCTGCGCGCCGTAACCGCCGCTCAGCTCCAAGCGATCACTCGGACGCTCCTCAACGGTGTACTCCAGGTCCACGAGGCCGGTGCGCGGGTCGGGGATCGGATTCACGCCGAGCTTCTCCTGATCGAAGTAGCCGAGCTGCGCGATCTCACGCTGCGTGCGGATCACATCGCTGCGGTTGAAGAGCTGGCCCGGCTTGGTGCGGATCTCCCGGCGGATCACATGCTCGTTGGTCTTCGTGTTGCCCTTGATGATCACGCTGCGAATGCGGTACTGGCGCCCTTCGCGGATCCGGATCTCCAGGTCGATGCTGTCGCCCTCGGCCACGATCTCGATGGGCTCCGGATAGAACGAGAGGTAACCATCGTCCATGTACAACGAGCTCACATCGAGGCCGGTCTGGTTCATGTACAGCCGACTGTCGAGCACCTTCTTGCTGTACACATCGCCCTTCTGGATATTGAGGATGCTATCCAAGCGCGAGCTGCGGTGCTTGGTGTTGCCGGTCCACATGATGTTGCGGAAGTGGAACTTCTGGCCCTCGTCGAGATCGATTTCCACGCGCACACGCTTCGGACCCACACGGTACATGGTGTCGCGCACGATGGCTGCGTTGCGATAACCCTCGTTGTTGTAGGTGTCGATCAGCCGCAGCTTATCCGCCTTGTAATCCTCCTTGATGAATTTGCTGCTGCCCAGGACATTGTACCAGAGCTTGCGCTTGGTCTTCTTCAATTTGCGACGCAGCTTGGCGGTCTTGATGGCGGTATTGCCCGTGATGGCCACGTCTTTGATCTTCACGCGCGGCCCCGGATCCACATCGATGAACACCACGACGCCATCGCTGAGCGCGCCCTTGAGCGTATCGGGCAGTTGGGTGAAGCGCGCGTCGGCGAACAGGTAGCCTTTGTCAGCGTAATGCTTGCGGATGATCTGGCGCGCACGCTGCTCGGTGGCCTCATTGAACTGCTGGCCGCGCGTCAGGCCCACCTCCTCGTCGAGCTTATCGGCTTTGGCCTTGGTGATGCCGCGATACTTGTAGCGGGAGAGGCGCGGCTTCTCTTGCACGATGATGTGCAGGAAGATGGTGCGGCCGCGCACTTCAGCAGCCTCGATGGCCACATCGCTGAAGAGCTTCTGGTCCCACAGGTTGCGGATGGCGCGGCTGATGCGCTCGCCGGGCACTTCGATCTTGTCGCCCACCTGCAGGCCTGCGAAGAGCTTCACGGCACTGGGGTCCACGGTGCGCGTGCCGCTCACGGTGATGCCGCCGATCTCGTAGCTCTGCGGCAGCGTGTGATCCATCACCGGGCGCTGCTCCTGCGCGCTTATAGGCGCTGCGCCAAGCAGGGCCAAGAACAGCACGGCCACTGAACGGATAAGCATCGAACAATGGCTCACGGTGCGGTCACTTGCTTGCTGGTGAGGCCGAAGCGGCGCTCGCGCCCTTGGAAGTCGAGCACGGCCTGGAATAGATGCTCCTGACGGAAATCCGGCCAGAGCACCGGCGTGAACCAGAGCTCGGCATACGCGATCTGCCATAAAAGGAAATTGCTGATGCGCTGCTCGCCACTGGTGCGGATCAGCAGTTCGGGGTCGGGCATGCCGCTGGTGGCCAAGCGAGCGCTCACGGCATCCTCGTCGATGGCCTCGGGGTCGATGCGGCCCGCGATGGCATCGCTGGCCATCTGTTGCGCCATGCGCACCAACTCCCAGCGCGCGCTGTAGCTGAGCGCGAGCGTGAGCGTGATGCGGGTATTGCCGGCCGTGCGTGCCATGGCCTGCTCCAAGGTGGCGCGGCAGGCGGCGGGCAGGCTCTCGATATCGCCGATGGCGCGCAGCCGCACGCTGTTCTCGTGCAGTTCATCGATCTCCTGCACCACGGTGCGCACCAGCAGGTCCATGAGGGCCTCCACCTCTGCGCGCGGGCGGTTCCAATTCTCGGTGCTGAAGGCGTAGAGCGTGAGCCATTGCACCCCGATGGCGCTGGCGGCGGTGAGCGATTCGCGCACGCCCTGCACGCCGTTCATGTGGCCCACGATGCGCGCCTCGCCATGCTGCTCGGCCCAACGGCCGTTGCCATCCATGATGATGGCCACATGCTGCGGCACCCGCTCGCGATCGATGCGTGCCTTGAGCGCTTCGGTATGTGGTGGGGTCTCCAAAAGGGGCGGCGAAGGTGCGAAGAAGGCGCTCAACGCTTGCGCTTCATCCAATTGTACTGCTCGTCGCAGTCGCTGAAGCGGCTGAGGATGTAGGTGATGGTAATGCCGGAGTACACGTACCAGTCGCGGGTATTGGCATCGCCGCGCGCGCGGCCGGTGTTGCTATGGCCTGGGATGCTCTGCTCCATGCCGCTGCGGTCGGCCATGGCTGCTGCGAGCGGGCCGTTCTCCACGCTCAGCCGGGCATTGTCGAAATAGGCTCCGCTCACATCGTCGATGTAATCGGTGTAGGTGCGGCGCATGCCCCATTCCAGCTGGAAATCGACGCGTTTCACATTGAACTTCAATCCCGCGCCGAAGGGGATGGCGATGTGATCCACGGAATAGAGCTTGGGGCCTTGCACGGTGCCCTGCCCTTCGGTGCCGAGCTGCTGCAGCTCGTACCAGCTATCGTCTAATTGGGCGCGCGGGCTGGCGCGGAAGTAGGCCAGTCCGGCGAACAGGAAGGGCGTCCATTTCTTGCCGTC
>JBATND010000287.1:0-14025 GCA_049290175.1 Flavobacteriales bacterium | reverse complement strand
CTTCATCGGTTCCTCGAAACGTTGGGTCAACGTTTTCGTGCCGACAAAGAACAGCGTGGAACGGCGCTCTTACCTGTTGATAAACAGGCGAGTTTTGAACAGGGAAAGGTGCTAAGCGATGTGCCTGGCCTCAGAAGAGCTCCTTCACTTCCACGAAGTTGAAATCGAGGCGGAAGAGGCTCTCGTAGTCCTTACCGGTCTCGGCCATCTCTTCGTCGCCGGTCTCGTAATGCCAGTTCACGCGCACTTGCTGGCCGCGCTCATTCACGGCATCGAGCTTCTGGAAGATGTTGTACAGATGCTTGCTGCTGCTGGTGTCCAAGTAGTCGATCCGCATGTTCACGGTGGTCTCTTCCTTGGGCTGCTCCAGGTACTCCTCGATCCAGCGGTACACGCGCGAGTAGAATTGCTCGGAGTTGCTCGGCAGCGAGCGCCCCACGAATTCCATCACACCGTTGTCGAGGTCGAGGTCGATCTCGGGTGAGTGCTCGGTACGGTCGATGTGGAAACGTTTGGCTGGCATGGCGTGCGTGGCTTCGAGCCAAAAGTGCGCGCCGAAGGCCATGCACATGCCGTGGCTGATGGCCTCAGCATCAACAGCGTCGCGTGAAGAACGACGAAGGCCGATGGGGTCGTCATCGGCCTTCGCAAGGATTCAGTCCAGTGCTTATCGCCCCGTATAGGCGGTGATGATCTCGCGGTCGGTGGGCAGCACGATCTCGCTGTCGTTGGCGCGGCGCACCCAATAGAGATACTTGCCGCTGCCTTCGCAGGCGTAAGCGTTCATGCTCTCTTCGGGACCCAGTGCGCGCACGGGGAATGTGCGCCAAGTGCCGTTCTTCTCCTGCACGGCTACTTTCACTTCGATCACATCGCGGCAGGCGTTGCGAAGGTCGAGTTGGTAGGTGCCGCTGAAGTCGCGCTTGTAGCCATCGATGTAATTATGGCAATGCTCGCAGGGCGCGCCCCACTTGCTGCTGGTCTTTACCAGGCAATCGGCGAAACTCTGGTCCTGCGCAGAGGCGGCGAGGGACAGGGCGATGGTTACCGTAAGGGTCAGGATTCGGGTCATTTGCAACGGTTGTTCTCGAGGATGATGCGCGCTTCGGCATTGCCAACGCGCTTGCTTTCTTTCCAGTCCTTGCACGCGCCGGGCTGGTCGCCGCTGGCTTTCTTGCTCCAGCCGCGGTTGTTGTAGGCTTCGCCATTGCGCGCATCGAGAGCGATCACGCGGTCGAAATCGGCGATGGCCTCATCGTGCCGGCCGAGTTTGGCCAAAGCGCTGCCCCGGCTCAAATAGGCTTGGGTGTGCTCCGGCTTTTCTCCGATCACTACGCTGAAGTCGGCGGCGGCCTCGGCGTATTGCTTCAACAGGCTGTGGCAGAAACCGCGGTGCAGGTGCGCATTCACATGGGCAGGGGCGATGGCGATGACCTCCGTGTAGGCGATGATTGCCGTTGCGTGGTCGCCGCTGCGATAGGCGCGCTCTCCGGCCTTGTAGAAGTCCTCGGCGGGGTCGGTCCTCACCATGTCGGCGAGGTATTGCGCGTTGCTCGTGGCGCAGAAAAGAAGCGTGATGGCGGCGATGGCGTGGCGCATGTCCAAGTTGAAAGGGTCAGTTCTTACGCTCGTTGCGCAACGGGGTTTCCGCAGCCGTGGCCGCTTGCGTGGCCAGCCATGCCCTGATCGCATCCATGGTGGCTAGACCTCCGTCGTCGTGCGGCGGCCTTGGCAGGTTGCAGCGTCCGGTGAGCCGCACGGTGTTCAGTTTGAAGAGCTCCTTCGCGAAGCAGCGGTCGTGGCCCGCGCGGCATCCGAGGATCACGGCATCTTCTTCCAACGAGAAATAGATCTGCTCGGGGTCGATGCTCGTCACGGGCACCACATCCTGGCGGAAGCGGCCACTGGCATCGTACAGGTCGATCACCAACTGCTGCCGCTTATCGAGCTTGAAAACGGCGCTCCCTCCGAAGAGTGCGTTGAGTTCGGCGAGGCCATCGGCTTGCGCAGCAGCGATGGTGGGCACGATGCAGGAGAAGAGGAAGATGAGCAGCGTACGGTGAACCATGCGGCTGGCTGTAACGTACACGGGCGCCCGAGGTTCTGCCCAACCATGCAATCAACCCTATCCAGCATGCTCCGCTCAATGGCCACTGCGGCATTCGTGCTTATAGCCGTTTCGCTCTTCGCGCAAGGCAAGTTCAAGGCGAATGGCCGCATGAAGATCGATGGCGGCGACATGGCTGGAGCGCGCGCGGTGGTGTACAAGAATGGGGTGAAGGAGCGCACGATCACATCGGGCCTGAGCAAGTTCGCGCTGGAGCTCGACCTCAATGCCAACTACATCGTCTCCTTCGAGAAGGACGGCTACGTGGCCAAGAAGATCTCGTTCGATACGCGCGTGCCAGCCGATGCCGTCACCAACGGATTCACGCCATTCGATTTCGCGGTGTCGCTCTTCAAGCAGTACGACGACATCAATATGGTGGTGTTCAACCAGCCGGTGGGCATGATCCGGTACAGCACATCGGCGGGCGATTTCGACTACGATACCGACTACACCAAGTCGATCCAATCGCAGTTGCAAGAGGCCGTGGCTCAAGTGGAGAAGAAACAGAAGCAAGAGGCCCAAGGCGCTGCCGAGGCCGAAAAGCGCAAGGCCGAAGATGCCAGGGCCCAAGCCAAGGCCGAAGCCGAAGCGAAGAAGCAGGCCGCAGCCGATGAAGCCGCTGCCGCCAAGGCGAAGGCCGATGCCGATCGCGCTGCTGCCGCCGAAGCCAAGGCCCAAGCCGAAGCCGACCGCAAAGCCGCAGCCGAGGCCGAGAAACGAAAGGCCGATGAGGCTCGCGCCGCAGCCGAGGCGGCCAAAGCTGAGAAGGCACGCGAAGAGGCCGCACGCAAGGAAGCCGCGAAACCGCCAGTGGCCACGGTTCAACCCAAAGCCGAACCGAAGCCGGAGCCCAAGCCCATGCCTGTGGCCGAACCGAAGCCCAAGCCTGTGCCTCCGACACCTGCCCCGCAACGCAACACCTTGGCCGCAGCGCCCAAGACCGGTGAGGATAGTCGGCGCAGCATCGAGCCGGTGATGGCCGAAGAGCCTTCGCGCGTGGCCAAGGCGCGCACTAACGCCAACGAAGAAGCGAAGCCCGAGCCCCTAGCCACCGATGCTGACCTCTTCCGCACCGAGGATCTCATTGTTGAGGCTGCTAAGGTGACCACTGTGGTGAAGCTCGAAGTGGGCGGCAGAACGACCGAGTACCGCCGCGTCGCGCACAAGTGGGGCGGGGTGTACTACTTCAAGGACGGACAAGCGTGCAGCGCGCTGGTTTACGAGAGCGAGGCATTGCCGCAAGAGCAGATCGCCGGAGCAACGCCGCGCGGCAAGCTCGATTGATGGCCCTCGAAATCGCCCCACGTACTACCTCCACCACGTGATCAACGGCCGCGTCATCTCCAGCCCGAATCTTCTTGCATCTTCCAGCTTGAACGGCCCGTGCATCTTCAGGTAGAGGTCGAAGGTGATGGGCCCTTCCTGGTCGGCCTTGAAGTTGGTGTGCCAGTAGTTGTTGAGGGCGTAGAGGTAGATGGTGCTGCTGCTCTTCGCCTCGGTCTTCCAGGCCTTGTAGTACTCGGGGTTGGTGCCTTTGCCGGGGTTCACTTTGCGTTCGTCCACCATCTCGCCCACCTCCCAGATCGCGCCTTGCGGGCACACGATGGTGACGCCCATGCTGTCGTTGCTCACATCGATCCAGCGCTGGGCGCAGAAGAAGTCGTTGTTGGATCCTGGAATTCGGCCGCTCTCGGGCGTTACGCAGGTATCGCTGACGCCGATGCGAACGGTGGCGTTGGGGATGTTGAAGGGGAGGGAGAGGTGGAGGGAACCCTTCTCCCGTGACGTGACCTGACGTAAGGCAATGGTGTAGACATAATAGTCAGCTCCAAAGAGCCATCCCTCAACACCCTTGTCGAAGATGACGATGCTATCAGGATTCAGTCCATAGTGCAATGGCTTGCGTATTGATCGCAGACCATCAGGGAGACTATCTGGGGAAGGTTCTCCAAACAAATAACCTAACTCGCTGTCATGAACGTCTCGCTGGGGAGCACCGAGCTGCTTCTCAATTGAAGTCACATACCACCCCGCACTATCCGCGAACGCCTTCTTCACCCGCCATTGGTCCGTGGTGAAGTGCGCATCCGGATCGCTGATGCTGCACCACGCGCCCCAGGTGTGCTCGTGCCACATGACGATGCTGCGCTTGGCACGGTAGAGCAGGTGCGGGTCGATGGGTTTGCCGAGGATCTTGGCGGCCTCGATCAGGTTGGAGAGCCGTGCACTGAGCACGCGCACGCTTCCTTCTTCAGCAGCCGTGCTGTAGGCGCCATCCTCCCAGTAGGGCGTGAAATCGCCGCTCCAGGTGGGGATGTCCTTGCCGTACTTCTCTTCGAACTCTTGCATCATCGTGCCCGCGTTGGCGATGATCAGGCGGGGTGAGGCATATTTCTCGTTCCAGTCCCGCACGAAGTCGCTGAGGGTGCTGTCCACCGGACCGTTGTCGCTCACGATGTTGTAGCGCCACTGCACCATGTCGTAGGGATAGCACTTCGCTGCGAGATCGTTCATGTAGGCGGCGGTCTTCCGCGTGCCGCGCTCCCTGATCGCCCCGGCCGTGTAGCCGTGCCAGCCGCCGTAGCCCTGTCCGGCCGTCCACACGAGGATGCTGTCGGTGCCGGTGGTGCCCTTCCACCAATAGGGCTTGTCGCCCTGTTCGCGCAGGGTGCTGCCGATGCGGTCGCCGCCGTCGGGCATGTCGGGGATGTAGTTCGGGCCCTGGCTCAGGTGGCGGATGCCGTGCGCGGCGTAAGCGTCCACCATGCTCCAGCTCATGCCGGGGATATCGGTCTGCATCGCCATGGTGATCGGCAGGTCGTACCACTTCCTTAGCGAATCGGCGTACTCCACGATCCAGTGCATCTCCTCGGGCGTGCAGAGGCCGGTGAGGATGTTCGCATAGTTCGCGCTGAGGGCGATGCTGCCGTTCTTCACTGCCGCGATGAAGCGCTGCTTGTCCGCCTCGCTGGCGATGCCCAGGAAGTTCTCCACGACCCAGAGGCTCTCCACGTTCCACACGAAGCGGCTGTCCTCGGGATAGTCCTTGGTCCGGTCGATCAGCTCCAGTGCCTTCCAGATGTTGTTGTTCTGGATCCGCTCCACTTCGGCCTGCAGGTGGCTGTAGCCGATGTCGGTGTGGCTGTGGTGCACGAGGTGGATGTCGCGGTGGATGACAGGTCGGACTTGAACAATCGTATCGAACTGAAGGTTCCTTCCAAGGCGACAATGAACTTTAATGCTCTGCTCAGCTGAACTGGGTTGGATATATCCCATGATGACATTAATGCCATTTGACACGTCGATTTGATAGAGGGTCGCAGTTGTCTCTTCATTCTCCTCCTCAAATGTGAAATTGAAGTATTCGGTTCCGCCGAAGTGAAGTACGGTGAATAGAACGGGTTGCAATTGGTGTTTGCCAGATGTAATGAACGGCAACACTTCCACCTCCACCTTCTCCTCGAAGCTGTACCGAAAGGTCATGAACCAATCGGGGCTGTTCTGCGCGTGGCCCACCACTTTCAACTGCAAGGGCCGACCGGGCTTGATGTATTTCAACGGCACCCGAAGATGTGCGAAGCCGTGCGCATCGCCGTGGCGGTCCATCTTCGCGTATTCGAAGACCAGCTTCACACCATCGGTACCCTCGGCTTCCCAAGTGGCTGGCTTGGTCGAATGGTGTGTGGTGAAGGTCAGTACGTGCTGGTCATCGATGTACAGATCGAACGAGCGATCTCCTCCGCTGGTGGTGCTGTTGTGCGCGGCGATCCAGCTGAAGTAGTAGTACTGGATCTCTTCCTCGTGCGGGTAATGCGGCACAGCGGCCGTCTCCCATGCGATGGCCTTCTTCCCATCGGTGCAGCGGGTCAGCAGGGCCGTGGTGGCATGCTCCGGGTACACGCTGAAGTAGGAGAGTACCTCGCCCTCCACATCTTTCGCGTAGCCGTTGATCACGTGCTGCTTGCCGAAGACCGGCAGGTCGACCTGGGCCTTACCTGAGCCAGCGATCAACAGGAAGCAGAAGAGGAGGAGCGTTATTCGCATCGTGTACCAAAGATGGCGATGCGAAGCGTTCGCTCAACGCGCCAGGTACCCACCGTCCACCGCATAGTAACTGCCGGTGACGAAGCTGGCCTTGTCACTGGCGAGCCAGAGCACCAGTTCGGCCACTTCCTCGGGCTTCCCCAGCCTGCCGATCGGGTGCATCGCCGCGATGCCCGTGAGCTGCTCCTCGGTGAGGTGCTTGGTGAGCAGGGGCGTGCGGATGAAGGCCGGCCCCACGCTGTTCACGCGGATACCCTGGGCGGCGTACTCCATGGCGGCGTTCTTGCTTAGGCCCACCACCGCATGCTTGGCGGCCACATAGGCGCTGGCCGTGGCGAAGCCCACCTGGCCCAGGATCGAGCTCATGTTGATGATGCTGCCGCCGCTGCTCTGCAGCATGGCGGGGATCTGGTAGCGCATGCCGTAGAACACGCCGTTCAGGTTGGTGTTGATCACCTGCTCCCAGCCATCCAGCGGATAATCGCCCGTGAGCGCCGGAGGACCACCGATGCCCGCATTGTTCACCGCGATGTCCAGCCGCCCGTAGGCCTGCAGGGCGATCTTCACTTGGTGCTCGTTGTCCATGGCACGGCTTACGTCGCTGCGCACCACGGTGCCTTCGCCGCCGTGCTTCTGGATCGCCTTCAGCACGCGGTCGGCATCCTCGCCAATGATGTCGCTCAGCACCACTTTGGCCCCCTCGCGTGCGAAGGCGATCGCGCATGCCTCGCCAATGCCCGACCCCGCACCGGTGATCAGGGCCACTCTGTCCTTGAACTGTTTCATGGTGCCTAAGCTATCCGCAGCACCAGGCTGCTTGGCTGATCTTCATCAGTGCGCAGCGTACGCGAATCGAAGAGCCTGTCAGTGCGAAGGCACGGCTTCATGAGCATCTTCGCCGCATGTCCGCAATCGTTCGCCTTTTTCTCATAGCAACGGTGTTGCTCGCTTGCGGTGCACGCACGCCAGCGCCACCCTCCTTCGTCTTCGATCTTGAGGACGTGCTCGATGCTCATCAGGAAGGCACCTTGGATTCGCTCTTCCGCGACCACGAGCGGCGCACGGGCAACGAGATCGCCTTGGTGACGCATCCCGACTTCCACGGCCGCAGCGCACGCGACTTCGCAGTAGGCTTCGGTGATTCGCTCGGAGTGGGGAAGAAGGACTTGGATAACGGCGTGGTCATCGCCTTCAGCCAGGCACGGCGCGAGGTGTTCATTGCAACGGGAAGGGGGACGGAGCGGATCCTGCACGACAGCATCTGCAAACGGATCGTTGATGAGGCGATGCTGCCTCGATTCAAGGAGGGCCACTACTTCAAGGGCTTGAAGCAAGGCGCAATGGACGTTTTCGCGACACTAGGTCGTGCAGGGCGTTGATGTCGAAGCCGTGAAAAAACCACAACGGATTGCGCTACAGGCCGTGATGCACCTTTTTTCGCGGCCATGCTCGCACGCCTCATCGCAATGTTCGCTGTCGTGCTATGCGCAACGATGTTCGCTTCAGCGTAGGAACTGGAAAGCCCGGACGGCAATGAGCGCGACAGCCTCTACATCGCAGAAGTGGAGAACGCGCCGGGCCGTCCCAAACTGCTGCATGCCGAGCCGCTCTTCATCGACCTGATCCGTGACCTGGGCGCGCGCAAGGGCGAGCGCGAATGGAACTTGGGCTTCGGGCTAACCGATAATCTCGGCTACGATGCCTACGAGATGCTCGTGGAATACGAGTTCGCGCCCATCGATCGGCTCGGCTTCGAGGTGGAAGTGCCGGTGACCCTGTACGCGCCGCAGCGCAATGGCAAGGAGAACGGACGGCCCGCCGATCGCGTGGAGAGCCTCAAGCTCGCTACGCAATGGACTTTCCTCGTAGCCGAGCGCGCCAAGACATCGCTGGCCCTCGGCTACATCCATGAGTTCGTGCTGCCCGATATCGGCTCGCGGCCCGATCATGCGATCATCGGCCATGTGTTCAATCCATTCCTCATCGCCGCAAAGCGCTGGGGCGACAATTTCCACACGCTCGTTTACACTGGTCCGCATGTGCATTGGGAGCGCGGCGCATCGGAGGCTCATGCACGGTTCGATATCAATTCCAATTTCCACTACATGATCTCCGGTACCCGGAACTTCGTTGGGGTCGAGTTCAACAAGAGCATCGATGCGGGTGATTTCGACATGACCATCCGACCGCAGATGCGCGTGGGCATCGCTGAGAACTTCCTCATCGGGATCGTTACTGGAATCCCCGTTGAGCGTGAGAACCAGCGGTTCAGCTCCTTCATGCGCCTGATCTGGGAGCCGGGCCACCGCAAGGCGAAGCATTGATCCGTTCCTTCGCGCCCGATGCACGAACCGATCATCCGCCGTTTCCGCACCGTGGCAATCGCCGAGGGCGTAAGCTTCATCCTGCTGCTGTTCATCGCCATGCCACTGAAGTATTTCTTCGGAATGCCCATGGCCGTGAAGGTGGTGGGCTGGGCGCACGGCCTGCTCTTCGTGCTGTATTACATCGCTGCCGTGCCGCTCTTCACCAAGTTGAAGTGGGACCCCGAGCGCGTCGTGGGCCTTGGCTTGGCGAGCATCCTGCCTTTCGGCACCTTCGTGCTGGAGCGGAAGTGGTTGAGGTAGGGTTCTGGTTGTAGGTTGCGCGTTCTTCAACGAATCACTGCCGACGAGACGTCGGCAGAACACGAAATGCCCTTCACCCCCGGAAGCGACACCCTGCAGCGCTACGTCTATACGATGGCGTCGCTCGTGCTCACCGTGGTGGTGCTCTACTACGGCCGCGACCTCATCCTTCAACTGGTGGTAGCGGGCCTCTTGGCTTTTCTGCTGCTGCCGTTGGCACGCACAACGGAGAAGCGCTTGCCGCGATGGGCGGGCGCGCTGTTGGCCACGCTCTCGCTGGTGGTGGTGGTGCTCGGCCTCTTCTTCGTGATCGGCTGGCAGCTCAGCAGTTTCGGCAAGGAATTGCCCGTGCTGCAAGAGCGCTTCGCGGCGAAAGGGGATTGGCTGCTGGCTTGGCTCGAGGACCAGACCGACATGGACCGCCGCGCGCAAATGGCGTGGTTCAATGAACACTTGAGCGGACTGGCCAATTGGAGCGGCAAGGCGGCGTTGCAGCTGTTCTCAGGCACCGGCTCCGCGCTCGCGGCCATCGCGCCCATTCCCGTTTTCGTTTTCCTGTTGCTCCTGCTGAAGGATCGCTTCCGCACCTTCTTCACGCGCCTAGGCACCACGCGCGAGGGCGCCGTGCTCGATGTGATGGTGCGCATCAGCGCGCTCTCGCGGAAGTACGTGCGTGGCGTGCTCACCGTGGCGCTCATCTTCGGCACGCTCTGCGCCATCGGCTTCTCGCTCATCGGCCTGAAATACGCGCTGCTCCTGGGTTTCCTGCTCGCCATCCTGAACGTGATCCCCTATGTGGGCGCCTTGCTCGGCAGTTTGCTGCCCGTGTTCGTGGCGCTCGTTACCAAGGACAGTTACTCCGCTGCCATCGCTGCGCTGGCCGTGGTGCTGGTGGTGCAGGCGCTCGACAACAACCTGATCACGCCGAAAGTGGTGGGCAGCAGCGTGAGCATCAATCCGCTCGCGAGCCTGGTGGCGCTCATCGGCTTCGGCATGCTCTGGGGCGTGGCGGGCATGCTGCTGGCCATCCCCATCACCGGCATGCTGAAGGTGGTGTGCGACAGCGTGCCCTCCTTGCAGCCGTGGGGCTACCTGCTAGGCGAGGAAATAGAGACGCCGAAGGAGAAGCGGTTCCACTTGCGGTTCAAGCGGAAGGCAGAAGGAGTGAAAAGGTCAACCTGAAGCGTAGGCACGAGGTCCTGTTCATCAATTGGCGGTAGGGTGCGTAGCTCAGGCTCTGTTCCATTACGTTGGCGGCCTGGCCTACTTTAGCACCATGGCAGCCAAGCGCATCACCCCCAAGAAGAAAACAACGACCAGGCGCACCGTGCGCATGAAGAGTCGTTCCTGGGTTGATGTCCTTCATGGCAGTGCCCGGTTCTCTGAAGCCGAATTGGTTGGTGATGATCGCTTGCGCGCGATGGTGGAAGGCGCGCGCACCAAGCCAGCCCATAAGTCCGCCAAGAGGGCATGAGGGTGTTGGTGGATAGCGATGTCATCGTCGCAGTGATGGATGGGACCGAGGCGCAGAGCGACTCGAGCAAGGCCTTCTTGGATATTGCATTGAAAGGGGGATTCATCGCCGTGATCACACCTTTGATAGCGGCGAATGTCATGTACGCTCTTCGTCGCAAATGGCGGACGACAAAGCCGAAGACATGGCAGGCCGACATCAATCAGGTCATGGCGGCGATGCTATCGACCCTGCGAATGATACCAGTGGACGAGCGAGACTTCCTCGCGAGCCTTGCCAGTGCGTTCATCGATAAGGAAGATGGAATTCAGCACTTCGCCGCGGTACGGCATGGAAAGGTCGATGCAATCGTCACTTGCAATGCAAAGGATTATGCACTCGGGTCAATACCCGCCCTCGAGCCAGCAGAGTTCATTGCTCAGCATGAAGGCTGAGCATGGTCTTTAGCACTCAGCGGAAGATCGCTGTGTGGAATACGCCATCTCGCCCCACCTGCCCGCGATACATGCCCGTGCAATTGAAGTCGAGCACGATGTTGCCTTCGCGGTCCACGGCGATGAGGCCGCCATCGCCATCGAGCGGAGGCAGCTTCTCATGCACCACCACGCGAACGGCCTCGGCGAGTGAAAGTCCCTTGTAGGCAATGAGCGCATGCACATCGTGCGCGGCCACGGCGCGGATGAAACTCTCACCGTGCCCGGTGCAGCTCACGGCGCAAGTGGCGTTGTTGGCGTAAGTGCCTGCGCCGATGATGGGGCTGTCGCCGATGCGCTGCCACTTCTTGTTGGTCATGCCGCCGGTGCTGGTGGCGGCGGCGAGGTTGCCATGCGCATCGAGCGCCACCGCGCCAACGGTGCCGAACTTCTTCTCTTTATCGCTGTGGTCGAGCTGGTACACGTCGGTGCCTTGCGTCTCCTTCCACTGGTCGTAGCGGAATTGATCGAAGAAGTAGAGGTCGTCCTCCAACTCGATCTTCTGCTTGTGCGCGAACTCGAAGGCGCCCATGCCGCTGATGAGCACGTGATTGCTCTTGTCCATCACGTGGCGCGCGAGGGTGATCGGATTCTTCACGTTCTGCACGCCCGCTATGGCGCCCGCGCGCAGGTCGCTGCCGCTCATCATGCTGGCGTCCATCTCGTGCATGCCATCGGCGTTGAAGACCGATCCGCGGCCCGCGTTGAAGTGCGGCGAATCCTCGAGCGCGCGCACCGCAGCTTCCACGGCATCGAGCGCTGTTCCGCCTTCGCTGAGGATGGCATGCCCGCGCTTCAAGGCCAGCTCCAGCGCATCGCGATAGGCTTTCTCGCGCTCGGGCGTCATCAGTTCACGGGCGATGGTGCCGGCGCCGCCATGCACGGCCAGGGCGATCTTGCTCATGGTTCGGTATCCGATTCAGATTCGCGGTGAAAGTAGGGGACCGCCAAACCCACCGCAGCGCCAACGATGGCGCCCGTCAACACATCGGTGAGGAAATGCTTGCCGGCGCGCATGCGCAGGTAGCCCATGCCGATCGGTGCGGCCACCGCGCCCGCCCAGACCGCGGCTTTCACCCCATGCGAGGCATTGGAATGCTGCACAAGCGCAGCCATGGTGAATGACACCGCAGCGGTGTTGGCGGCGTGCCCGCTCCAGAAGCTCACGAAGTCCTCGCGTGGATGATGCAGGACGGCCGGAACATCCGGGTTGAAACGATAAGGGCGGGGCCTGCGGACCAGCTCCTTGGCAACGCTCGTGAGGCCGGAGCACAACAAGAAGCTCTCAGCAGTGATGGCAGCAGCATCAAAAGGGCGTTGGTCTCCTTGGAGCACGAAACCACCTGCAAAGGAAGCGGTGATCGCACCAAGGAATAGGACGTTACTGGCGCGGTGCGCGCGCGGATGCCATTGCCGCGTGCTCCATCGGTCAATGGCGGGTACGCGCTCCAGATTGATCGCCGGTGCAGGCTTCCGGGAGTTGTGATTGCGCAACAGAAGCCCAGCGCCGTTTACGCCGAGTCCAGCACCGGTGATCGCCAATTCGCGTCCGAGCAATAGGTCATGCGCGGTTTGTGCGCTGCACGCCGCAGGCAGCAAGCAAAAGAGCAAGGCCCGGAAGAATGTCCCGGGCCCTGATCGCGATGCGAACTGCATCGTCACAGATTCAGAAGGTGATCAATACTCCGTCGGCGAGGAACATCAGATTGTTCTCCGGCTCGGTGATCTTCTCAATCTCCTCTTTGCTCTTGCCGGCGTCTTCGGCGTAGTGGCGTAGAGTGGGCACATCTACCACTTCCTTGGTGGCATAGCCCTGGAGCACGGCGCGCTTGCCCTCCAATCCCTTGGTGGGCACGAAGAATCCGTAGTCCCTGAAGCGCACCATCATCTTCTGGTCGTTGGGCATCTGCACGGTCATCCAGCAGCCCTTCTTCACGCAGCTGGTGATGATCTCGCAATCGAGCTTCACGGCCATGCTGTCGGTTGTGCTCATCGCTTTAGCGAAGTCGGCTACGCTCATGGCGCCATCGGCGGTGATCTTGTCGCCGTAGCTGTGAACGTCCTGCGCTGAAGCAGGTACGGGGGCGGTGTTGCAAGCCAGCACGAAGGCGGCTGCGGCAAGGGTGGTGTAGATCTTCTTCATGGTTGGGCGTTGGGCTTGTCCGCCGGCGCGGGGCGACGAAGATCGGCGTTTGGCCCGAGTGCCCGGCATGACGAAGCGCAGGGCGCGTTAAATGGTCTGAAGGGATGGGGCTGATGCTGATCTCATCGCGTACCTACGGCACGCCACGATTCGCGGTCTGTTCATATGCTACCCGGCTTCCGTCCCTACGGGACTGATCGCTCATCCATCCTGAACGACACGATGTGGATGCTTCTGGACCGGCCTGTTTCCGTCTCGACGGGCTCCTTCGCATTCGTCCCGTAGGGACATGATGTCGGTAGCATTCGGTCGCTGGTGGGAATGCCCCGTGCCGTAGGCACGGCATGTGGTCCGTCACGCTTGTTCCACGGTCCATGGCGCTATTGTGATGGTAGGCCAAAGAGAACCCCGCCTGTACATTGCGGCCAATGCGAACCAAGCTCAACCACCTCTTGATCGCGGGGGCGTTTCCGCTCATCGCCTCGGCCCAAGGCCCCACCATCCCGGTTACCGACAACCTCGTGGCCGAAGGCATACCGCCGCTGCCCGCGAGCCTCATCGGCGAGGTGCGCTCCTACACCGAATCGCGCGGCGCCTCGCTCGCGGCCTGGCATCCCACGCGCAAGGAAATGCTGATCAGCACGCGCTTCGGGAACACGAGCCAATTGCATCAGGTGAAATTCCCCGGAGGGGCGCGCACGCAGATCACCTTCTATGAGGATGCCGTGGGCGGTGCCAACTACGAGCCCACTGAGGGCCGCTACTTCCTCTTCGGCAAGGACGCTGGCGGCAATGAGTTCAGCCAACTCTACCGCATGGATGCCGACGGCAAGGCCACCTTGCTAACCGACGGCAAGCGATCACAGAACGGGGGAGGAGCCTGGAGCCGCGACAGCAAGCGCATCGCCTACAGCAGCACTATGCGCAACGGCAAGGACCGCGACATCCGCGTGATGGATCCCATGGACCCGAGCACCGATCGTGTGGTGGCCGAGAACAGCGGCGGCGGCTGGGGCGTGAGCGACTGGAGCGCCGACGACAAGCAGTTGCTCATGGTCGAGGGCATCTCGGTGAACGAGAGCCGCATCTGGATCACCGACATCGCCACAGGAACGAAGACGCGCTTGCTCCCGCTGAAGGATGAGCGCACCACC
>JBATND010000286.1:0-1523 GCA_049290175.1 Flavobacteriales bacterium | reverse complement strand
GAATTACACCGAACGCGAGCCCATCGGCGTGGTCGGCTGCATCAGCCCGTGGAATCTGCCGCTCTACCTCTTCACGTGGAAGATCGCGCCAGCCCTGGCAACGGGCAATACCATCGTGGCCAAGCCTAGCGAGGTGACGCCGCTCACGGCATTCATGATGAGCGAACTGTGCAACGAAGCGGGCTTCCCGCCGGGCACGCTCAACATCGTGCATGGCTTGGGGCAGAAGGTGGGCGCCGCCATCACGGCGCATCCCGCGATCACCGCCATCAGCTTCACTGGCGGCACGCGCACAGGAGCGGAGATCGCGCGCGTGGCGGCACCGATGTTCAAAAAGCTCAGCCTCGAGCTGGGCGGCAAGAACCCGGTGCTGGTGTTCGCCGATTGCGATTTCGATGAGATGCTGCGCACCACGGTGCTCAGCTCCTTCCGCAACCAGGGGCAGATCTGCCTTTGCGGTTCGCGCATCCTGGTTGAGCGCAGCATCTACGAGCGCTTCAAGACAGCCTTCGTAGAGCGGGTGAAGGCCCTGCGCGTTGGCGATCCGCGCGATGCGAAAAGCGATCTCGGCGCCGTGGTCGCTGAAGCGCACATGGAAAAAGTGCTGGCCCACATCGCGCTGGCGAAGGAGGAGGGCGGCACCGTGCTATGCGGCGGTGAGCGCGTACGGCTCGATGGCGAACTGTCCGGTGGCTGGTACATCGCGCCTACGGTGATCGAGGGCCTTGGACCGGCATGCCGCACCAATCAAGAAGAGATCTTCGGACCAGTGGTGACGCTGCAAGCCTTCGATGACGAGGCGCATGCCTTGTCGCTAGCCAACGATTCGGTCTATGGCCTGGCCAGCGTGCTGTGGACGAGCGATGTGAAGCGCGCGCATCGTGTGGCGCGTGAGCTGCGGAGCGGGATCGTGTGGGTGAACTGCTGGATGGTGCGCGACCTGCGCACGCCTTTCGGCGGCATGAAGCAGAGCGGCGTAGGCCGCGAGGGCGGAGAAGAAGCCCTGCGCTTCTTCACCGAAGCGAAGAACATCTGCATCAGGCTTTGAACGCCTGCTCGTGGTGGCTGCGGTCCTTCATCCCATTGGTGAAGAACCAGCCGAAGCGGTTGTCGAACCAATTGCCGAAACGGGCCAATGCGCGAGAAGCGGTGCTGATGAGCCAGAGCATGATCACAGGTTTGCCATTGAAACCCACGAACCATGCCCTTGCGTGCGTGCCGCTTGTGAAGGATTGCCAATCGGCATCAACGGAACAAGGAACGGCGCGTCGCACCTAAGGGCTCAGAGCCGAACAGCAAGCGATGCCACATCGCCTTCCACGGAAAGGCTCAACGCATCGCGCTGCAATCGTGCGAGTTCAAGGAGCGCGGTGTCATGGGTCGCTTCGTCCTTGGGATCGGCGGTGATGGCCCTGCGGTAGAGCCGGTCGAGCTCGAAGCGGGACATTCCGGCAATCGCCTTCACGCGGTTTTCCTGATCGGCGATCACCGCTGTTGCAGCCCGCCATAACAAGCGCACCACC
>JBATND010000285.1:0-7069 GCA_049290175.1 Flavobacteriales bacterium | reverse complement strand
ACGATCGGTGGGTCACCCCACCAACTCCTTGTTCCTGTTCGGGATATCCTCCTTGCTGAATGCCACCTTCTCATCCTCCTCCTTCAGCTTCAGCACCAGGGCGAGCGCATCGGGCACCACATCGCTGCAGAGGGTGAGGAAGCTGCCGGGCTTGGCCGTTGAGATGGCGTGGCGGATGGCCTCTTCCTCCTTCTTGATGATCGTGTACTTCTTGTTGGGGTCCACCTCGGTGATGCCCTTCACCATGAGCGCGATGATCTCGTCGTCGGTCTTGCCGCGCAGGTTGCGGTCCTGGCGGATGATGATCTCATCGAACATCTGCGCGCTAAGGCGGCCGAGGTTCACGGTGTCCTCGTCGCGGCGGTCGCCCACGCCGGCGATCACGCCCACCTTCGGGCTGTCGGGAATCTTGCTGAGGAACTTGCCCAGCGCCTCGAAGCCGTGCGGGTTGTGGGCGTAGTCCACCACCACCTGGAAGTTGCGGAACTGGAAGAGGTTGAGGCGGCCCGGCGTCTGCGCGGCGCCCGGCACGAAGGTGAGCAGCGCCTGACGCAGGTCCTCGATCTTCACGCCTTGCACGTAGGCCGCGAGCACGGCGGGCAGAACGTTCTGGATGTTGAAGACCGCCTTGCCACCGTAGGTGATCGGGATGTTCACGGCCTTCTCGATGCGCAGTTTCCATTCGCCCTTGCTGATGGTTACGAAGCCGTTCTCGTAGATCGCGGCGAGGCCACCGAGCTTGCAGTGCTGACGGATCAGGCGGTTGTTCTCGTCGAGGCTGAAGAGAGCGATCTTGCAGTCGCACTGCTTGCGCATGGCCATCACCAACTCGTCGTCGGCGTTGAGGATGGCGTAGCCTTCGCGACGCACGCTGCGCGGCACGGTGCTCTTCACCTGAGCGAGATCCTCCAACGTGTGGATGTCCTTCAAGCCCAAGTGGTCCGCCGCCACGTTGGTAACCACGGCCACATCGCAATGCTCGAAGCCGAGGCCGCTGCGCACGAGGCCGCCGCGCGCTGTTTCCAGCACGGCCATGTCCACCACGGGCTCCTTCAGCACGAATTGCGCGCTGGCGGGACCGGTGCAATCCCCCTTCATCAGCAGGCGATTCTGGATATAGACGCCGTCGCTGCATGTCATGCCCACCTTGTAGCCCACGTTGCGCATGATGTGCGCGGTGATGCGTGTGGTGGTGGTCTTGCCGTTCGTACCGGTTACCGCGATGATGGGGATGCGGCTGGGCGTGCCCGGCGGGAAGAGCATGTCAACCACCGGTTCCGCGACGTTCTTGCCGATGCCGCCGGTGGGATCGAGGTGCATGCGGAAGCCCGGCGCGGCGTTCACTTCCAGCACAGCACCGCCGCTCTCGTTCAGTGGGATGCTGATGTCGTCGGTCATCACATCGATGCCGCAGATGTCGAGGTCGATGATGCGGCTGATGCGCTCGGCGAGGAAGACGTTGAAGGGGTGCACCACTTCGGTGACATCGTCGGCGGTGCCGCCGGTGCTGAGGTTGGCGGTGGCTTTCAGGTAGATCACTTCATCCTTCTTCGGGACGCTGTCGGGCGTGAGGCCTTTCAGCGCAAGCAGCTTCAGCGTGTGGTCGTCTATGTCGATGCGCGTGAGCACGTTCTCGTGCCCGAAGCCACGGCGCGGGTCTTTATTCACTTCTTCAGTGAGCTGCGCGATGGTGTGCGTGCCATCGCCCACAACACAGGCGGGCGTGCGTTTGGCCGCCGCGACGAAACGGTGATTGATCACCAGCAGACGATGATCCAGGCCGGTGATGTAGCGCTCCACGATCACGCTGCGGCTGATCTCTTTCGCCTTGGCAAGCGCGGGCAGGGCTTCCTCCCAGGTCTTGATGCCGATGGTAGCGCCGCGACCGTGGTTGCCGCCGATGGGCTTGATCACGCAGGGATAGCCGACCACATCGAGTGCATCCTTCAAGCCTTCTTCGCTGCGCACCACACGGCCCTTGGGCACGGGTATCTCGTAGCTCTCGAGCAGCTGTTTCGTTTCCTCCTTGTCGCACGCGATTTCCACGCCGATGTTGCTGGTCTTGCTGGTGATGGTGGCGCGGATGCGTTTCTGATGCACGCCGTGGCCGAGCTGCACGAGGCTCTGGCCGTTCAAGCGGAGATAGGGGATGCCACGCGATACGGCTTCTTGCACGATGCTGCCGGTTGAAGGCCCGAGGCGGCTCTCCTCGCGGATCTCGCGCATCTTCTGGATATCGTCGGCGAGGTCGTAGGGCGTGCCGTCAATGAGGGCTTGCGCGATGCGCACTGCAGCTTTCGCGGCATACATGCCCACCGGCTCTTCGATGTAGCTGAAGACCACGTTGTACACGCCTTCGTCGCGCGTGCTTCGCGTGCGGCCGAAGCCGGTCTCCATGCCGGCCAGCGTCTGGATCTCCAGCGCGATGTGCTCGATCACGTGGCCCATCCAGGTGCCGCGCTTCACGCGCATCCAGAAGCCGCCCTCGTGGTCCTCGCTGCAGCGGTGGCTCTGCATGCTTGGCAGCAGCGCGGTGATGCGCTCATAGAATCCCGGGATCTTATCGGTGGGCCGCTGCTCCAGCCCCTCGATGTCGAGGCGCATGACAATGAGCTTGTGGCGGCGTACGGACCAGCTGTTGGGGCCACGCATGGCCTTGAGTTCGAGGATGCGCATCAGGAGATGGTTGAGGCGTTGTGGGTTGGCTGTTTGGGTCGAAGCCGGTCACTGCGAACGAAGTGAAGCAGGCCCGGCGGTCGATTGGAGCAATGTATTCGCGGTGAACCGGACCAATATAGCGAGGTGGGTTGTTCATACTTCGGCAACATGGAGTTCACGGATTCCGGAGAGGCATCTACTTTGGCCGCCGGGGGCGGGGGAAACCGAACTGCATGACACCCAAAGGCAAGCTCATCGCCATAGGCGGTAACGAGGACAAGGGCAAGGAACCAGAGGCCGGCCACAACACCAAGGTCTTCACGCACAATTTCATCGAGGAGGGCATCCTCAAGCGCGTGGTGGACGAGATGGGCGGCACCAGCGCGCGCATCGCGGTGATCACCAGCGCCAGCTCGATCCCGGAAGAGGTCGGGCAGAACTACATCGAAGCGTTCGGCCGTCTGGGCGTGAATGACATCGACGTGCTCGATATCCGCGACCGCAGCCAGGTGCGCCCCGAGATGATCAAGCGCCTGGCCAAGTGCGATGGCGTGATGATGAGCGGCGGTAACCAGCTGCGGCTAACGACCATCTTCGGCGGAACGGCTTTCCTGCAATTGATGAAGCGCCGCTACGAGCAGGAAGAAGGCTTCGTGATCGCGGGCACCAGCGCGGGCGCCATGTGCATGAGCAGCACCATGATCTACCAAGGGCACAGCGCTTCGGGCCTGATCAAGGGCGGCGTGAAGCTCACCACCGGGGCATCGCTCATCCAGGATGTGATCATCGACAGTCACTTCGTTGAGCGCGGTCGATTCAGCCGACTCACGCAAGCGGTCGCAGGAAATCCCGCCGCCATCGGCATCGGCCTCGGTGAGGATACCGGTGTGGTGATCACCAACGCCGACATGCTCGAGACCATCGGCAGCGGGCAGGTGATGATCTTCGATGGACACGAGATCACCTACAGCGACTACGCCGACGTGGAGGAAGGCGAGCCCTTCAGCATCGAAGGCATGAAGGTGCATATCATCAGCAAAGGCCACAGCTACAGCGTGGCGCAGAAGCAGTTCGCAGCGGTGAAGGTGCCGGTGAAGGGGTAGCTGTTCATCTCGGTCAGCATGAAGCGTCAGCACTTCAAGTTGGATCGTGGCTACCTGAACATAGACGAGGATGCATTGATCTTCACCCGATCGGGCAATTGGCAGGAAGCCGCGAGCACCGTGGAACTGTCTGCCAAGGGTTCTGTTGAATGATCGCTCCGGTTCATTTTCGGAGTGGTATTGATTGTAGCAGGTGGTCTATTCCTTTCGTTGGGCGAACTGCGTCACACCTTGCATGAGGGTTCAATCGTTCTGGCAGTTGGCTTAGGCGGTTGGGGTATCCACAAGATGTACAAGCTCCTCAGGGATGATTTGGTCCGCACCTTTCGAATCCCGTTGTCCAAGGTGAGGCGATTGACAAGCGACGATGACCATTTGGACATCCACTTCCTGAACGGCAGCTTCAAGGAAGACCACCTACGTGTGAAGGCACCGCCTGCTGCTAGCCAGTTCGCCGAGATGGCCTGGATGGCGTGGCGTGATAGAGGGTGAAGGTGCCGGTGTGGTGGTAGTATACCTGAACCTGTTGTTCCAAAGGCAGCAAACGGCCGGTGCTGGTATTGTCAAATCACCAGAAACCGTTGAGTTGAGCATGAGGAAATGAAATGACCAGCAGATGATCCGGCCATTGTCTGACCTTCTGAGCATTTCATTTTCCGATCACTTCAAGAACTCCCCATCCACAACGATCAACTTCACCGGGCCTTCCGTGCGCGATCGGTGCGAGCTGAGCCCATCGCTCACGTGGTACGACATGCCGGCCTTCAGCACGTTCACGCGGCCATCCTCGTGCTCATTGATCAATTCTCCTTCGAGCACGAAGACCAAGTGGCCCAGCGGGCACCAATGGTCGGCGAGGTAGTTGGCTGAGTATTCCACCAGCCTGATCCGCAGGCCATCGTGCTGAACGATGCGCATAGTGGCCGTACCGGTGGTGCCATTCACACTTGTGGCAGGCAATTGCGACCAGTCGATCGCTTCAAACGGGATGCGCATGGCTGTGCTTGATGGTTATGGATGCCGCAATGTTCGCTGCAATTCCGAAAGGTTCGATGATTCAGCGGCCGACTTCTTTCTGAGAGGTTCCCGGAGCAGGGTTATCGCGTTTGCACCCACATGCCGTCCCGCTGGGACTGAATTCCGATGGGATCGAACCTCCTTCCCACATGCCGTCCCGCTGGGACTTAATTCCAGCTTGTCGCATAACACACCGCAGCCATGGGCTTCATCAAGAGGATTGCTTCGTCAGAATCTCCCCGGCGCATCATGCGCTGGTTAAAGTCGCGATAGCCCTGTTTCTCGGAGCGCTATCTGGACCGCATTCCCTAGTTTCGTTCGCACCAGACCACCTGCCGCATGAAGCCAATCGTACTCGCCCTTGCTACCGCGTTCGCTTGCTCGGTCAGTGCCCAGTTGGCCGACTCGCGCTGGTCGGCATCCTTCACCACCGATCGCGCCTTCATCGAGAACAAAGGGCAGTTCGATGGCCTAGGCATGGAGCGCGTGGAGTTCGCCGTGGATGAAGGCGCCGTGAAAGTCCTCTTCGCTGCGGACCGCGTGGGCTTCCATCTGCATGAGAAGGAGAAGAACCACTACCGCAAGCGCGGCGAGCGCGACAAGCCGCGCACCATTGTCCGCAAGGATTTGGCAGTGATGCAGTGGGAGGGAAGCACGAGCAAACAGCGTTTGGTGAGCGGTAAACGAAGCGATCACCACAGCTACGCTTACCTCAACGCCGATGGAAGCACCAGTGACCGCACCGGGATCGCGGGCTACGATAAGTTGCGCTACGAGAGCTTGTACCCCGGCATCGATGCGGTGTACACCATCCATCCGGAGCAAGGCACCAAGTACGCGCTGCACTTGCGCCCCGGCGCCGATGCCACGCTGATCCGCATGCGCTGGGACGATGCCCATGCCGTGCGCATTGGGCCCGATGGCGAACTGCGCATCGCTACAGCATTCGGCGAGATCGTGGATCATGCGCCCATTGCGCACTACGCCGATGGCGCGCAAGAGGTCATTGGTGTCCGCTTCGGCTTGAAGGGATCGACGGCGGGATTTGAGTTAGCGCCCTACGATGGTTCGCGCCCCGTGGTGATCGATCCGTGGACCGTTACGCCGCCCTTCCCCAACACCAACCGTATCTGGGATGTGGAGGTGGATGGTGTCGCCAACGTGTACATATACGGCGGTGATTCGCCGCTGCGCCTGCGCAAGTACAGCCCCGATGGCGTGCTGCAATGGACCTACACCACAGCATGGGACACCGCGAACTACTGGCTCGGCTCCATGATCGCGCACCCCAACGGCGATTGCTTCATCACTGCTGGCACCGATCCGCGCATCGCGCGCATCAGCACGGCGGGCAACCAGCTCTGGAGCCAGAACGGCGGCATCTTCGATGAGTATTGGCGCATGGCGCTGAACTGCGATGCTACGCAGCTCATGCTCGGCGGCACACGGCTCGTTCTCGGGCCTTCGCTCTTCCCGATCGGCTACGGGCGCGCCTTCGAGATCAACATGGCTAATGGTGCCGTGCTCAACTCAACCAACGTGGCTGCGGTGTCACCATCGTTCCTGATCAACAACCCGAATGAGATACGCGCCTTGGCACCCTCGGCGAACGGCAAGTATTATTTCATGACGCTCGACACCATCGGCGCTTTGAATCAGAACCTCACGATGCCATATCGCCGCAACAACAGCTATTCGTTCAGCTACCGCGTGGCCGGCTATGGCCCTACCAACATGGGCATCAACGGCATAGCGGCCACAGCGAACGACCTCTACACGCAGAACGGAAACACGCTCCATCGCCGCGACATTCAGACCGGCACCATCATCGCCACGGCCACGATACCCGGCGGCGTCACCACCAGCGAGCTCGGCTCAAACAGCGCGCAGAACAGCGGCCTCGTGATCGATAGCTGCGGATTCGTGTATGTGGGCAGCGGCAATGCGGTTCACAAGTTCACGGCGGACCTGCAACTCGTTCAATCCGAAACCACGCCCGGCGCGGTGTACGATGTGGCCGTGAACTACAACGGCGAGGTGGTGGCCTGCGGCAATGGCTTCCTCACTTCGATCCAGATCGGTTCATGCGCGCCGCCGCCGCGCGAATGCCTCACCTGCCTCGAGCTCGCCGGGCCGGGCACTGTGTGCGTGACCGATGCATCCACGACGCTATCCGCGAGCATCTCCGGTGGAACCTGGAGCGGCCCCGGCATCACCGATGGAACAGCAGGCACTTTCTCACCAGCGGCAGCAGGCGCCGGTGCCCACGTGATCACCTACACCTTGCCGAC
>JBATND010000284.1:0-4160 GCA_049290175.1 Flavobacteriales bacterium | reverse complement strand
CCCGCCATGCTGTAATGCTTTCGGCATACTACGGCGCTCTGCGCCGCCGTCGCCCGCGCTTCGATCCAGCGCGGTTCGGCCAGCATCAGTAAGGATCATTGCAACGCACGTCTTCCATTCCCCGATCACCCCACATGGCCCAGGCGAAGACCATCAAGAAAGGCAAGCGCATCGACTTCGGCTCTAGCAAATTCGGCATCGACTATCCGGATTTCCTGGAGATCCAGCTCAAGAGCTTCGAGGAGTTCTTCCAGATCGACACTCTCCCCGAGCATCGGGAGACTGAAGGCCTCTTCAAGGTCTTCAATGAGAACTTCCCGATCACGGACACACGCAACCAGTTCGTGCTCGAGTTCCTCGATTACTTCATCGATCCCCCGCGCTATGCCATCGATGAGTGCATCGAGCGCGGCCTCACCTACAGCGTTCCGCTGAAGGCGAAGCTGAAGCTCTATTGCACCGATCCAGAGCACGAGGACTTCGAGACCATCGTGCAGGACGTGTACCTGGGACAGATCCCTTACATGACCCCGCGCGGCAGCTTCGTGGTGAACGGTGCCGAGCGTGTGGTGGTGAGCCAGCTGCACCGCAGCCCCGGCGTGTTCTTCGGCCAGAGCCGCCACGCCAACGGCACCAAGCTCTACAGCGCCCGTGTGATCCCCTTCAAGGGTTCGTGGATTGAATTCGCCACGGACATCAACGGTGTGATGTACGCCTACATCGACCGTAAGAAGAAGCTGCCCGTGACCACGCTGCTGCGTGCCATCGGCTTCGAGAGCGACAAGCAGATCCTGGAGATCTTCGGCTTGGCCGATGAGATCAAGGTGACCAAGGCCGCCATCAAGGAAGCCGTGGGCCGCAAGCTCGCCGCCCGTGTGCTGAAGAGCTGGGTGGAGGACTTCGTGGATGAGGATACCGGCGAGGTGGTGAGCATCGAGCGTAACGAGGTGCTGATCGATCGCGAGACCGTGATCGAGGAGTTCCATGTGGACCAGATCGTGGAGAGCGGCGCCAAGACGGTGATCCTGCATAAGCAGGGTATCAATGCTGCCGACTACGCGCTCATCTACAACACGCTTCAGAAGGACACCTCGAACTCCGAGAAGGAGGCCGTTGAGGTGATCTACCGCCAATTGCGCAACGCTGAGCCACCCGATTTGGAAACGGCTCGCGGCGTAATCGACAAGCTCTTCTTCAGCGAGCAGCGCTACGACCTCGGTGAGGTGGGCCGCTACCGCATCAATAAGAAGCTGGGCCTGCAGAGCGAGCTCAGCGTGCGCGTGCTCACCAAGGAGGACATCATCTTCATCATCAAGTACCTGATCGAGTTGGTGAACTCGAAGGCCGATGTGGACGACATCGACCACTTGAGCAACCGCCGCGTGCGCACCGTGGGTGAGCAGCTGCACGCTCAATTCGGCGTGGGCCTGGCCCGCATGGCCCGCACCATCCGCGAGCGCATGAACGTGCGCGACAACGAGGTGTTCACGCCTACCGATCTGATCAATGCCAAGACCCTGAGCTCGGTGATCAACTCGTTCTTCGGAACGAACCAGCTGAGCCAGTTCATGGATCAGACCAACCCGCTGAGCGAGATCACCCACAAGCGCCGCATGTCGGCCCTTGGACCCGGTGGTCTCAGCCGTGAGCGCGCCGGTTTCGAGGTGCGCGACGTTCACTACACGCACTACGGCCGCCTGTGCACCATCGAGACGCCTGAAGGACCGAACATCGGTCTGATCAGCTCGCTCTGCGTGTATAGCAAGATCAACAACCTCGGCTTCATCGAGACCCCTTACCGCTCCGTGAAGGAGGGTCGGGTTGAAATGAATGGCGAGGTGACCTACCTGAGCGCCGAGGAAGAGGACAACCTGATGATCGCACAGGCCAATGCCGGGATCAACGAAAAGGGTGAGTTCGAGACCAAGCGCGTGAAGGCCCGTCTCATGGGCGATTTCCCAGTGGTGGAGCCGAAAGAGCTGCACCTGATGGACGTAGGTCCCAACCAGATCGCATCCATCGCCGCTTCGCTGATCCCTTTCCTCGAGCACAACGACGCCAACCGCGCGCTGATGGGCTCGAACATGATGCGCCAAGCCGTTCCCCTGCTTCGTCCTGAGGCACCTATCGTGGGCACCGGCCTCGAGGAGCTCGTGGCACGCGACAGCCGTGTGCTGATCACCGCCGAAGGCGAAGGCACCGTGAAGTACGTGGATAGCGACCGCATCGTAGTGGATTACAGGCGCAGCGATGAAGAGCGCATCGTGAGCTTCGAGGGCGATGAGAAGGAATACCGCCTGACGAAATTCCGCAAAACCAACCAGAGCACCTGCATGAACCTGCGCCCCACCGTGCGCAAGGGCGAGAAGGTGAGCAAGGGCCAGCCTCTTTGCGAGGGCTACGGTACACAGGATGGCGAATTAGCCATCGGTCGTAACCTGCAGGTGGCCTTCATGCCCTGGAAGGGCTACAACTTCGAGGATGCCATCGTGATCAGTGAGCGCGTAGCCTCCGAGGACATCTTCACCTCCATCCACATCGATGAGTACATCATGGAGGTGCGCGATACCAAGCGCGGCCTGGAGGAACTCACCAGCGATATCCCCAACGTATCCGAAGAGGCCACCAAGGATCTCGATGAGAACGGCCTGATACGCATCGGGGCGGAGATCAAGGAAGGGGACATCCTTATCGGAAAGATCACGCCGAAAGGCGAGACCGATCCAAGCCCTGAGGAGAAGCTGTTGCGCGCCATCTTCGGTGATAAGGCCGGCGATGTGAAGGACGCTAGCATGAAGTCGCCTCCCGGTGCCAAGGGCATCGTGATTGACAAGCGCCTCTTCAGCCGTGCCGTGAAGGACAAGAAGACCAAAGGCAACGAGAAGGGTATCCTGGAGCAGATCGAAAAGGACGAAGAGAAGGAACTGGGCAGCCTGAAGAACCTGCTGGTCGAGAAGCTCATGCAGTTGATCGGCAACGAGAACAGCAACGGCGTCTTCAATAAGTACAAGGAAGAACAGGTGAAGAAGGGAACCAAATACGGTCCCAAGGTGCTCGCGGGCATCGACTTCATCACCGTGGATCCCACCGATTGGGTGGCCGACAAGAAGAAAAGCGAATTGGTGCGCCAGTTGATTCACAACTACACCATCCGCTTCAGCGATATCAGCGGCGCTTACAAGCGTAAGAAGTTCACCGTGAGCATCGGCGACGAATTGCCCGCAGGCATCGTGAAGCTGGCGAAGGTGTACGTGGCTGCCAAGCGTAAGCTCACCGTGGGCGATAAGATGGCCGGTCGCCACGGAAACAAGGGCATCGTCGCCAAGATTGTCCGTGACGCGGATATGCCCTTCCTCGAGGACGGCACTCCGGTGGACATCGTGCTGAACCCGCTGGGCGTGCCGAGCCGCATGAACCTGGGCCAGATCTACGAGACGGTCTTGGGCTGGGCCGGCAAGAAGCTCGGCCGCAAATACGCCACCCCGATCTTCGATGGTGCCACCATCGACCAGATCAATGCCGAAACGGACGAAGCAGGCATCCCGCGCAGCGGCAAGGCTTACCTCACCGATGGCGGCACGGGCGTGCGCTTCGATCAGCCTGCTACGGTGGGCGTGATCTACATGATCAAGCTCGCCCACATGGTGGACGATAAGATGCACGCGCGCTCCATCGGACCCTACAGCCTCATTACCCAGCAGCCGCTCGGTGGTAAGGCCCAGTTCGGTGGCCAGCGTTTCGGTGAGATGGAAGTGTGGGCGTTGGAGGCCTTCGGCGCCGCCAACATCCTGCAGGAGATCCTCACCGTGAAGAGCGATGACGTCATGGGCCGCGCCAAGGCCTACGAAGCCATCGTGAAGGGTGAGCCGCTCCCGACACCGGGCATCCCCGAATCGTTCAACGTGCTGCTCCACGAACTCCGTGGCCTGGCCCTGAACGTGTCACTCGAGTGACCCCATTGGAAGCAGTTGTCCGAACGAACGTTAGCACCATAGCGAGCACATGAAGAAGCACGTCAAGCTCAATAGCAACTTCAGCAAGATCGTCATCAACCTGGCCAGCCCCGAGCAGATCCTCGAGCGCAGCCACGGCGAGGTGATCAAGCCTGAGACCATCAATTACCGCACGTACAAGCCCGAGCGCGACGGCCTGTTCTGCGA
>JBATND010000283.1:0-6165 GCA_049290175.1 Flavobacteriales bacterium | reverse complement strand
GCTGCTGAAAGCGGCCGAGTGGACGATCACCGTCCTCTTCACAATCGAATACCTCACCAGGCTGTGGATCAGCGAACCGCCGAAGCGCTATGTGGTGAGCTTCTTCGGCGTCGTTGACCTGTTAGCGGTGCTTCCGACATACCTGAGCATCTTAATTCCAGGGGCACAGGCCCTTGGGGTCGTGCGCGCCATGAGGCTCATGCGCGTGTTCCGCATCCTGAACCTGTTCGTCTATGTCCATGAGGCCAGGTTGCTCCTGCTCGCGCTGCTGGCCAGCCGTCACCGCATCATCGTGTTCATGCTGGCCGTGCTCGCGCTCGTCACGTTCTTCGGGGCAGTCATGTACGTCATCGAATCGCCGGAAGCCGGATTCACCAGTGTCCCGCGCAGCATCTACTGGGCCATCGTCACGCTCACCACGGTCGGCTATGGCGATATCGCGCCGGTAACGCCCCTCGGCCAGGCCATCGCTTCCCTGATCATGATCCTGGGCTACGCGATCATCGCCATTCCAACTGGGATCGTGAGCGTCGAGCTCTCCCGGCAGGGCATGCGTTCGGCACAGAAGGCATGCGGATCATGCGGCTCGCTGATCACGCCGCCCGAGGCGCGCTTTTGCCATCAATGCGGCGAGAAGCTCTGATCAATCGAGCAGCGTAACATGCCCGATGAAGTCGCGGGCATCGCCGTCGCGCTCCAGCACGATCTTCCACACATAGACATCGATCACCGGTGCGCGGCCATCCTTGCGGCCGTCCCAGCCCTGAATGCGGTCCTCGGTGCTCCAGATGGCCAGGCCCCAGCGATCGAAGATGATCAGCTTGTAGCGCCAGCCTTCGTAACCGGCGATCACTGGCAGGAAGACCTCGTTGCGGCCGTCGTTGTTCGGCGTGAAGGTGTTGGGCACGAATACCAGCGGATCAGCATTCACCGGCTGGAACTTGCAGATGGTATCGGGACAGGTGAAGCTGTTCACAGCAACCAGGCACACAGTGAAACCTCCGCCGTCAGCGGGGAAGAGATGCAAGGGATGCGTATCGCTGCTGCCCTCGCCATCACCGAAATCCCAAGAGTACTGGATGGCGCCCTGGCTGAGGTTGCTGAATTGGATGGCGTTGCGCACGCTCACCAGTGTATCGCTCGTGAAGTCGGCGATAGGTGTCGGATTCACCGTGATCGCATTCACGGCAACAAGCGTATCGGTGCAGCCGCCCGCGCCGGTGGCGATGAGCGTGATGGTGTATTGACCGGGCTGCGCATAGCTGTGCAGCGGCGAATCGGCCAGGCTCTGCGTGCCATCGCCGAAACGCCAGCGGAAAGCGGTTGCGTTCTGCGAGGTGTTCAGGAACTCGATGGGTCTGCCTGCGCAAGCCGGCTGGGGCTGCGCATCGAATGCGGCCACCGGTGTAGGATGCACCACGTACTGCTCTTCATGCGTGTCGGTGCAACCGTACTGATTCGTTGCCGTGAGCGTCACGGTGTAGGTGCCCGGCTCTTCGTAGGTGATGGCAGGCTGATTCAGCAAAGACGTTTGTCCGTTGCCCAAGTCCCAGCTGTAGCCGATCGCGCCTTGCGAGGCATTCATCGTTTGCACGGTTGCAGGCGATACGCAGCTCTGCTGCGCGGATAGCGTGAACAGCGCCGTGGGCAGCGGGTGCGCCACCACGTTCGTGCTGATGGTATCGCTGCATCCGTTCACGTTCTCGGCAATCAGCGTTACCGTGTAGGTGCCCGCAGCGGTGTAGGTATGGAAGGGCTCGGCGAGTCCGCTCGTATTGCCATCGCCGAAACTCCATTGGTAGAAGCTCGCGCTGGCGCTCTGGTTCGAGAAGGCCACTTGCAGATCGATGCAGCCGTTATCCGGCGTGGGCGTGAAAGCCGCAACCGGGGTGATGCTCACGTTCACGAATTGCGCTAAGGTGGCGGTGCATCCGTTCAGCGCGCTGGTCACGGTGAGGGAGACCGGGAACACGCCGCTAGTGGCATAGCTGTGCGTGGGCGAGGTGAGCGTGCTGGTGGAGCCATCGCCGAAGCTCCATTGCGAGCCGCTGATGCCCGGCGTAGTATTGGTGAAGGTGAACTCGCCGCCGACGCATGTGCCCTGCGGTGCAACGGTGAACGAGGGCTGCGGCGCAGGGAAAACGGTGATGTCCTGGCTGTACGAATCGTAGCCACAGCCGAAGGCCTCCAGCGTGATGGTGTAGGTGCCCGGCTGGTTGTATGTGTGCGTGAGGTCAGCGGCGATGCTCACGTTGCCATCGCCGAGCGTCCAATAGAGTGCGGTATCGCCCGCTGTGAAGTGCGTGAGGTTCACCGTGAGCGGCGCGCAGCCCTGCACGGGATCCACGTTGAAGAAGGACGTGACCTGATTCGGCAATACCGTGATGGTGTATTGCGCGGTATCGCTTCCGCAGGCATTGCTTGCGACGAGCGTGATGGTGTACGGTGTACCCACGGTATCGGCAGCGTAGGCGTGCGTAACGATGATCGCCGACGAATTGCTGGTGGCGCCATCGCCGAAGTCCCATTGGAAGCTATCGGGCAATCCGTAGCTCACGTTGGCGAATGGCACCGGAGCGAAGGCGCAATACTCGTTCACGTTCGGGCCGAAGACCGCCGTGGGCGAAGGCATCACCGTGACGTTGATCGTCTCGGCATTACTGCCGCACACGTTGCTCGCGGTGAGCGTGACGGGATACACGATGGCATCCTGCGGGTTCATCGGGAAGGTGAAGTCATCGGGCCATTGCAGCGCGCTGGTGCCCAAGCCACCGAAGTCCCACCAATAACTGAGGCCATCGCCCACGGAGTTATTGTCGAAGCTCACCGTGAAGGGTCCGCAGCCGTTGGTGGCATCGAGCACGGGCTGTGCATCGGGCACATCCCACACCACCACGGTGCTCGTGAAGGTCGCGGTGCAATTGGCGCCGGTGCTCACCACCAGCGTCACATCGAAAGCGCCCGTGCCGGTGAAGACATGGAAGGGCGAATTGGCAAGCGAGCTGCCGCCATCGCCGAAGTCCCATTGCGATGCCGAATAGCCGCTGCTCGCATTGGTGAACTGGAAGGGCACGTTCGCGCAGGCCACGGGATCATGCGTGAAATCCGCCACGGGCATGGGGTTCACCGTCACCACCGCGTTGTCGCTGTTGCTGCAGCCGGTTGCGGGATCGGTGTAGGTGTAGCTCACCGGATTGCCGCCGGGCAGCGCTTGCAGCGGATCGAATTCGCCCGTTACCGGATCAACGCCGGTTCCGCTCCAGATGCCACCAACCGGCGTGGCCACCAGCACTTGAATGCCGCCTTCTTCGCACACGCTGATGTCATTGCCCGCATCCACCACCGGCAACGCTTCCACCGCAATGGTGACCTGGTCCTGCAACAGGCAGGTTGCCGAGCCCACACTATAGGTGAGCGTGTAGCTGCCCGCCACGTTGGTGTTCAGGATGCCACCGGGCGTCACCAACGGACCGCTCCATGTTCCACCCACGGGCGTGCCCACCAGCACCAGCGCGCCACTTCCTAGGCATACGCTCGTATCGTTGCCAGCGAAGGCCGGATCGATCACGGCTTGAATGTCCACCGCGACCTGATCGCTGTTGCTGCAACCGTTGGCATCGGTGAACGCATAGGTGAGCACATCACTCGCTACGCCATTGGGCGTGATCACGCCGCCGGGTGTAACCGCGATGGTGGTTCCGCTCCACGTTCCACCCGCTGGCAGGCCGTTCAGCTGGTAAGGGATCGGCTGGTCGCAGAGCACCACATCGGGACCTGCATTCACATTGGGCAGCGCATTCACCGTGGCGTTGGTGGTGGCTGTGCTCACGCAACCGTTCGCATTGGTGAAGGTGTAGGTGAGCGTGCTCGTGCTGCCCGGCGTTACTGCTGCAGGATCGAATTCCCACGGCGGACCACTGATGCCATTGCCGCTCCATGTTCCGCCAGCAGGCGCGCCCACAAGGGCCACCGGCGCTTCATCGGCGCAACGGCTGAATGATGGAGTGACGTTGAGGATGCTGGCTGGCACCACATTGACCACCGCTTGGTCGCTGGTGGCGCAAGTGCCTGTGCCGAAGTTGTAAGTGACGTTGAAGTTGCCTGCCGTGCTTGGCGTGAAGAAGCCGCCCGGAGCCGCGCCAACCCACGTACCGCCGGGAGGTCCCCATCCACCAAGTGCGATGGGCGTGTTGCCTTGGCAGAGCACCGCATCAGGACCTGCATCCGCGAACTGCGTCACGGCTTGCACGGTGACATCAACCTGGTCGCTGTTGGTGCAGCCGTTGGCGTTGGTGTGCGTGTAGGTGAGTGTTACCGTGCCCAACTGACCCGGTGTTGGCGTGAACACGCCACCAGCCGTGACACCTGCACCGCTCCATGTTCCGGGCGATGGGTTCGCCGTGAGATTCACCGGGATGGCTTGATCGCAGAAGGTCTGATCAACTCCTGCATTCACCAAGGGCAACGGATACACCGTGACGGTGGCCGTTGCACTGCCGGGGCAACCGCCTACATCGCCGCTCACCGTATAGGTGGTGGTGAGCGCTGGGCTAGTCGTAAGGGTTGGTCCCGTGCCGATCTGCGTTGCGCCGATGAACCACTGGTAATTGCCCGCGCCGTTCGCGTTGAGCGTGGTGCTCTGCCCGTTGCAGATCGCAGCGCTTGGCGGCGTCACGGTGACAACGGGTGCTGCCACCACCACCACGTTCACCGTTGCCGCCTGGCCCGTGCAACCGTTGCTGATGGCCACCACCGAATACACGCCAGCATTGCCCGCCGTCACGTTGTTGATGGTCACCGAAGGCGAGTTGCTGATCACCGCGCCCTGCGGATTGGTCCACTGGAAGGTGGCGCCAGGAATGAGCGCCGCGCTCATCGAGAGCGTCTGACCCGCGCATACCGGGCTGTTGCTGGCCACCACGGGTTGCGGCGGCGCGGTGCCGATGGCGAGGTTCTGGTTCACCGTGGCATTGCCGCACGCATTGGTCACGGTGAGCGAAACCGTTGAATTGCCCGCATTCGCGTAGCACACCTGGCCCGGCGATGCGGTATTCGCATTCGCGGGCGATCCGCCGGGGAATGACCATGCGTATGTCGTGATAGGCGAACCGCACGGTTGCACGGTGGCCGATGGATTCACGCATTGACCGGCGCAGATACCAGGAATCGCGTTCAAGCTCACCTGCGGCGGCGCATTCACCGTGATCACTTGCTGTACGGGCGGCACGTTGCACGAGTTGATCGCGCGGTACTGCACCGTGTAAGTGCCCGGTTCGCTGAAAAGGAATTGCGGTTGCTGGCTGGTGGCGTTGCCGCTCGCGAAGCTCCATGCCGGTCCGCCGCAGGGCGAGGCCACACCATTCACCGTCCACAGATGCGTGAGCAAGCAGTTCTGGCCGAACGTGCTGGTGTTGGTGTTCACCGGTTGATAGGGCGCGCAACCGGGCGTTGGCAATGTGAAGGATGGTACAGGCGGCTCTTCGATGCAGATGGTGCGACTCAGTGTGGCTTGATCGCAACTATTGCCAACCGTGTTGGTTATCGTGTATGTGCCAGCCGCGCTGAAGGTCAATGTCAACGTAGTGCTTCCATCCGTCCAGAGATTCGGGCTGGCCGGGGCGCCGTTCATGTTGCCCAGCGTGCCCGTGCTGACCGCCCAGCCTGCTGCGGGAACTACCGACCAGACATTCCTTGGAGGAGTGGCGCATCCTGGCGCTGTCAAGCCGATACTCTGGTCGGTGAAGACCACATTGGTGTTGATGCACGCCGTGTCGTTCGGATTCACGCTGAATTGCGACACCGGAGTCTCGCTCACGCGCACAGGACTGATACTGCCAAAGGTGGAATCACATGGATTCCTGATCCAAACGGTGACCGTGATCTGGCCTCCAGGGAGCCCGCACGTAGTGTTCGAGAAGGTATGCCAGATGGTGGGCGGTGGCGGATGGGAAAATACCTCACTGGCACCATCCCCGAAGTTGATGGTGTATGTGGTGCCTGGCGTATTCTGAACCGTATTGAGAAGGTAAAAGGGCAGGGAGTCACCGTTGCAAATGCTCATGTTCGGGTCGGAGTTGATTCCGCCTCCGGGGGTTGTCCCAAGGAAGACCTGGTATTGCTGCGTTCGCGTACAGCCGTTGGCGTAGTTCACCGTGTAGGTCATCG
>JBATND010000282.1:0-10975 GCA_049290175.1 Flavobacteriales bacterium | reverse complement strand
GCGCCATACTCACCACTCTCCACTCACTACTCCCCACTCGGTCTAGCTTTTCGTTGCGTCGTCGAGCTTTTTCTGCAGCCACTCCCCCAGGATCCGATTGAACTCCGCAGGGTGCTCCATCATCGGCGCGTGGCCGCAGCCATCGATCCAATGCAGCTCACTGTTGGGGAATAGGCTGTGGAATTCCTCGGCTACATGCGGTGGGGTGATGGTGTCCTGCTTGCCCCAGATCAGCAGCACGGGCATGTTCATGCGCGGGATGTCCTTGGCCATGTTGTGGCGGATGGCGCTCTTGGCCAGCGCGAGGATGCGGATGAGCTTGCCCTTGTCGTTCACCGTCTCGTAGCATTCTTCCACCAGCGCATCGGTCACGTGCTTGGGGTCGTGGAACGTGAGCGCGATCTTCTTGCGCAGGTACTCCTTGTCCTCGCGGCGCGGGAAACTGCCGCCGAAGGCATTCTCATACAAACCGCTGCTGCCGGTGAGCGTGAGGGTGCGCACGCGCGCTGCATGCTTGGTGCAGAAGACCAAGGCTACATGGCCACCGAGTGAATTGCCCAGGATGTTCACCTGCTCCAGTCCCAGGTGCTTCAGGAAGCGATCGAGGAAATCGGCCAGGGCCGGCACGTTGGTGCCCAACATGGGCATGGTGTACAGCGGCAGCATGGGCACCAGCACGCGGTAGCGCGGCGTGAAATGCTCGAAGAGCGGCTGGAAATTGCTCAGTGCGCCGAAGAGGCCGTGCAGCAGCACAAGCGGCTGACCCTCACCGGCATCCAAGTACTGGAACTCACCTTCCTGCTTCAGCGTGTGCGCCATGTGGTTCGGCCAAATGTAGTCGGGCCGGTTCAGCAACACCGAAGCAATGGTGGTTGCAATTGCTGATTGTGCTCTTCCAGGGCTGGCTCCACGCGCCGAAACGCGCGCTGCCAGAGGCAAGATCCTGCGACATGCACCATTCGATCGAGGATCCGGCTTGGCGAGCATTGTGGGAAACTCCGGCACTTTCGGGCACGCATCATTTTGCTAGTGTTTTCGGCACTTTCTAGCGCATCAGTTGCGTTTCGATTACATTCGTGCCGTGAAGTTTTCCACAAACGTGCCGGATAGTGCCTGGAAGTGCCGGATGCCCGATACTTTCGCCGCCGTCTCGCACGCCAATGGTCACGCATGCTGAACCTCATCGGGGAATTCGATTGTCGGCTCGACGCCAAGGGGAGACTGGTGCTCCCCGCTGCGCTGCGCAAGCAGCTCGGCAAAGAGGCGGACAGCGGCTTCGTGATGAACCGGGATGTTCACGACCCCTGCCTGGTGCTCTACCCCAACAGCGTTTGGGAGGAGACCGCCAAGAAGCTGCGCCGATTGAACCGCTTCGTGAAAGCGAACGCGGAATTCATCCGGCGCTTCAATGCAGGGGCAACGCCCGTGGCCCCGGACCCTACCGGTCGGATGCTGTTGCCGTACGCGCTGGTGAAGAGTGCCCGCTTGGGCGCCGACATCAAGCTCATCGGCTCGGACGACCGCATCGAGGTCTGGGATGCCAAGGCATACGACCAGTGGCGCAGCGAGGCCGTGGATATGAGCTCCTTGTCCGAAACGGTCATGGGTCCGTTGGGAAACGATGACGGGAAGTGATTACCACGATCCCGTTCTTTCACAAGCCTGCATCGATGGGTTGAATGTCCGCCCCGACGGCATCTATGTGGATGTCACCTTCGGCGGCGGAGGCCATAGCAAGGCCATACTCGAGCGCTTGGGTCCGGATGGAAGGCTGATCGCCTTCGATCGCGACAAGGATGCTTGGGCCAATGCGCCTGCTGATCCGCGCTTCACCTTGGTGAAGAGCGATTTCCGCTGGCTGCGCAACCACCTCATCTTCCTCAAGGCCGTCCCGATCGATGGCCTGCTCGCCGACCTCGGTGTGAGCAGCCACCAGTTCGATCGCGGCGACCGCGGCTTCAGCATCCGCTTCGATGGTCCGCTCGATATGCGCATGGACCGTCGTGCCAAGCTCACCGCCGCCGAGATCGTGAACGGTTGGGACGAGGCCCGGATCGCGGAACTGCTGCGCAACTACGGCGAAGTGGACGGCGCAAGGCGCGTGGCGAAGGCCATCGCACACGCGCGCTCCGCGAAACGGATCACCACCACGCAGCAGCTGATCGAGGCCATCGCGCCGGTGACGCCGCGCAAAGAGGAGAGCGGTTTCCGCGCACAGGTCTTCCAAGCGCTGCGGATCACGGTGAACGATGAGCTCGGATCCCTTGAAGCACTGCTGAAGCAGAGCGCCGAGGTGATCAGGCCCGGAGGCGCGCTCGTGGTGATGAGCTACCACAGCCTCGAGGACCGCTTGGTGAAGAACTGGATGCGCGCCGGCGACTTCGGCGGAGAAGAGAAGAAGGACCTCTACGGCAATCGGCTCCGGCCATTCCACCCATCGGGCAAGGCGATCAAGCCAGACCAAGAAGAAATCACACGGAACCCCCGGGCACGCAGCGCCCGATTACGCATAGCCCAACGAGCATGAACCGGATGCGCGAGAAGACCGAGGAGAAGCAGGCGGCGAAGAAGCCGGCCTCGGCTGGCCGTTCCGCCAAGCCCATGCGCTTGCCGCGCGGCTTCATCAGCGTGCTCAACGGATCCTTCCTCACCAAGGACAACGTGCTGCTGAACATGCCCTTCATCCTCTTCCTCGCGGGGGCGGGCCTGCTCAGCATCGCTTACGGCTACCACGCCGAACGCGTCGTGCGCGACATCGACCAGCACGGCGCTGCGGTGAAGGAGCAGCGCGCCGAGTACATCAGCGTGCGCGCCGAATTGGAGAAGCAGGAGCAGCAGAGCCAGGTGGCAGGCCGCATTGGCGCGCTTGGATTGACGGAGAGTCGCGTGCCGCCCGTGAAGCTCACCGTGGAAGAGGATCAACTCGACGACACGCGCCGCGAATGAGCAAGCACAAGCCCTTGGCCCTGCGCGCGAGCATCGTGTACTTCGGTGTGGTGGCCTTCGCCATCGCCATCGCGCTGCAGCTCTTCAATGTGCAGTGGTTCCAAGGCGAGCAATGGCGCGCGAAGGCCGAGCATGTGAGCACCGCATGGCGCACCACGCAACCCGAGCGCGGCCACATCTACAGCGCCGATGGCCGCTTGCTCGCCACCAGCGTGCCCGAGTACGATGTGCGCATGGACATGGCCACCGACGGACTCACGCCCGAGCGGTTCAGCGCCAGCATCGATTCGCTCGCTTGGCACTTGGCCGATCTCTTCCAGGACCGCACCCAAGCCGAGTACAAGCGCGACCTGATGGATGCCCGCGCACGCAAGGAGCGCTATCACCTGGTGAAGCGCCGCGCCAGCCATGCGCAAGTGAAGGCGCTCATGCAATTCCCGCTCTACCGCGATGGCCGATTCAAGAGCGGGCTGATCACCGAGAAGCGGCTCGTGCGCGCACGTCCGTTCGGCAGGCTGGCCGCGCGCACCGTGGGTTATGTGCTGCGCGATAGCACCACCATCGGACTCGAGGGCGGCTACAACAAATACCTCAAGGGGCTTACCGGCCATCGGCTCGAGCGCAGGCTCGCGGGTGGCACGTGGATGCCGATCGACGATGGCCAAGGCACGGATCCCGAGCCCGGCATCGACATACACACCACCATCGACATCAACCTGCAGGACGTGGCCGATGCCGCGCTGGAGAAGCAGCTGCGCAAGCACGGCGCGCAATACGGCAGCGTGGTGGTGATGGAAGTGGCCACCGGTCGCATCAAGGCCATCAGCAACCTCACGCGCACAGCCGATAGCACCTACGCCGAGACCATGAACTGGGCCGTGGGCGAAGCGGCCGAGCCTGGCTCCACCTTCAAGCTGCCCGCGATCATGGTGGCGATCGAGGAAGGGCTCATCGGCCCGGACGACACGGTGGATACCAAGTGGGGCGCCATCACCTACTGCGGCAAGGAGCGCATGGTCGATTCGCATCCTTACAAGGATCGCAAGGTCACGGTGCGTCGCGCCTTCGAAGCCTCGCTCAACACGGGTTGCAGCCAAGCCGTGATGAAGGCGTTCCAGAAGGATCCGAAGCGTTTCGTGGAGGGCCTGAAGCGCATGCGCCTTCACGAGATCACCGGCGTGATGATCCCTGGAGAGGCTGTGCCCACGCTGCGCGCGCCGGGCGAGAAATTCTGGAGCTGCACCAGCTTGCCGTGGATGAGCATCGGCTACGAGGTGGCCGTGACGCCCTTGCAGATGCTCACCTTCTACAATGCCGTAGCCAACAACGGCCGCATGATGCAGCCGCAGCTGGTCACGCATGTCTCGAGCGATGGCCGCACCGTTGAAGAGTTCAAGCCCAACGTGCTCAACGAGCGCATCTGCTCGGATCGCACGCTTGCGATCGCGCATGAGCTGCTGCAAGGCGTAGTGGACAGCGGCACCGCGCGCAACCTGCACGACGCCGACCTGCGCATCGCTGGCAAAACGGGCACCGCTCAGATCCTGCGCAATGGCAGCTATCAGCAGAACGGCAAGAGCTACCAGGCCTCCTTCGCCGGCTACTTCCCTGCGGACAAGCCGCTGTACAGCTGCATCGTGGTGGTGAATGGCCCAACGATGAGCGGCTACTACGCCAACGTGGTGGCCGGGCCCATCTTCCGGGAGATCGCCGATAAGGTTTACAGCAACCGCTTGGAGCTGCAGGCCGATCGCGTGCTCGCCGCTGCGAAGGGACCGATCGCGCCATTGAGCATGAGCGGGCGCGCCGCCGATCTGCGCGTGGCGATGGCCGGGCTCGGCGTGCCGTTCGTGCAGGATGGCGAGGGCGAATGGCTCAGCACCGAGAGCGGTGACAGCATCGTGACCGCGCGGCCGCGCACCATTGCCAGCGAAGCGAGCGGCTTGGTGCCCAACGTGCTCGGCATGGGCCTGCGCGATGCCCTGTACATCCTGGAGAATCGCGGCTACCGCGTGCGCGTGCAAGGCGCGGGCATGGTGAAGCGCCAGTCCATCTCGCCCGGTTCACGCGCTGCGCAAGGCGCCACCATCCTCATCGAATTGGCATGAAGCTGCTGAAGGACCTCCTCTACGGCGTGCCCATCGATCAGGTGGAGGGAAGCACCAACAGCGCCATCGAGCACCTCGTGTTCGACAGCCGCGCCGTGCAGCCCATGAGCGCTTTCGTGGCGGTGCGCGGCACCCGTTCCGATGGCCATGCCTTCATCGCGCAGGCCATCGCCGACGGGGCCAGCGCCATCGTGTGCGAGCAGATGCCCGAGCAAATCGCCGAGGGCATCACCTACGTGCGAGTGCCCGATGCGGCCGAGGCCCTCGCCATCCTGGCAGCGAACTTCTTTGATCATCCGAGCAAGAAGCTGAAGCTCGTGGGCATCACGGGCACCAATGGCAAGACGAGCGTTGCCACCTTGCTCTATCGCCTCTTCCGCGCGCTGGGCCATAAGAGCGCGCTCATCAGCACGGTCGAGATCCGCATCGGCCAGAAGACGATACCCAGCACCCACACCACGCCCGATGCCGTGCGCCTGAATGCGCTGCTAGCCGAGATGGTGGAGGCAGGCGTCACGCACTGCTTCATGGAGGTGAGCAGCCATAGCGTGGTGCAGCATCGCATCACCGGCCTGCGCTTCGTCGGTGGCGTGTTCACCAACATCACGCACGACCACCTCGATTACCACGGCACGTTCGCGGAATACATCAAGGCCAAGAAGCGATTCTTCGATCAGCTCAGCGCCGATGCCTTCGCGCTGGTGAATGCCGACGATGCCAACAGCGCGGTGATGGTGCAGAACACCCGCGCACGCAAGCGCTCGTACGCGGTACGCAACCTGGCCGATCATCATGCGCGCATCATCGAGAACCAGCTCAGCGGGTTGCACCTGAGCATCGATGGGCACGACCTCTATGCCCGCTTGGTGGGTGAGTTCAACGCCAGCAATCTGCTCGCCGTGTACAGCGTGGCGGTGCTGCTGGGCAAAGCGCCGCTCGACATCCTCACCGCCCTCAGCGACCTGGAGCCGCCGCGTGGCCGTTTCCAAGTGGTGCGCGGCGCGAGCGGCGTGCTGGGCATCGTGGATTACGCGCACACGCCCGATGCGCTGAAGAACGTGCTCAGCACCATCAACGAGCTCTGCCTCGGCGACGAGCGCGTGATCACCGTGATCGGCTGCGGTGGCGACCGTGATCGCACCAAGCGGCCCGAGATGGCGCGGATCGCAACCGCCTTGAGTGCCTTGGTGGTGCTCACCGGCGACAATCCGCGCAGCGAAGAGCCGATGGCGATCATCAACGAGATGCGCACGGGCATCGCTGCTGCCGATGGCGCACGCGTATTCGTGAACGCCGATCGCCGCGAGGCCATCCGCCAAGCTGCGGGCATGGCGAAGCCGGGCGATGTGATCCTGCTCGCCGGCAAGGGGCACGAGACCTATCAGGAAGTGCTCGGCGTGAAGCACCCTTTCGACGATGCCGCTGTGCTGAAGGAAACACTTGAACTCCTGCATAACTAGATGCTCTACCACCTCTTCGATAGCATCGCTTTCAGCGTGCCCGGCTCAGGGGTGTTCAGCTTCATCTCGTTCCGCGCCGCCATGGCGGTGTTCGTTTCGTTGCTCATCAGCCTGTGGTTCGGTGGCAGCATCATCCGCCTGCTGCGCCGCATGCAAGTAGGAGAGACCGTGCGCGACCTCGGCCTCGAAGGACAGCTGAGCAAGCAGGGCACGCCCACCATGGGCGGGCTCATCATCCTCGCGGCCACCATCATCCCCACGCTGCTCTTCGCAAGGCTCGACAACATCTACATCATCCTGCTGCTCGTGAGCACGGTGTGGATGGGCGGCATCGGCTTCCTCGACGACTACATCAAGGTATTCAAGAAGGACAAGCGCGGCCTCGCTGGCAAATTCAAAGTGGTAGGGCAGGTGGGCCTCGGCCTCATCGTGGGCGCAACGGTCTATTTCCATCCGGAGATCCGTACGCGCGTGGAGATCTCCGAATCGCTCGCCGAGCAGATGGATCCGGCGGTGGTACACACCATCACCGAGACCGATGGCACGGTCCACTACATGCTGAACCGCAAGTCGCCCAACACCACGATCCCCTTCGTGAAGGGCAACGAGTTCAACTACTCCACGCTGCTGAAGCCCTTCGGCCAGAGCGCGCGCGAGTACACCTGGGTGCTCTACATCGTGGTGGTCATCTTCATCATCACCGCGGTCAGCAATGGGGCCAACATCACCGATGGGCTCGATGGGCTGGCCACGGGCACCAGCGCCATCATGGTGCTCGCGCTCGGCGTGCTGGCCTATGTGAGCGGCAACATCATCTTCTCGAACTACCTCGATATCATGTACATCCCCGGCTCGGGCGAGCTGGCGGTGTTCATCGGCGCCATGCTGGGCGCATGCATCGGCTTCCTCTGGTACAACACCTTCCCTGCGCAGGTCTTCATGGGCGATACCGGGAGCCTTGCGCTCGGCGGCATCATCGCAACGCTGGCCATCCTAGTGCGCAAGGAGCTGCTGATCCCGATCCTCTGCGGCGTGTTCCTCGTGGAGAACCTGAGCGTGGTGATGCAGGTCTCTTACTTCAAGTGGACCAAGCGCAAGTACGGCGAGGGCAGGCGGATCTTCCTGATGTCGCCGCTGCACCACCACTTCCAGAAGAAGGGCATCCACGAGAGCAAGATCGTCGCCCGCTTCTGGATCGTGGGCATCATGCTCGCCGTGCTCTCCATCGTAACCCTCAAGCTCCGCTAGCGCATGGTGATCCTGGGTGCGCAAGAGAGCGGTGTGGGCGCGGCGAAGCTGGCCAAGCGGCGCGGCCTCGATGTGTTCGTGAGCGATGCAGGCCTCATCAAGCCCGATTACCGCGCCGTGCTCGAGCAAGAGGGCATCGCCTTCGAGGAAGGCGGCCATACTGCAGCGCGCGTGCTGGAGGCCGATGAGATCGTGAAGAGCCCGGGCATCCCCGACAGCGCGGCGCTGGTAAGGGCAGCACTCGACAAGGGCATCCCGGTGATCAGCGAGATCGAATTGGCGTGGCGCTATTGCAAGGGCCAAGTGGTGGGCATCACCGGCAGCAATGGCAAGACCACCACGACCATGCTCACGCACCACATCCTGCAACGCGCAGGCTTCGATGTGGCCGTGGGCGGCAACGTGGGAAACTCGTTCGCAGGGCTCATCGCCGAGGGTGATCACGAATGGTACGTGCTCGAGCTAAGCAGCTTCCAGCTCGATGGCATCCGCGCCTTCCGACCGCGCGTGGCCATGCTGCTGAACATCACGCCCGACCACTTGGAGCGCTACGGCCACAGCATGGAGCGCTACACCGCCAGCAAGTTCCGCATCGCCATGAACCAAGGCGAAGGAGACCACTTCATCCACGGCGCCGATGATCCGGTGATCGCCGCGTGGATGGACGGCCATGCGATCGCCCCGCGCCGCTGGCCCTTCAGCATCGAGCGCCATGTGCCCGAGGGCGCATGCCTCATCGACGACCGCACACTTCAGATAACCACCAACCAAACCACTTTCGACATGAGCATCCAAGAACTCGCGCTGCAAGGCCGCCACAACCTCTACAACAGCATGGCCGCGGGCATCGCCGCGCGCGTGCTCGACATCCGCAACGAGGTGGTGCGCGAGAGCCTGAGCGATTTCCAGAACGTGGAGCACCGCCTCGAGCGCGTGGCCACCGTGCATGGCGTCGAGTTCATCAACGACAGCAAGGCCACCAACGTGAACAGCGCATGGTACGCCTTGGAGAGCATGCGCAGTCCGGTGATCTGGATCGCCGGTGGCGAGGAGCACGGCAACGATTACGCGCAGCTCGTTCCGCTCGTGAAGCAGAAGGTGAAGGCCATCGTATGCCTCGGGAAGGACAACAGCCGCTTGAAGGAAGTTTTCGGATCACTGGTGAAGGACCTCGTGGAGACCACCACCGCGCAGCAGGCCGTGCAAGCCGCTTATGCGCTAGCCGAAGAGGGTGACGCCGTGCTGTTGAGCCCCGCATGCAAGAGCTTCGACCTGTTCGCCAATTACGAGGAGCGCGGCCGCGCCTTCAAGGCCGCTGTGCGCGCATTGTGATTAACCGAACACTGCATCACCATGGAACAGAAGCACAAGACCGACGCCCCGCTGCGCCTGGCTGGCGGGCAACTGCTCGATGCGCGCCGTGCTGCCCTGAGCGCATGGGGCCCGCACCGTCTGGAAGCCGTGGCCGTGATCGATGATGTGCTGTACGTGAACGACAGCCGAGCCACCTTCCTTGATGCCACGCTCGAATCATTGGGCACCATGGACCGGCCGCTCGTGTGGGTCGTGGGCGCATGGAGCGCTGAGATGGCCTCTGCCGCCGTGCAGGATCATCTGCAGGATCGGGTCTCGGCGGTTGTGCTCTACGGCCCGCTCGCAGAAGGCAGCGAGGACAGCCTGCCGGAGCACATCTACCGCACGGAGAACCTGCGCACAGCGGTGTTCACAGCGCGCGAGCTGGCGCAAGCAGGTGATGCCGTGCTCTTCAGCCCAGCGTGCCCCAGTGGCAATGGCTTCGCGAATTATGAAGAGCGCGGTGCGGAGTTCAAGCGCGCTGTGAGGGATCTGTAGCACAGAGCGACTTGAATCGATGATCTTCATCCAAAGGAAAGAGTCGGCAGTTCGCAGTAGGCAGTAGGCAGTCTTTCCACTAACGATGCTCGAATAGCCCCTCGACACTCAAACTGCCAACTGCCTACTGCCAACTGCAACCAACCGCACCATGACCGCACTGCTGAACAGGCTCAAAGGCGACCGCACCATTTGGATGGCAGCGCTCTTCCTCGCGCTCATCAGCTTGTTGGCCGTGTACAGTTCCATCAGCTCGTTGGCCGTGAAGCGCGATGGCAGCACGCTGCACTTCCTGGTGAAGCATGCGCTGATGCTCGGTTCGGGCGGATTGATCATGTACTACGCCAGCCTGTTGCGCTACGGCATCTACTCACGGCTCGCGCAGCTCACCATCTGGTTGGTCGCAGGCTTGCTGCTGCTTACGCTGCTGCTCGGTTCCAACATCAACGATGCCAGCCGTTGGCTCACCATCCCCATCATCAACCAGAGCTTCCAGACCAGCGACTTGGCCAAGGTTGTGCTCATCGCCTACTTGGCACGCGTGCTCGCGAAGCATTCCGACGAAGAGTGGACCTTGCGCGATGTGGCGCTCAAGCTCATGCTGCCCGTGGGGGTGATCTGCGGCCTCATCCTCCCGGCCAACTTCAGTACGGCGGCGCTGCTCTTCCTCATCTGCGTAACGCTCATGTTCATCGCACAGGTGCCCATCAAGCACTTGGCCTTGCTCATTGGCGCAGCAGTAGCTGCTTTCGCGCTGCTGCTCCTGATCGCCGATTTCTTCCCTGATCTGCTCCCGCGCGCGGCGACTTGGGCGGCGCGCATCAAGGCATTCTCATCCGGCGCGAGCGATCCCGATGCCAACTACCAGGTGGAGCATGCCAAGATCGCCATCGCCAGCGGCGGCCTGTTGCCCAGCATGCCCGGCACGGCCGCGTCGCGCAATTGGTTGCCGCATCCGTACAGCGATATGATCTACGCCTTCATCGTGGAGGAATACGGAAGCATCCTCGGCGGCCTGGGCCTGCTGCTGCTCTATCTCATCCTCCTGCACCGGGCAGTGGTCATAGCGAAGCGCTGTGAGAAACCCTTCGGGGCCTATGTATCCGTTGGACTCGGGCTGCTGCTCGTGGTGCAGGCCATGGTGAACATGGCCGTGGCGGTGAACCTCGTGCCCGTTACCGGACAACCGCTGCCCTTGGTGAGCATGGGCGGCACCAGTGCATGGTTCACCTGCTTGGCCATCGGCATCATCCTCAGCGTGAGCCGCAGCCTGGAGGAGAAGCAAGAGGCGAAACCCGATGCCAAGCCACGAACAGCAGTCGCTTAAGGGTATGCCGATCGGGAGCGACCGGATGGAGCGCG
>JBATND010000281.1:0-9792 GCA_049290175.1 Flavobacteriales bacterium | reverse complement strand
ATCATCAACGACACCGATCACGCCTTGTTGATCAAGGTGGCCAGCGTGCCGAGTGCCCGTATGCAGGTGTACTTCATCGATAACGAGGAGTTCTTCAAGCGCAAGTCCGATACGCACGACCTCGATGGCGTATTCCATGCTGACAACGATGAGCGAGCGCTTTTCTTCGGACGCGGCGTGCTCGAGACTGTCCGTAAGCTGGGCTGGGTGCCGGACATCATCCATTGCCATGGCTGGATGACCGGTCTTGTGCCGCTCTACATCCGCCACTTCTACTCAGACGATCCGCACTTCGAGAACGCCAAGCTCGTCATGAGCGTTTACGATCAGAAGCCCGAGGCCTTGGATAAGGACCTGGCGAAGAAGCTCACCTTGGAGGGTTTCGACAAGGGGCTTCTGAAGGGCTTGACCAAGCCTACCACGGATGATCTCTACAAGTTCAGCATGGGCTTCTGCGACGCGGTCGTGAAAGGAAGCCCTAAGCTGAGCAAGGGCCTTGACACTGCGATCAAAGCGGAGGGCAAGCCCACCTTGGGCTACTCGCAAGGCACTGAGTTGCTCGATGGGCACTTGGAGTTCTACAGCTCGGTGCTTGAGGCTGCACTGGTGTGACTGGCCATCGCAACATGGCTCTTCGACTCAGGCCTTTCGGGGCATTCTTGCTGATACTCGGGGTTCTGGGCGGCTGCCGGAAGCCCGATGCCGATTTGGGCAATGGACTGCTGCCCGGTGATCCACTTGCCACCGAGGTTGAGGATGTGCAGCTGCATGCCTTCACACGTGCCGATACCAACTTCCGGTCGAGTTCGCTATCGAGGCAATTGCTGGGCTCGTTCGTTGATCCGCGTTTCGGGTTCACGCGGGCTGGCATCGTGACCCAAGTTCGGCTCAGTGCATCCAGCATTGGTTCGCCCACTGGCCTGATCGCCGACAGCATCGTTTTGGCCTTGGCCTTCGATGGGGCCAACTATGGCTATGGCAATATGGATGCGCAGGAGTTCCAGGTGCATGAGCTTGATGAGCGACTCTCGATTGACTCCATTTACCGGAGCGATAGGGTGCCACAGGTAGTCGGACCGGACCTTCTCCAAGGGCGGGGCCGCGTGAAACCAGAGCCGCTGCGCAAGCAATACATCATGGGTGATAGTGCGCTCCCCCAATTGCGATTGCGGCTGAGCGATGCCTTGGCGCAGCGTTTCCTTCTGGCTTTCGGGACCCCGAGCCTCACAACGAGCGATGCCTTCTTGGATTTTTTCAAGGGCCTGTACATCACCGTTACGAACAATGGCCAAGCGCCTTACCAAGGCGGACTCCTCTATTTCAACCTGATCAGCGCGCCAAGCAAGCTCACCCTGTATTACCGCGACCAGAACAGCTCGTCCCCAGACCTCACGCGCGCGCTCGACTTCCCGATCAATAGCAACGCGGTGCGCTACACCACGGTAGAGCACGATCAAGCCTTGGCCACGACCAATGAAGTGCTTCTTGCCCTGAGCGATACGATAAGTCCATCGAGCGTGGTTTATGTGCAGGCCCTTGCTGGCCTTCGCACGGTGGTTCGAATGCCTTCCTTGATCGACTATCGCGGTCAATCGAAGGTGCTCGCAAAGGCTGAGCTGGTGCTTACTGTCGATGGCACGAACTACCCGTATTATCCTCCACCATCGCTCTTAGTGCCATTCAGGCGGAATGAGAGCGGCGGTGAGGCTTTCTTACCCGATTTGATCGGCGGCATTGGTGCCTTGGATGGCAACTACAGGCCCACGGAGAGGGAGTACCGCTTCAACATCACCCGCTTTGCTCAGCGCGTGATCAATGGCGAGCAGGCCGACCCCACCTTGGAATTGGTGGCCGGCAGCGGGGGCATTACCGCCAACCGCGTTGCTTTGAAAGGCCCGGCAGCCCTGAGTGGCGCCATGCGTCTTCGGCTTACGTTCACGTCATACTGATTTGCCATGTGCGGAATCGTCGCTTACCTGGGGAGCAAGGAAGCCTACCCCATTCTGATCAATGGGCTGAGACGGCTCGAATACCGCGGCTATGACAGCGCGGGTGTTGCCCTGATCGACGATGGCGATATGCGCATCTACAAATGCCAGGGCAAGGTGAGCGACCTGGAGGCGCATATGAAAGGCCAATCGACGGCTGGCACTCTGGGCATGGGCCATACGCGGTGGGCAACCCACGGCCCCCCCAACGACATCAATGCGCATCCGCACGCTTCGGATAGTGGCAACCTTGCCATCATCCACAATGGGATCATCGAGAATTACGCGCCCATCAAGGAGGAGCTTTTGAAGCGCGGCCACGTCTTTCGGAGCGATACCGATACCGAGGTGCTTGCACATTTGATTGATGATGTGCGCCTGACCGAAGGGGTTGATCTAGCCGAAGCCGTGCGCTTGGCTCTGCAGAGCGTGGTGGGGGCTTATGCGATCGTGGTGCTCGACAACCGGTCGCCGGATGTGATGGTGGCCGCACGGAAGAGCTCGCCATTGGTGATCGGCATCGGCGATGATGGTGATCACTACCTGGCCAGTGACGCGACGCCCATCGTTGAGCACACGCGCAACGTGGTGTACCTGGAGGATGGCGAAATCGCGGTGATGCAGCGTGGGGAAGGCCTTCGCATCCGAAACATCAAGAACCAGGTGAAGACCCCCTTCATCCAGGAACTGGAACTGCACCTGGAGGCATTGGAGAAAGGCGGTTACGACCACTTCATGCTGAAAGAGATTCATGAGCAGCCGCGCAGCATCCGCGATAGCATGCGCGGAAGGCTGAACCTGGCCAAAGGCGAAGTGGTGCTCGGTGGCATAAAGGAGCATGAGCAGAAATTCGTGCAGGCCAAGCGGGTTCTGATCCTGGGATGCGGCACGAGCTGGCACGCCGGACTGGTGGGGGAGTACCTCTTCGAGGAACTCGCGCGCATCCCGGTCGAAGTGGAGTACGCCAGCGAGTTCCGCTACCGCAACCCGATCGTGAACGAGGATGATCTGGTGATCGCAATCAGCCAGAGCGGTGAAACAGCCGATACGCTCGCCGCGATTGAGCTGGCCAAGAGCCGTGGCGCTACCATCTTCGGCATTTGCAACGTGGTGGGCAGCAGCATTGCGCGTGTGACCCACGCCGGTTCTTACACCCATGCAGGCCCTGAGATCGGTGTGGCCAGCACCAAAGCCTTCACAGCGCAGGTCACGGTGCTCACCCTCATGGCGCTGATGATCGGCCAGCGCAAGGGCACATTGGGCGGCAGCGCGTTCTACCGCCTGCTGAATGAACTGGACGCCATCCCCGATAAAGTGCAGCGCCTGCTGAAGGCCGAGCCGCAGATCAAGCGGATCGCTGAGATCTATCAGCATGCGAGCAACGCCTTGTACCTGGGCCGTGGGTACAGCTTCCCGGTAGCGCTCGAAGGTGCGCTGAAGTTGAAGGAGATCAGTTACATCCATGCCGAGGGCTACCCCGCCGCCGAGATGAAGCATGGACCTATCGCCCTCATCGACGAGGAGATGCCCGTGATCGTGATCGCCACCAAGGGCGCGAGCTACGAGAAAGTGGTGAGCAACATCCAGGAGGTGAAGGCGCGCAAGGGCATCATCATCGCCATTGTCACCGAAGGCGACCGCGTGGTGAAGGAGCTCGCCGACCATGTGATCGAGATCCCGGAGACGGCCGACCCCTTGGTGCCCTTGCTGAGCGTGATTCCCTTGCAGCTGCTCAGCTACCACATCGCCGTGATGCGCGGCTGCAACGTGGACCAGCCCCGGAACTTGGCCAAGTCGGTCACCGTTGAATGAGCCTTTTTCGGCGAAGCCCGGAATCCGTTCCAACGGTATGCTCGATCGATTCAGACGCGTTACATCCTCTGGCAACTACATGCCTGAGATCGATGGCTTGCGTTTCATCGCGATTGCCAGCGTGCTGCTCCTTCATGCGCATGTATGGCTCTTGCATGGTCTAGGCATCGGCGACCCAAGCTCTGTGGCAGGTCTTTCCACGCTCGACCCCGTTCTTAAGCTCGGGGGTTATGGGGTGGACATCTTCTTCGTGATCAGCGGCTTCATCTTGTCGCAACCGCTGCTGCAGGGCGGCAAGTTCAACTATGGCACATACATCCTGCGCCGACTGACGCGTTTGGAGCCGCCGTACATCATCACCACGCTGGGCTTCGCGGCACTGCTTTTCATGACCGGCCGCTACACCTGGCAGGAGATCGCACCGGAGCTGCTCACCTCCTTGGTTTACCTGAACAATGTCATCACCCCCGACGACTTGCCGTTGGTGAACGGCGTTTCCTGGTCGTTGGAGATCGAGGTGCAGTTCTATCTGCTCTGTCCGTTGATCGGATTGTGGCTACGGAAGAAGCCGTGGCAATTGATCGTGTATGTCGGCCTGCTGCTAACAGCCCTGATCGTGCAGAAGTGGTTCAAGCCGGAGATGCTCACGATCCTTTCCGTCGGCTCCTATTTCGCCCTGGGCTACATCTTGGCCTATGCCTCATTGCGCAAGCCCGTGGTCGAGATTCCTGCGTGGTTGCGCGATGCAGTGGCGACGCTTTCATTCGTGCTCATCTGGGTACTGATCGCGCTGGTGGGCAAGGACCGCAGCGGCGCATTCGGATGGTACCTGCTCGAGCACCTCAACCTGTTCGTGTTCTTCTACCTGGTGGTGGTGATGCGCGCCCTGCCGGTCTTCTTCACCAATCGGCTTGTGGCCACCATCGGCGGCATGTGCTACAGTATTTACCTGCTCCACTTCGGTATCATGAGCTTCGTGGGCAAGCTGCTGATCGGCCGTGGCTGGTTCGAGGCATCAACAGCATCCTACTATGCCCTGATGGTTATCCTGCTCGCGGTGACGCTGGTGGTCTCGGCTCTGTTCTTCCTTTGGCTCGAGAAGCCATTCATGCAGCGCGACTGGCACAAGCGCTGGTGGGCTCGGTTGCGAGGTGTCCCTGCTGCGGGCGCTTCTGCTTGATCAGGGCTCCGGCGCGCTGCTATTCCCGTCAGTCCACATCAGGATGCGATCCGAATCCCGGAATCGATCAAGGTCCCTTGCCATGATCAGGTGCATCAGGTCGATGAGCGCCACCACGCCGAAACCACCGAAGGTGAGGCCATAGGCGATGGCTACCTTGGGAGTGGTGCCGAGATAGAGGCGGTGCGCCCCGAAGGGACCTAGCAGCACGGCCAGCGCTATGGCAACGGCACGACGGTTCTCCGGAGCCGCGTTCATTCCTTGGCCTAGCTGATTATGCACCTCCAAGCTGAGCTCAAGGGGCGCCATGGCTAGGCTGTCCGATTGAAATGGACTCATAGCCCTGCATTGGGCGCTGGCGAGTGCCAACACGAGTGCGAATAAGGTCCACTTCAGCATGCGCCAAAAGTAGCGGGCCAGTAATGGCTGCCGCAGTTGATCATACGACTCCTGCCCAACTCGCGGAGCCAGGCGTCATGCAACCAGGGGCACAAGCAGTAAACGACCTACTTCCCGGCAGCGTAGCGGCTAGCCACGGCGTTCCAGTCAACCACATTCCAGAAGGCCGCGATGTAGTCGGGGCGGCGGTTCTGGTAGTTGAGGTAGTAGGCGTGCTCCCATACGTCGAGGCCCAGGATCGGGGTGCCCCCGCAACCCGTTTTCGGCATCAGCGGGTTGTCCTGGTTGGGGGTGGAGCACACCTCGAGCTTGCCGCCTTTGTGAACGCAGAGCCAGGCCCATCCGCTGCCGAACCGGGTGGCTCCGGCAGCAGCGAACTTCTCCTTGAATGCATCCAAGGAGCCGAAATCGCGGGCAATCGCCTCGGCCAATTCGCCCATTGGCGCACCTCCGGCATTCGGGGCCATGATGCTCCAGAACAGGCTGTGGTTGTAATGGCCGCCACCGTTGTTGCGCACGGCCATGTTGGTCATGTCCAAGCCAGCCAAGAGGTCCTCAATGGTGAGGCCATCCATGGGGGTGCCTTCAATGGCTTTATTGAGGTTGGTCACATAGGCCTGATGGTGCTTGCCATGGTGAATCTCCATGGTGCGCGCATCGATGTGCGGTTCCAAGGCGCTGTGGGCGTAGGGGAGGGTGGGGAGTTGGTGCGGCATTGCTTGTGGGTGATTGGCTTCGTTCCGTCGAAGGGCCGAAGGTATTCACCCGAAAAGTGGATCCGAATTTTGGCGGATCCTTTCCTCCAATACTTTTGCGGCCACTTTCACCAACCGTACCACACAAATGTTGAAGAAGTTCGCTCTTTTGGCTGGCATGGCTGCCTTCGTGGTGGCTTGCGGCCCTTCTCAGGCCGAGATCGAGGCCAAGGCCAAGGCCGCTGCAGACAGCGTTGCTGCTGTGTTGCGTGCCGACAGCATCCGCATGGCAGAAGAAGCCGCTGCTGCTGCTGCTGCAGAGGCTGAAGCTGCCGCGAAAGCGGTTGCTGATAGCATCGCTGCTGCTGAGGCCGCTGCTGCTGAGGCCGCGCAGGGCAAGAAGAAGTAAGACGCTTTGCACGTTATGAGCAAGGGGCCGTAAGGCCCTTTGTTCATTTCTGGACGTTTCCGCCGCCCGACTTGAGCTCTGTGGCCGCGCTGCGGAAAACAATGTCCGTATCGAGCATCACCTCATAGAACCCGGCATCGCCCCAGATGTTGCGCGCCACACCTGCACCTAGGCGGTTGATGATCTGTCGCTTCGACCGTTCGAGGTCGCCTGCGCGTTCCTTGATGCCCTGTTTGCGAGCTTGTTCCCGAAGCCCCTCCAGCATGCTGTCCGTGATCGGGTAGCGGGCTTTGAATTCACCCGGGCCGCTCAACGTGGCCAGCTTGGCCCGATCCCGGTCGGCGATGTCGAATGCGAACTGGTTCAGCGTGCCGGAGAAGAACAGGTCTGTGAGGAATTGGGAACCTTCAGCGGTATCGGCTGGAACGAAAACGTCGGGCATGACGCCTCCGCCGCCATACACGATGCGCCCGCTCTTGGTGCGGAACATCTGCGTGGAATCGAGCCGGACGCTATCGGCCGAGAATAGCTCGCCGTGATCGCTGCGCTGCGCATAATCGGCCTCATAATCAACGCCTGATCCGTAGGGCTTCTGGATGCTGCGACCGCTGGCCGTGTAGTAGCGCGCGGTGGTGATCCGCACTGCGCTGTGGTCCGGTAGGTCAACATGCTCTTGCACCAATCCTTTGCCGAAGGATCGGCGGCCCACCACCATTGCCCGGTCGTTGTCCTGAAGTGCTCCGGCAATGATCTCGCTCGCGCTGGCCGAGCCCTCGTCGATGAGCATGGCCAACGGCAAGGTCTCGTATGCGCCGCGAGCGCTGGCCACCATGTCGCGCCGTGGAGAACGGCGACCCTCTGTATAGACGATTACATCGTCCTTCGGCAGGAACTCATCGGCCAGGTCAACTGCGGCATTCAGGTATCCGCCGCCATTGCCGCGCAGGTCCAGCACCAACCGCTGCATGCCTTGTGCGCGGAGGCCATCGGCAGCCGCGAGGAATTCGGCGTGCGTGTTCTTCGCGAAGCGGCTGAGCTTGATGTATCCGGTGCCATCGGGCCGCAGCAATGCAGCCGCAACGCTATTGATCGGGATGGCGCCACGGGTGATGGATACCTCCATGGGAGCGCGGCCGTGGCGACCGATGAGCACCGAGACCTTGCTGCCCTTGGGTCCGCGAAGCAGCTTCATCACGCCATCGTTGGTGATGCCCACACCCGCCAAGGGAACGGTGTCGGCGCGCAGGAGGCGGTCGCCGGCGCGGATGCCCAACTGAGCGCTTGGGCCGCCTTCCACGGGGGCCACCACCACCACGGTGTCGCGTTGGATCGAGAATTCCACACCGATGCCATCGAAGCTGCCTTCGAGCGGTTCGGTGGCCGCGCTCAATTCAGCCGCGCTGATGTAGTAGCTGTGCGGGTCCAGGCGGTGCAGCATCTCCTGCAGCACATCCTCCACGAGTGCGCTCTTCTCTACGCTATCGACGTATTGCCGATCGATCAGGTCGAGCACCTGGCCGAGTTTCTCGGCGGCGCTTGGCTGCCGCAATTGGAAGATGGTGAGCGGGCCGCTGGACGAGGGACCCATGTTGCGGCCGATGAACAGGCCGGCCACCAGCGCCAGCGAGAGCAGCAGCGGCACGTAGGGCGATATCGGGTGGCGCTGCGGATTCATTCGGCAGGAGTGAGCTGGGTGATCAGCAGGCCGCCCTTGTGGAGCAGCTCCAATCCGCTAGGGTCCTTGTAGGCGTCCATGTACACGAGCCGCTTGATGCCTGCCTGAAGGATGAGCTTGCTGCACTCCTTGCACGGCGAATGCGTAAGGTACAACGTTGCGCCGCGCGCATTGTTGGTGCTGCGGGCCACTTTCATGATGGCATTGGCCTCGGCATGCAGCACGTACCAGAGGGTGAGGCCCTGTGAGTCCTCGCAATCATTCGGGAAACCCGTTGGCGTGCCGTTGTAGCCGTCGCTGATGATCATGCCCTCCTTCACGATCAGGGCGCCCACCTTTTTGCGGGTGCAGTGGCTCAGCCTCGACCACTCCAGCGCCATGCGCATGTAGGCATGGTCGTAGCGGGCTTGTTTGGCGGGGTCGGAATAGACCAGCTCGTTCTGCTGCATTCGATCGGCTGATCGATGGTTCGGTCCTTCGCCGAACGTGGATGTACCCAGGGCGGGAATCGAACCCGCATGACTTTAAGGGTCACTGGTGTTTGAGACCAGCGCGTCTACCAATTCCGCCACCTGGGTGGGTGAAGGGGCGGCGAAGATAGATGGACCGTTCATTGTTCTACCGCCCGATCCACCACTTGCGCAATCGGCGCTGCTCAGTTCGGGGTTTGGCAATGCCGATGACTGTTCCGTTCGGGTCGATGGCAAGCCCTGCCTTCTGAAGCCACTCGCCAACAGGCAGCACGCTCGGTTCCTCCAAATGCCGCCGCAGGAACTCGCCCACATCCGGGCCGGTGAGCCGTGCGATGGTGCCGAACAGCTCCTCATCCTTGAAGGGCTTACCGGGACCGTACTCGCGTTGCAGGTCGCGCACCAATTCTTGCACGCCGTAGTTGCCCTTCGATCGCTCGCGCAGCATCAGGTCGAGGCCCATGCAGAAGAGCGTGCCCTTGAGGTAGAAGTTGTACATCTGGTCCTGTCGTTCCATGACCTGCTGGCTCAACGTGGTGAGGGCAATGTCGTCCGGGAACGTGCGCATCTCCTGGAACTTTCCGCTCACTGCCTCCATGAATTCCTCCAACGATTGCTGCCCTTGCTTCACCGGCATGTGCATGGCGAAGTACTCGGTCATGCCTTCGTAGAGCCAGAGGTGACGGCTCATGCGTGGCGCATTGAAGTCGTAGCGCTCGATCTCTTCGCTGCGCACGCTGAGCGGCAGGATGGTGTGGAAGAATTCGTGGCTCGCGATGCCGTAAACGCTCATGGCGATGATCTGCGGGTCCAGCGGCATGCACAGCAGAATCAAGGTGCTGGCGGAATGCTCCAGGCCATCGCCCATCATGCTGCCCTCGCGGTCGTTCGGGTGGTGGTAAATGAGGAAGGTGTAGTCCTTCACGGGCAAGGTGCCGCCGAGGTAAGCGCGCTGATCGGCGAGCAGCGGGCGGATGTGCTTGGCGATGTCGTGCGCGATCGATTGCCCAGTGGTGCTATGGCAGGCCACCAGCACGTTGATGTCCTTCAGCTTGATGTGCGCGGTATCAGGCGCAGCCACCAGCATGGGATTGTCAACCAGGTGGCGGTAGCTGCTGGCGCGGAAGGTGATGGCCTCAGCGCTCTCATCGGCTCGCGGCAAGC
>JBATND010000280.1:0-3338 GCA_049290175.1 Flavobacteriales bacterium | reverse complement strand
GTTGTAAGGCGTGCCCGTGCCGTGCGCGTTGATCACGCTGATGTCCGATGGTGCCAGTGGAGTTTGCCGCAACGCGGACTGCACGGCGCGCAGCAGCCCTTCGCCGGTGCGCGATGGACCGGAGATGTGATTGGCGTCGTGCGCGATGGCGCCGGCCATCCATCGTCCGATCACGCGGGGCATGCGGCCCTTGTCGCGCGAGGCCACAACGCCCGCGCAGGCCTCGCCCAAACTGGTGCCCGCGCGCTTGTCGTCGAACGGACGGCAGGGCACGGCATCTAGCGCGTAGAGCGATGCGAATCCGTCGAGTACGAAGCGACTCAGTACATCGATGCCCACCACGAGCGCATGGTCGCAATGCCCTTGCTCGATGGCGGTGCAGGCGTGGATCAACGCCGAAGTGCCCGATGCGCACGCCAAGGAGATCACCACCGGCGGCTCTGTCCTTCCGCAGCGCTGACGCATGTGCTCGCCGAGCAAGGGCAGGGCAGAGGCCGCTGCATCGCCTTGCTCCAAGGCTTCGATATGGCCCTTGGTGCTGGCCAGCACCAGCAACCAGCGCTCATCGGGTTGCGGGGCGATCTCCGCCAGCATGGCGTTCAAGCAGCGGTCGAGCAAACGATGAACGCGGTGCGGTCCATCGGGCAGCAGTGCTTCCGGTATGCGGCCTGCTATCAGTGGCTTGCTCGCGGGCGCTGGCCATTCGCGCAGGGCAGTGCCGCCAGAGCGCATACGAGCCACGTGCGCGTCGGACCCTTCGCCCAAGGCGCTCAGGCCATGCGTGGCACCGATCCACACGGGTAAGCGCTCCATCTGATCACACGAGCTGATGCTGCTCCTTCCATTCGCGGAAGAAGTCCGGCACATCGAGCATGAGTTTCTTATCGCGGTCCAGGAACACCTGCACCGTTTCGGCGGTGGCCACTATGGCGCTGTCGGATTTGCGGCGCAGCTCGTACTGGAAGATGAGCTTGGCCGCAGGGCTGGGCACGATCCACGTGCGTATCACCACGGTGTCGCCGTAGCTCAGCATGGCCTTGTGCTCCACGTGTACGCGCACGATAGGCGTGAAGTAGCCGATGCCGTACATCTCCACGGAATCGATGTTGTGCTCACGGCCGAAGGCTTCGCGGCCCAGCTCAAGGAACTTGATGTAGTTGCCGTGCCACACAATCGCCATCGGGTCCAGGTCGCCGAAGCGGATCACGCATTCGGTGGTGCTCTCCAAGTGCTTCATGGCATCTGGTCCATGAGGAAGACCTTCAATTCGAGCTTGGCCAGGAGTTCAGCACCGCGCTCGATGCGTGCTTCCAGGATGCGCGCGTTCATCACTTCATGGCGAAGGTCAACGGTGGTCTCGATGCGGTCGCCTACGCTGGGCAGCGCATGCACTTCCACTTTCGAGAGCGCGCCGATGAAGCCCAGCGGCGGAGGTGCGCCATGGTCCTTGGCGATCTTGCCCATGCCGAGGGCGGCGGTTTGCGCGGCGTTCTCCATGAGGCCGGCTTCACTGAGCCGATCGGCGTTCAGCAGCACATGGTCGCCCGGCACGGTGAAGGCGCTGCGGAACAGGGAAGGGGTGGCTTCCAGCAATGTATCCACCAGCACGAACGGAATTTTCTGCGGGATCAGCGCCAGCGCATCATCGCCGGTCGCCAGAGGGGTTGTCATGGCGCCAAAAGTCATAATAATTGAACCACTGGAGCGGGTATTTGTGCGCCACGTCCTCCAATGCCTTCACATACGCATCGATGAGCGCATCGACGGTTGAACCAGCGGGCAACGGGTCAGTGGCGTGGAACGAGTAGCAGAGCGGGGCGGTGTTCACCACGAAAGCGTAGGTCACGGGCACTTGCAGCGAGCGGGCCAGCGCGAAGGGACCCACGGGGAATTGGGCATCGGCACCGAGGAAGGAACGTGTCACCGTGCGTGCGCCTGGCAGGAAGCGATCACCATGCAGGCATAAGAGGCCGCCAGCACGCATGGCTTCGGCCGCTGCATACACATGCGAGAAGTCGTCCTTGATTGCGATCACGTTGAATGCACGGCGCTCCTGCCCTTGCTCTTGCGCGCGTGCGATGGCCTCTACCTCGGCATCTTGCATGAGCACATGGATGGGCATGCTCGATTGGTGGCCGAGCAGGTTGCCGGCGAGTTCCCAGTTGCCTACATGCGCGCTGATTACAACGCCTGCGCCCGCATCCTTCAGGGGTTGCACCGTGCCGAGCTTCACCCAGGTGTAATCGTTGGCACGGCCGGCCCGCATAGCAGCACGGTCGATCAGCGACTTGCCGAAGGTGATGTAGGATCCAAGGATCGTGAGCCTTTCGCGATGGCCGGTAGCACGGAGCCTATGGAAGTAGCTGCGGATGGCCTTGTTGCTGGCGCGCGCGGTGAGGGCGTACCAAGGCACAACGAACCAAAGGAAGGCATGCGCGATCCGCGGTCCGAGCGTGCGCAGGATCAGAATGAAGAATCGGTAACCGAGCGGAGTGCCGCGGCTGGTGCCTTTCCAGGTGACGGCCTCTTCGCTCACGCCTTCGCGGCCACGTTCGCTTCGATGTGGTCGAAGAAATCGTTGAAGGTGGTCATGGTCAGGAACTGCTCGCCCTTCACCTTGAAGCCGAAATTCTCCTCGATCACCACGACCAGGTCCACGTAATCCAAGCTGTCCAAGGCGAGGGTCTCCTTCAGCGGCGCCTCCGGGGTGATGGTGGCCGGGTCAACCTCGAACTCCTCGCTGAGGAATTTCTTGGTCTTCTCGATGATCTCTTGGCGGAGGGCGGTGTTGGCCATGGCGCGGGGTCAGTCCTGATAACGTTGCACGATCAGGGTGGAGTTGGTTCCACCGAAACCGAAGGAATTGGAGAGGAATCGTTCGATGCGGGCGTCGATTGCGGTTCGTACCAGATTCAAGCGGACGCTGTCCTCGTCTGGCTGCTGCAAATTAACGTTGGGCGCCACGAAACCGCCAAGCATCATGAGCATGGAGTAAACCACTTCGCTGGCGCCGGCCATCCAGCACTCGTGGCCGGTCATGCTCTTGGTGCTGCTCACGAAGGGCCTGCGCTGGCCGAAAACAGCGTCGATGGCCTGCGCCTCGATGCGGTCGCCTACTGGCGTTCCCGTAGCGTGGGCGTTCACGTAGTCGATGTCGTCGGCGGTGATGCCCGCCATGTTGAGGGCCATGCGCAGAGCGCGCACCTGGCCGTCGAGGTTGGGGTCGGAGATGTGGTCGCCGTTGCTGGAGAAACCGTAGCCGGTGATCTCGCCCAGAATGGTCGCTCCGCGCGCTTTGGCCGATTCGAGGCTTTCGACGATGAGCGCGGCCGCGCCCC
>JBATND010000279.1:0-3633 GCA_049290175.1 Flavobacteriales bacterium | reverse complement strand
TCTCGGCCAGCGGTTCGATCACATTCGTTTCCGTAGCGGCGTCGATCTGGCCATGCACGAAGAAGCGGTATAGCTCACGGCAGATGAATCGCGACACCTGTTGGGTCGCCATGATCATGTCGAGCAGCGCATTCAGTTCGGTCTCACCACCAGCTTGCCCGCTCTGGCCTTGAATCACCGTGTTGTTGAAGAAGGCGCTGAACTGCTTGTCGGTGGTGACGTGCTGCGAGGGGCGGTAAGCCACATAGGGGATCACGATGTCGCCGAGGGCGTCGGTCTCACGCACCGTCCATCCGGTGAGCACGCGCGCAGCGGCTTGCACGTCCGCTTCGGTGTAACCGCTCCCTTCGCCCACAGTGAAGAGCTCAAGGAGCTCGCGGGCGTAGTTCTCGTCGGGTGCGGCTGCGGTGTTCAGGTAGCCGTTGAGGTACACCAGCATCGCGCCATCGATGGTGATGTCGTGGATCAGTGTGCGGAAGTTCCCCAAGCACTGAGTGCGAAGCAGCTGGTCGTACACATAAGTGAGCCTCGGATTGAAGATCGCGCCGTACTCCGTGGGCATATGGTTGTGCCAGAACAAGGACATGCGCTCACGGATATTGCGCTGCTGCTGCACCATGAGTCCCGTGCGCCACCACAGGAAGCTCTGCAACCGAGCGCTGGTGAGGTCGGCCAGTTCGGTTTCCGTGGCACCGTAGCGGACCGTATCAACCCAGGTCTGCCCGAACGGCACTTGGGGATCCAGCGCATTCGGGTCAGGGTTGCTGCCGTTCAGCGCCCAATACGCCTTGGTGGGAGGCGTGGTGTCGTTGGTTACCGTGAGAAGCGCATTCACCACTTGGCTCAAGGTCTGTCCTTGGAAATGCGCGAGGTCGGCGTTGGAACAGCCGAAGAGCGTGCGGCGCAGCAGGTGCTGCAGTTGCGGGCGACCGAAAGGCCCGGTGTAAGGGGTGAGCGGCATGCCGGTGGAATGTTTGCGTTCGACGCCTAAGGATGCGCTAATCTAGGTGTCGCACTACATCATCCGCAGGCGATTTTTGACCAGTTGTCAGCCATCGCGTGGTGGAATAGCGGTTCGGATCGATGGACCGGCTTGAATGGGGAATGACCTATGCTGTCCTGGTAATGGGGCTGGTCATCCAAGCGAATCGATCAGCCCGGTGGGTTTGCGTCACAGAGCGTGATGAACGAATCGTTTGCGATCCTGACGGAAATTTGTCCCATCATGAAACTGATTTCTTTCAACGTGAATGGCATCCGCGCCAGCGTGGGCAAGGGCCTGCACGACACCCTGCGCGCCCTCGATGCCGATATCGTCTGCTTCCAAGAGACCAAGGCCACGCCGGAACAAGTTGCCGCCGCGCTCAAGGATGCCAATGGCTATCACGTGAACGCTTATGGCGCCGAGAAGCTCGGGTACAGCGGCACCGCGATCGCCAGCAAGGAGAAGCCGGGCAAGGTCGATTTCGGTATCGGGATGAAGGGCCACGACGATGAAGGCCGCGTGGTCACTTGCACGTTCAAGGACGTGGTGGTGGTGAACGTGTACACGCCAAACAGCGGTGAAGGCATGAAGCGGTTGGGCTACCGCAGCGAATGGGATGCGGCATTCCGCGCGTATGTGAGCAAATTGGCGAAAGGCAAGTTGCCGGTGATCATCTGCGGCGACCTCAACGTGGCGCACAAGCCGATCGACATCGCGCGGCCCAAGGAGAACTACAACAAGACCAGCGGCTACACGCAGCAGGAGATCGACGGCATGGATGCACTGCAAGCAGCGGGCTTCGTGGACACATTCCGCCACCTGCACCCGGACGCCGTGAAGTACAGCTGGTGGAGCCAGCGCTTTGGCGCGCGCGCCAAGAACGTGGGCTGGCGCATCGACTACGTGCTGGTGAGCCAGGGCTTCGAGAAGCAGGTGAAGGATGCCTACATCCTCAATGAGGTGATGGGCAGCGACCATTGCCCGGTGGGGATCGTTTGGTGAAGCCCATCGCGGAGCCATCTTCGCCGCCGTGACGAGAAAGCAGCTGATCGATACCATCAAGCGCAAGCGCAGCCTGCTCTGCGTGGGGCTCGATACCGAAGCGCATCTGGTGCCCGAGCATTTCCGGCACGAGAGCCATCCGGTGCGCGCATACAACGAGGCCATCATCGAGGTCACGCACGACCTGGCCGTGGCCTACAAGCTCAACCTCGCGTTCTATGAAGCGCTCGGCGATCAGGGCTGGCTCGATCTGGAGGCCACCATCGCCTACATCCGCAGCAAGGGCGATTGCCTGATCATCGCCGATGCCAAGCGCGGCGACATCGGCAACACCGCGCGCAAATACGCCGAGGCCTTCTTCGACAAGCTCGATGTGGATGCCGTGACGCTCTCTCCGTACATGGGCCGCGACAGCATCGCGCCGTTCCTGGGCCGCAGCGGCAAGTGGGCCATCGTCTTGGGCATCACCAGCAATACCGGCGCCGACGATTTCCAGTTCATCGCCGATAACGAAGGCCGCTTGCTCTATGAGCGCGTGATCGAGCGCTGCGCCACTTGGGGCACGCCCGATGAGCTGATGTTCGTGACCGGCGCCACGCGTCCCGATGCCTTGCTCAAGGTTCGCGCTCTGGCTCCGAAGCATTTCCTGCTCGTGCCCGGGGTGGGCGCGCAGGGCGGCGACTTGGACGCAGTGCTGCGCGCTGGGCTCATCGCCGATGGCGGCCTGCTCATCAACAGCAGTCGCGCAGTGCTGTACGCGAGTACAGGAACCGACGCGCTGCCCATGGCGCGCCGCGAGGCGAAGCGCCTGCAAGAGGCCATGGCCAAGGGTATGGCGGCACAGGGCGTGATCTGATCGCTGCCTACTTTCACGGGCGTGCAACACGATTTTTCTGCGCGCGCCATCCTCCTCGACCCCGCCTTCCCCTACGGCGAGGAGTTGCTGCAATTCATCTGGGAGCAGGGCCTCTACGAGTCGCGCGCGCTGCGCACCACCGATGGCCGTGAGGTGCAAGTGGTGAAGCCCGGCAGAATCCAGCACGATAGCGGCCCCGACCTTACTGACGCGCAGGTGCGGATCGATGGGCAGCTCTGGGCGGGCACCATCGAAGTGCATGCGCGCAGCAGCGAATGGAACGCGCATGGCCACCAATTCGATCCGGCCTATGAGAACGTGGTGCTGCATGTGGTGTATGAGCACGATGCGGAGGTGCGAACCCGATCGGGTGTTGAACTGCCAACGGTCGAGTTGCTTCCGCGCTTGAGCACCGAGCGCATCGCCATGCACCATAAGCTCATGCGCGGCAAAGGCTTCGTGCCCTGCGAGTCGCTCATCGCCCGCACGGACATGTCGCGCACGGGCATCTGGCTCGACCGCGTGCTCATCGAGCGCTTGGAGCGGAAGACGGCCGATGTGGAATCGCTCTTCAAACGGTTGAACAGCGATCCCGCCGAGACCATCTACCACTTGCTCGCGCGCGCATTCGGGCTGAAGGTGAATGCCGAGCCCTTCGGCATGCTGGCGAATGCCTTGCCGCTGAAGGTGCTGCTGAAGCATCGCGACGATGACATGCGCATGGAAGCGCTGCTCTTCGGTCAGGCCGGCCTCTTGCAAGTGGACTTCGTTGATGAGCACCCGCGCGCGT
>JBATND010000278.1:0-2524 GCA_049290175.1 Flavobacteriales bacterium | reverse complement strand
CGTCGTTGCAGAAGGTCCTCCATAATAGGTGCCCCACAGCCGCACTCCCGCCGGGTTGAACTTCACCAAGAATGCTTGAGGACCTCCTTGAAAAGAATTCTGATGCCCCAAACTGGCTATGGAAGCGTTGGAATTGGTCGTGCCTGCCAGATACACGTTATTGTCGCCATCCACGGCACAATAGCCACCACTCTCATTTCCAGTGCCCCCATAATAGGTTCCCCATTGGCGAACACCTGCTGCATCGAATTTCACAAGGAAGGTGTCATAGCCACTTGGATTACCGAGTGCGTTCTGGTGCCCTCCGCTGGCGATCGAAGAGGTGGAAGTGGTGCTACCTGCCAGATACACATTGCCACTGGCGTCCGTGGCGCATGATTCGCCAAGGTCGAAGCCAGCCTCCCCGTAGTAGGTGCCCCAAAGGCGCGTGCCGGTCGCGCTGAATTTCACAAGGAAGGCATCCCAAGCTGTTGCCAAGGTGTTCTGGTGGCCGCCACTGGCGATCGCGCCGGTGCTTCCCGTCCAACCGGCCATATATACATTGCCGCTGCCATCCACGGTGCAGCCTTCACTTTGGTCTGAAGCGCCACCCCCATAGTACGTTCCCCAGATACGCGCCGGGTCGATCGTGAGGGTCCTGTTGGCATCGTAGCCATCCAACGCGAAGCGCAGCAGATCGCCGTCCAGCATGAAACGAGTGCCCACTTCACGGCCATCCTGGTAGCTCACCGGTCGCTCCTCGGTAAAGCGGCCCAAGCGGTTGCCATGGGTCAAGCTTCCATCGGTTTCCACGCGCAGTTCCTCTTGATGCAGGAAGCGCAGTTTGATCTGGTCGGGGTCGGCACCGGGCCGCACCACGAAATCGTACTTCACCCCCTTTGCCGTGGTGTACAGCACCCAGTCGATGCCGGGATACACATCGTGGTAGGTGATGCGCGTGTAGCTGTGTACATCCAGCACATCGTGGTTGTAGTAATTGGTGTGGTCGCTGCTCCGTCCTTCGGTGGTGATGCGCGGGCTCGGGTCGGCACCTTCCAGCAGCATGTCCATGCGGTAACTCTCTAAACTTGTCTGCGCGCGCAGCGCGTCCAGTTCGTGTTGTTTCGTGGGGTCGTGCCGGGCCTCCAGCTCCAGCGCATCCATGCCCTCGGGCATGTGTAGCCGGTTGAACTGATACGCGATGCCGTTGCGCAGCAGGAAAATGCTGGTATTGCCTTGCGTGAGGCGGTAACGAACGTCGGGGGCTGGGGCGCCCTCGGTGGTCTTCACCTGGCCTTTGTTCTCCTCGAAGGCGGCTGGCGCCACGGTGTGCCCACCGTCGTTCACCGAGGTCAGCAGGGCGGCGGCATCGGGGGAGGTGCCCGGTGCGGACGGGCCGCTTAGGCCGGGGCTCATGCCATGGTAGGCAGCCGACTGTGCAGGCGTATGAGCGGTTAGTGCGATAGTGTGTTGCGCCGCGGATCCGGCCTGGACCCTTGTTGCACGCACTTTAGCAGTCGAGAGAGCTGGAAGGCATAAGGCTGTCAGGAGAACAACGAAGGGCTTCATGGTCGTACAGGGTTTTGTGGAGCATCGGCGCTGGTGACTCTCATCGGAGCGGGTGCTAAATGAACCTGGGTAGAAAGCTTCCACAATCACACGTAAGTAGTATGGATCGATGGGCGGTCGTGAGATCCCCATGCGCTTGCCGGGATGCATCACGGCCCCCCCAAGTGCAACCAAATGCAGGATCCATTGGACCATTCGGTGCATAGCCGATGGGGTTTCGTTGACCACGTGGTGCCAGGAACTGTCCATTGCTCAAAGCGACCTCCGTGATCGCCCGCTGCCGAAAGCGCCGCAGACTAAAGACACGGAATGGGACCTGCGGAATGTGAATGAACCGCAGGGTTCAATCAGGAGTCTGCAGAAGTCTGGATTCCGGTTCCACCTCCGCGTTGCTTTCAGCGCACATGCATGTGCCCTTCCTAAGCAAGTGGCACATCGGCCACAACGACCCGTGGTTGGGCGATTTCCATGGTATGGAGACGATGCTCGTCGAGGGCAATGCGCGGGTGAGCGTGCAGCATGCGGCAGTGCGGAAAGAGCTGGGATGAAGGAAACCTCCGCCGGGTCGCTGCCTTGCAGACACTGCTGAAGAAAGAGCCCCGCCCCGATCAACGGGGCGGGGCTTCCGCTTGAAGGGTGTGGGTAATGCCCTACTTCTGGATTACCAGACGCTCGGTGTGCATCACGCCAGCGGCGCTGCTGATGCTCACCATGTACATGCCGTTGGCCAGTTCACCGTTCAGGGCGATCGTGGTGTTCACATAGCCATCCTGCACCCCGATGGTGCGCTGGGCCACGCGCTTGCCGAAGGCATCGTAGATGTCAACGTTCACCGTCTCGGTCGAAGCTTCGATTCCCGTGAGGTTCACGAAGAGCTCGTTGCCTGCATTCGGATTGGGGTATAGCAAGAGTCCTTCCTGCTTCGTGCCTCGCAGTTCGGACTGACCGGCTCCGTTCGCATGTCCACCTTCTTGTG
>JBATND010000277.1:0-2948 GCA_049290175.1 Flavobacteriales bacterium | reverse complement strand
CCTTGCCGGGCGCGGTGAGGATCACCTTGCTCACGCCCTTCGCCTGCAGGTGGCGGCCCAGCGCCTCGCGCTTGGTGAACGCGCCGGTGTTGTCGATGATGAGCGCGTTGTTGATGCCGTGAGCCGTGTAATCGATGTCCTCCGGATTGTTGGCGGCGATGAGCAGCACGCGCTGACCATTGATGATGAGGGACTTGCCAGCCACATCCTCCACCACGCTGCCCTTGAAGGCGCCATGCACGCTGTCGTTGCGAAGCAGAGCGGCGCGCTTCACGATCTCTTCGTCGGTGAGGGAGCGGGTAACGATGGCGCGCAGGCGAAGCTGTTGTCCTTTGCCGGCTTGCTTCACCAGCTCGCGCGCAGCGATGCGGCCGATGCGCCCGAAGCCGTAGAGCACCACGTCGCGCGGCTCGAACTTGTGCTTGTCGAGGCCGATGAAGCCGCCCAAAGCATTGTTCAGGAACTTGTCCAGATCTCGCTTGCCGGCTTGGGTGAACTCCCACGTGAGCTTGGCGATATCGATCTTGCTGGGAGCCAGGTCCATCTCGAGCAGGGCCTTGGCCACTTGCATGCAGGTGAACACATCGATGGGCTTCTTCACCACATCGTTGGCGTAGTGGAAGCGCTTGGTGGCTTCGCTGGTGCTGATGTCGATGAGCTGATCGCGGAAGAAGACCAGTTCAACGCCCTTGCCGTACATGAGCTGTCCGGCTGCGCTCAACAGTTCAACGGCCGCGCGCTCGCGGGCCACGAAATCCTTCAGGCCGGCCTCGTATCCGGCTTTCGCTTCGAGGGTTTCCATTCGGTTGGTTGGAGGTGATTGGGTGGTACTGAACGAACACGCCCCGTTCAGTGAACGGGGCGCGATGCTTATCCGAGGTAGGCCTTCAGCAATTTGCTGCGACTGGTATGGCGCAATCGCCGGATCGCTTTCTCCTTGATCTGGCGAACGCGCTCGCGGGTGAGGTCGAACTTGGCGCCGATCTCTTCCAGCGTGAGGCCGTGGTTGATGCCGATGCCGAAGAAGAGCTTCACCACATCGCGCTCGCGCTCGGTGAGGGTGCTCAGGGCGCGCTCGATCTCCTTGCTCAGCGATTCGTTGAGCAGCAGTCGGTCGGCCGGGGTGCTATCGTTGTTGGGCAGCACATCGAGCAGGCTGTTGCTCTCGCCTTCCACGAAGGGGGCATCCATGCTGATGTGGCGACCGCTCACCTTCATGGTGTCGGCTACTTTCTCCGGGGGCAGGTCGAGGCTGGCGGCGAGCTCGTCGGCGCTGGGTGGGCGCTCGAATTCCTGCTCGAGCTTCGCGAAGGCCTTGTTGATCTTGTTGAGCGAGCCCACTTGGTTCAGCGGCAGGCGCACGATGCGGCTTTGCTCGGCCAAGGCCTGGAGGATGCTCTGGCGGATCCACCACACGGCGTAGCTGATGAACTTGAAGCCGCGGGTCTCATCGAAGCGCTGTGCCGCCTTGATCAGGCCGAGGTTGCCCTCGTTGATCAGGTCGGGGAGGCTGAGGCCCTGGTTCTGGTACTGCTTGGCCACCGATACCACGAAGCGCAGGTTGGCTTTCACCAGCTTCTCCAAGGCGCGACCGTCGCCCTCTTTGATGCGCCGCGCCAGTTCCACCTCCATGTCTGCGGTGATCAGGCCTTCCTTGCCGATTTCCTGCAGGTACTTGTCCAGCGACTGGCTTTCCCGGTTGGTGATCGACTTGGTGATCTTGAGTTGACGCATCCTTGATGCCACGGTCGTCTGGGTATTAGGTGATTATGATGGTAGAGGCGCGACCGCCGGACAGTTGCTAGGCCACTGAAGACGGGCTGCGAAGGTAGGGGCCTGTTCCTTCACGGGACAAGCCCCCACGCTGTGCTTTCTCAAGATTGATGCGAACTGGTGAGCGATGTGCTTAAAGGCCAAGGCCATAGTAGGCTTTCATGCCGTTGGGATACACGCCTTCCACGAGCACGCCGCCACGTTTGCTGGCCAGGGCTTTCTCCACATCGGCAGGTGCGCTCACCGGTTGCTGATCGATTCGCGTGATGATGAAGCCTTCGCGGATCCCGCTCGCGCGGAATTTGCCGCCGTTCACCGCTGCCACCTTCACACCGCTCTTCAGTCGCAGTGCTTTGAGCTCATCGTCGGTGGCTGTGCGCAATTCGGCGCCCAAGGCCTCCATCTTCTCGCTTCGTCCTTTAGCGGCCACCGCATTGCCTTCGCGGCCGCGCAGGGTGAGTTCCACGATGCGCTCGCCGCCGCCGCGCAGCACGGTCACGGGCACCCGGTCGCCGGGCCTGAATTTGCCCACTTGCTCTTGAAGCTGAGGCACGTTGTTCACGGCGATGCTGCCCACGCGCGTGATCACATCACCTTTCTCTAAGCCAGCGTCGGCCGCTGCACCGCCATCGGTGAGGCCATTCACATAAACGCCAAGCGGCCTATCCATGCGCAACTCCTGCGCGAGCTTCTGATCCATGTCGCGGATGCTCACGCCGAGGTAGGCGCGCTGCACGCTGCCGTACTCCACGATGTCGCCGGCCACCTTCTTCACGATGTTCACCGGCACAGCGAAACTGTAGCCCGCGTACTGGCCCGTGTTGCTGGCGATGGCGGTGTTGATGCCCACCAGTTCGCCGCGCGCATTCACCAAGGCGCCACCGCTGTTGCCGGGGTTCACGGCCGCATCGGTCTGTATGAAGCTCTCGATGGGGAACACATCGCGGCTGGGGTCGTACTGCAGCAGGTTGATGTTTCGCGCCTTGGCGCTCACGATTCCGGCGGTGACGGTGCTGGTGAGGTTCATGGGGTTGCCCACGGCCAGCACCCATTCGCCCACGCGCACATCGTCGCTGTTGCCGTAGCTAAGCGTTGCGAACTCGCTTCCTTCAACTTTCAGCACGGCGATATCGGTGCTGGGGTCGCGGCCCACCACGCGCGCTTCCATCTGGCGG
>JBATND010000276.1:0-13559 GCA_049290175.1 Flavobacteriales bacterium | reverse complement strand
GTCCAGCGCGAAGTGCAGCAGGATGAGCGCTTGCGTGATCAGCGCCGCGATGAAGACCGCCGTGCCACCAACGTGCTTCAGGAAGAAGGCCACCAGGAAAACGCCGAGGATGGTGCCGTAGAACAAGGATCCGATGTTGTTCACCGCTTGGATCAGGTTGTCGAAGAGCGAGAACATCGAAGCGAAACCCAGAGCCAATAGTCCGAACGCGATGGTAGCCCATTGAGTAGCGCGCACCTGCTCGCCATCGCTGCGCTCCATCCGCACCACATCCACCACGCTGGTGGTGGCCAACGCGCTCAGCTCTGCACTGGTGCTGCTCATGCCCGCACTGAAGATCATGGCCAGCAGCAACCCGACGATGCCGATGGGCATGTACTGCATGATGAAGGTGAGGAAGATGTAGTCCTTGTCGTTTGTCTCGGCTTTGGGGTTGATGGACTTGATGGCATCGCGGAAATCAGCTCGCAGCGACTTATCGGTCGCGATCAGATCTGCCAGACGCGTCTGTGCTTGCATCGCGGCTGCATCATTGCCGTTCCGTTTGAAATCCAGCCACGCGATGGCTTCATCCTTCAACTGACCTGCATTCTGGGCGTGCCAGATTTCAATTGTGCTTTGCGATAGGTCGGGTCGACCCGGTGGGTCGACGCTGCGGGCGTTGTGATCATGATTCGTATTGCCCGCATTCCAATGCACCGGCGCCGGATTGAACAGGTAGAACACGAACACCATTACGCCGATCAGCAGGATGAAGAACTGCATCGGGATCTTCAGCAGCGCGTTCATCCACAGTCCGCGCTTGGCCTGTGTTGCGCTCTGCCCGCTGAGGTAGCGTTGCACCTGGCTCTGGTCGGTGCCGAAGTAGGCCAATTGCAGGAAGAAGCCGCCGATGAGGCCGCTCCATAGCGTGTACCTGTTCGCCGGATTGAAGCTGGTATCAATCGCATCGAGCTTGCCCAGCGCGCCCGCCAGCGCCATGCTCTCACCGAAGCTGATCGTATCGCGCAGCAGCCACACGATGCAGCCGAAGGCGACGAAGAGCCCGCCGAACATCACCGCCATCTGCTGCTTGTGCGTTACGCCCACGGCCTTCGCGCCACCGGTGGTGGTGTACAGGATCACCAGCACGCCGATGAGCAAGCAGGTCCACGCTAGCGGCCAACCGAGAATGGTGCTGAGGATGATGCTGGGCGCGTAGATGGTGATGCCCGCCGCCATGCTGCGGTGAATGAGGAAGAGGATGGCCGTGAGCAAGCGTGTGCGGCCATCGAAGCGCCGCCCGATGAACTCGTATGCCGTGTACACCTTCCATTTGTAGTAAAGCGGGATGAAGACGTAGTTGATCACCAGCATGGCCAGCGGCAGCCCGAAGTAGAACTGCACGAAACCCAAGCCATCGGTGAAGCCTTGGCCCGGCGTGCTGAGGAAGGTGATCGCACTGGCCTGCGTGGCCATCACGCTGAGCCCTACGCCCCACCAGCGGTTGTCGCTGCCGCCGCGCAAGTAGCTATCGCTGGTAGCATCGCGCCGCGTGCGCCAGACACCGTAGCCCACGATGAAACCCAAGGTGCCGAGGAGGATGAGCCAGTCGAGAGGGTGCACTGCTGTGTGGGTGGGAGGAATGAAAAATGTAGAACTGCGAATGGCGGTTCTGCTAGGTCGGCGTCACTTTCTTGGGTTGTTGCGTTTGGCGGTATTCATGGTTGTAGTGAAGGTGGCTAGATGAGATCGAGCGGGGCTTGTCAGAAGGAATGTAGAATGTAAAATGTAGAATGTGGAAGTGCGAATGGGCGGACCTACGATGTATGCGTCACTTTCTTGGGTTGTTGCGTTCGGCGGTCTTGACGCTGGCGGTGAAGATCGCGACGAGCTCGCCGCACTCTTGGATTAGCCAAGCATGTTCTTCGTTCTTGGAATCCATCATGCCGCTGAGCAATTGCACCTTCATGTTGTTCTTCGATTCGCGCAGCTCTTTCAGCGCGCCTCTCATTTTGTGGATGAAGTCTCGCGGTGATTCCGCGCCTTGTACCTCGCCGTAGTGAAGCGCCGGTGCTGTGCCGCTTCTCAGCAATTGACCTGCTAGATGATTGCCTGCTCTCGAGTTCTGCATATTGTCCGTGTGTTTCACCACTGCCGCCGCGAACACACAGCACCGTTCCTCCAGGTCGTACTTCCGTTCCATGCTCCAGCAGTTTGAATTTCTACATTCTACATTTTACATTCTTCATTCTCTCCCTTCATCATCTCGCAACCCTCGGCGATATCAAGTTCGCGAACAGCCGATACGCTCCAGGCACCCCCGCCGGCAACTGCCGGAAAAAGCTGATGCCTGTGTACACGAAGCGCCCTTTGCCGTGGTCGCAGGTGATGAGGCCGCCGTTCAGCGGTTGTTCGCCGGGATCGTTCCACGCGATGAGCGGCGTGTACTTCTCGCCGAAGTCGCCGGCGAAGTAGAGGCCGCGTTCCTGCACCCAGCCCTCGAAGTCCTGCGCGGTTATGGCGTTCGGCGTGGTGAGCAGCGGGTGCTTGGGATTGATGAAGGTGGGCGCTGCTTCCTCCACGGTGACGCGGTCGCGGGTGATCTTGAAGGGGTGGGGGCCGAGCGTGGCGGGATCGATCTGGAAGTCCTCCACACCGGAGACGGAGAAGCGCGGCGTGGTGTTGTACTGCACGATGAGCGTGCCGCCCTGCTCCACGTACTGAAGCAGCAGCGGGTGCAGCTCTTTCATGCCCTTCGTGGCGTTGTACGCGCGGATGCCGGTGACGATGGCATCGTACTTCTTCAGCTCTTCCAACTTGGCTGACGAAGGCTCGATGAACTCTACCACCACGCCCAGTTGCTCCAGCGCCTGCGGCACTTCATCGCCCGCGCCTTTCACATAGCCCACGCGCTTGGCGGTGGTCTTGACATCCAGCGGCACCAGCTTCACCTCGGCGGGTGTGTAGTACACCTGTGGCATGATGTGCGGGTAGTCGATCTCGTGCAGGGTGCGGTCAGCGGTGCCTTTGGGGCCGGTGAAAGTGAACTTCGCTTTGGCAACCTCAGTACCTGATAGGTGCAGATCACCAACAGTGAATCGAAACCTGAGTTTCTGAGATTGACCTCGCTTCTCAATTCTCACAGCCTGGGAGGCGAACAGTGTAGAGTGCCAACCGGGCACGTCCACCCGTAATTCACCAATGAGACTATCTGTAAGCGCTACGATCTCTGCTTCCAATTCAAGAAGCTTATCCATACCGTCTTCTTCGCGAATAAGGACCTGATCGCTCTTCGGGATCACCGAGGCCACGGGCGTGACGTACACGGGGCGGATGCGCTCGCCGGCTACGCGGTCGACCCATTTGTACACGGGCTGAATTGATCGACTGCATGTTGCTGTAGAGTCCGTACCGAATTGCAGCATGGTGGCAATCTTCCTCAGACGAACTGGCGATCTGATCGTGTTAGGAGATTCAACACTGTATAGGTTTGAGTGGGGCTCTTTGAGCCAATAGGGTTCATCCAGATAGTCTCGTACCACCCAATCCTCGAAAGGAATGGTCACTGTCTTATTCGCGTCTACAAGTTGACCTCCGATTTCTTTATAGCCCGTCTCCCATTCATCCAGAGCTTCGGCCATTCCAACTGTGATAGGTAAATGACTTCGATTGGATACGATAAGGTCCATTGGCATTGACCCTTCGCTCATTTTGTCATCTGAAGCTAAGATCTCCACTGCAAGGCCAAGGCAGTCACTTATCAGAGACTGTATTTCGAAGAAACGAAATCCCCCCCCCTCCCAAACGTGTTGGTCGGTAGACATCGCAGAAGACAGACCCGCTAGTTGTTTGGCACTCATGCCTGGGTTGTTATAGTCAAACGACGAGAGAATCGCATTAATCCGCTCCTCGTATTGCGGTGACCTCACCTTCTCCCACGTCATATCGATCCCCTCAAAAATGTCCTTCGTCTTGGGCCTATCGCCCTTGATGAACTTGAGGTACTCCAGCATCTCCCCCCGCGTTTCCGCCGCGCCAAAGCCTTGGCTCTTGTGCATGCTGCGGCTGCGCCCTGCGATCTCCGTGTAGCTCAGGCCCAGCAGCGGGTCGTAGCCGCCCACGTCCACGCTGAACCAGTCGGGGTTGTTCTTCGCGATGTCGGCGAGGTCCTTCTTCCACCAGGTGCTGCCGTTGAAGAAGAGGCGGCGCGGCTGCCACACTTCCAGCCCTTGTTGCAGCTGCTCCGGAAAGGCCTTGGGATCACCGGTCAGGTCGAAGGCTTCCTCGGCAAGGATGGCGCTGGCCTCGTGGTGGCCGTGGCCGGCCTCGCGGGTAGGCGGGAAACGCGTGATGATGATGTCAGGCCGGAACATGCGGATCACGCGCACCACATCGCTCAGCACTTCCTGCTTGCCCCATTTCTCAAAGCTCTCGGCGGCGTTCTTGCTGTAGCCGAAGTCCACCGCGCGGGTGAAGAACTGCTCGCCGCCATCGATGCGGCGCGCCTCCAGCAGCTCCTGCGTGCGGATGATGCCGAGCGCGTCGCCCAGCTCGGGACCGATCAGGTTCTGTCCGCCATCGCCGCGTGTGAGGCTGAGGTTGCCGGTGCGCACCTTCTTGCCGTTGGCGAGCCAGGCGATCAGCCGCGTGTTCTCGTCATCGGGATGCGCCACGATGTAGAGCACGCTGCCCAGCACGTTGAGCTTCTGCATGCGGTGCAGGATCTCGGCGGCGTTGGGTTGCGCCGGAGGACGCTGGGCGGAAAGCTGAAAGTTGAAAGAGAAAACAGGAAAGAGGGCGACCGCGAAAAGGCGCAGTGCGCTAGGAAGTCGGAAGTGCATGCGCCGAAGGTAAACGGGCGCGGGGCCTTGGGTCGGTCAGCTCTTCGCTGCTTCCCATGCGCTCGTATCCACCCCCAGCTTCTTCAGGCATTTGATCGAGTTCGCCTTCACGCCTTCGGGCGGATTCATGCCGAGGCTCTTCTTGAACGATTTGATCGCTGCGTCTTTGTTCCCTGCCATCATGTAGCCCTCGCCGAGGCTGTCATGCACGTTCGGATCCGATGGATGACGTTTTGCATTTAGCTCGAACATCTTCACGGCATCCGCCACTTTGCCCTGGTTCGCGAGTTGATAGGCATAGGTATTCAGCTGCGCATTCGTGGCCCCATCGATCATGTCCTTGCGGAGTGCTGCGGCTTCAGCGGTCTTTCCTTGTTCGTCGAGCATGGTCGCTTTCAAGGTCTGGTTCTCGAAGTTGGCGCCGCGCGCAATGCTCATGTCCACCCACTTCATGGCGCGTTCCGGCGCGATCTTCTCTTGGTGGCAATAGTGCGCGGCCTCGTACCACACCTCCCACGCGAAAGCATCCAGCCCTCTCAGTTGCGCATCGATGTTCGCCAGGATGATCCCATTCACATCGACACGGATACCGATCGGCACCTCGACCTTCTCCCAATGCATCTGCAGCGTCGCACCATCCTTCTTCACATCGGCGAAGCTGAATGTCGCTTGTTCAGTCATCTCGCAAGTCTTCGGCGTCACTTCAACACGCAATGCATCCTTTTCTTTCTTGTAGAAGAAGGAGCCCCAAGCCGTGTGGTCGGTGCTGAAGATGATGGTCCACTTGTCCTTGCCGGGAATTGCGTGTACGCCGTACGTGCCGGCGGGCAGTGGCTGGCCTTCTACAGTGATATCGTGCGTGCTGGTGAAGACAGTGTTCTCGTTCGCGCCCATGCGCCACACCCTATCGTAGGGAACGGTTTCGCCCCAGATCGTTCGGCCATTCACGCTCGGCCGGTTGTAGGAAACAGAGAGGTCCGTGATGCCGATGCGCTGCGACACTTGGCCGTGCTGGCTCTCGCGCGGCAGATCGAGTTGCGAGTACTGCGCTTTCATGCGGAAGGGAACCGCGCAAGCGACTGCAGCGGTGAGAAGTGACAGGCGGAAGATGTTGTTCATGGCGAGGGGTTGATGGTTTGAAACTACCCTTCACGCCAATTGCGGAAGGCCATGCATCTGCGAACGGTGCGAAATGGGACGAATGCGCGCGTATAGGACAAGCACAGAGCTAACGCGCTGTGCGACCCGACTTCGGCGTATAGATCACCGGATCGGCCTGCGCGTCGATGGGCGCGTAATGGGCCTCGACCCATTGCACCACCGGACCGAGGTAGGTGGCGGTGCTGTCGCGATCGAAGATGACGACGACCGCCGGAAGGTCTTGCTCCACTTGCGCGATGAGCTGCTGCTGCTCATCGACGGTACGGTCGCCTGGCCAATGGTAGCCCCAGCGCGTGGGGTTGCGCCGATCGGCGAGCACGTAGTAGGCGGGGTGGTAAGGCAGAGCGAGCAGCGCATCGCCCGTGGCCGAATGCTGCGCGATGGATGCCAGCACCGCATTGATCTCCGACGCTTCAATTTCAACGATTCCGGCTTGTGCGGAGGCAATGGGCTGCGCTTGCCTCTCGGCTGCCGGAAGCAGCATGTGCCACGCCACCAAAGCCATTCCGGCGAAGCCCATCGACCCCATAGCCGAAATGCCTTGCCGCCACCGCTTGTGCTGCTCTCCTTCTTTGCCGAATGCACGCATGGTGTAACCGGGCAGCCAGGCCATCAACGCCAACATGGGAGCTACGGTGAGCACGAGATGCGCGAGGTCGGAGCGCACGGTCACTTGCAGGTAGAAGAGCAATGTCCACATGGCGAGGAAGAGCCCGATCGCTTCTCCTTCGCCATAGCCTGCGCGGCGCGAGCGAATGCCGACAAGCAGGAGCGCTGCAATCGCGAACAGGGGAGCCAGACGGAAAACCACGAAAGCCATCAAGCTGCCGGTGGGACCGTCTTGCCCAAGATCCGGCATCGCTAACGCACTGGTGGCGCCATAGCGCGTGAGTGGGAAGAGGACGAGTTGTTCCCACATGGCGGGCAAGGCGCCACTGGCCCAGAAGAAGAGAAGCGCTGGCACTGCGATCACCGCTGCACCAAGTATCCAGGCCCCGAGCTTGAAGCGCGGTCCGGGTGCGAGGCGTGTGCCGGGCACAGCGCGCAAGGCCACGGCGAGTACCAGCATGGCGATCACCAGGTATGCACCTTGATCGTGACGCGCAAGTACGCTGAGTGCTGCGACGATGCCCGATGCGAAAGCGAGCTTGCCATCGGGCCGTCGAATACTATGCAGCGCTAGTGCAACGGCCGCCAAGCTGAGGGCGTTGCCCTGCCATACGGCGAGCGGCGCGAAGTGCATATGCGGCAAACCCGCGATCACCGCCAACGCACCAGCGGCCACGGCCCATGCTGGACTCGCGAAACGCCGTGCGATCGAGTAGGTGAGCAGCACCATGGCTGCATGCAGCACCACCCCGAGCAAACGCAGCTTCAGGAAGGAGAGCCCGAAAACCGCACTCCACGCGGCCGCCAAGAACGAAGAGAGCGGACCTTGCAAGGAGTAGAAATCGCGGTGCGGCATTTCGCCTTGTATCACGCGTTGTGCGTTGTTCGCCAAGAATCCTTCATCACCTAGGTCGATGGACTGCGGCGCATAGATGGCCGCGACCACACCAACGCCAGCAAGCAGCATAGGCACCGACCAGCGTGATAGGGAACGTGTTCCCGCTGCACGGCTCGGCACCGGGGTTATCGGGGCCGCCTCCGGCTCAATGGCAGGGGCTTGGGCGGGGCGGCGAAGGGTCTCCACGGCGAAATGGGCCGTGAAAATAGAGGAATGGGTTCACCCGGCAAGGCAAGACATGTTCAGGTATAGGGCTATCGGGTCTAACGCGCCAATTTGGCGCGCAACTCCGAAATCATTCAACCACGGATCCACACGGATTAACACGGATAGGATCCATTGATTTGCCCATGTGATTGTCTGCCATCCAAGCGCCCGAAGGCATTTCCATCCGTGTCTATCGGTGTGGATCCGTGGTTCATTGTCATAAGGACGATGCGCCGTCAAGCGCCGGATGTTGACCCGATAGCCCCGGTCCTCAGGCTGGCTGTTCCTGCAAAGCCGAGGCGATCTGCTCCTTGTAGCTGCGGCCGCTCACGATGCGCTCGTTGTTGGCCATGGCGAAGATGAACTCGTTGTTGCCGCTGTATCGGGCGTTGCGCACATGGGCCCGGTTCACGATGTAGCTGCGGTGGATGCGCAGGAAACGGACGGGGTCGAGCTCGCTCTCCACAGCGTTCATGGTCATGCGGTGCAGGAAATGGCGGTCCTTGAGTTGGAGCCGCAGGTAGTTGCCTTCGGCCTGCAGGTAGAGGATGTCGCTCACGTTCACCTTGTGCTCGCGTCCCTTATCGCGGATGCTGAAGGCTTCGGTGTGCTCGCTCTTGGCGTGCATGTGCTCGCGCACCAGGTCCATCAAGCGGCCGGTGAGCCGGTGGTTCATCTTCATGTCGATGTGCCGCTTGGCCTTCTCCAGCGATGCGAAGAAGCGGTCATCATCATAAGGCTTCAGCAGGTAGTCCACGGCGTTCACATCGAAGGCCTTCAGCGCATAGCGGTCGTGCGCCGTTACGAAGACCACGAAAGGCATGCGGTCGTTGGGCAATTTGTCCACCGCTTCCAATCCATTCATGCCGGGCATCTGCACATCGAGGAAGACCAGATCAGGACGGTGCTTATTCACCGCTTCAACCGCTTCGATTCCGTTGCGGCATTCACCCACCAACTCCACTTCGGCATCCTGTGCGAGCAGCTTCGCTAAGCGTGCGCGTGCGGCGGGCTCATCGTCGGCGATCAAGGTCCGTATGTGCTTCATGGTTGCGATGATTGCTTACTGTTCGAGTGGGAGGCTCACGGTGGCCGTGAACCCATGTCCGTTCGGTGATGCAATGGTGAGCGTGCCGGACTCCCCGTACAGGAGGCGCATGCGCTCACGCACGTTGCGCAGGCCGATGCCGCCGTTGCTCATGGCCTTAAGGACATCGCGACAGCCCTTGCCGTTGTCTGCCACCTCCAGCGCCAACCGTCCGTCAAACCGCTGGGCGCGCACGAAGACTTCAACCTGTGCATGCGCATCGTCGGTGCCGTGCTTGATCGCATTCTCCACCAAGGGCTGCAGCACGAGGCCGGGCACCTGCGCCTTCAGCAACTCAGCGGGCACCTCGTAGCGCACCTGTATCCGATCGCGGAAGCGGATGCTCTCGATGTCGAGGTAATTGCGCACGTAATCGATCTCTTGCTCCAAGGAGACTTTATCGGCGCGGCTCTGATCAAGCGTGATGCGCAAAAGCTGGCCCAAGCGGCTCAGCACCTTGCGCGCATCGCCGATGTGCTCGTCCATGAGCGCGCTCACGGTGTTGAGGGTATTGAAGAGGAAGTGCGGCTGCAGTTGCTTCTTCAAGGCGCTGAGCTGCGTGGCCTGCAATTCATTCTGCACGCGCATCAGTTGCTCATGCTCAACGCGGCGAAGGCGAGCGCTATCGAGCCCTACGAGCACACCCATGAGCACCCAGTACTCCATGGTGCGCGTGAAGATGGCCGGCAGCAGTGCGTGATAGGCCCAGTCGCGGTACTTGGGGTCAGCGAAGTCGAACTCGTCGCGCAGCTGTAGTATGCCGTAGTAGATCGAAGAGGTGACCACCTCATGGAACGCTGCGATCACCAGCCCGAGCCCCACATGCACGAGGATCACTTTCCACAGCGGCTTCGATGTGAATGGCCAACGCTGGAAGATGATGTACACCAACGGGCAGAGCAGCGCCCAGAAGAAGAAGTTGAGGTAGGGCACCGGTGCCTCGCGCCACCAGCGGAACTCGCCCATGTCCTTCAGGCCTTGGTACACGTAATGGTGCATGTAGGCTTGGAACAGGAAGAGCGTTGCGAGCACCACGGCTGTGAGCAGCACGGTGCGGTAACGGATGGGCACGCGACGGAAGTAGGTCATCCGGCATCGAAACTAGACCTGTCCTAAGGGCAACACGGGACGAATGGTGATGAGCGGCAATCGATGGGATGGGCGGTTGGCTGAATGGCAGGAGATGCCAGAAGCAGCAAGGCCACCGGATATCCGATGGCCTTGCATAAGGAGCGTTGGCTGCGGCTAGCCGATGGTGATCGTGTAGGTCTGGCCGTTCACAGTAACGGTGAAAGTGCCGTCGCAGGTGCCGTTGCCGTAGTCGATAGTGCGCGCGGGACGACCGGTAGGCGTAACCACCACGGTGCCGCTCACCACGTACCAGTTGCAGCCCAATTCGATCCGCAGGGCTTGCGTGATCTGGCTGACGTATGGAATGCCGTTGCGGTTCACGCCGTTGCCCCCTCCGGTGATCAGGTACACATCGTCGCTCAGTTGCGCCGTGTTGTAGCCTTGGATCCAGGTGCGCACGCGCTGCGCCTGATGCGTGGCCACCCAGCTGCCATCGCCTGCCGTTATGGTGCCGTTCACCACGATCGCGAAGTAGGGCTGATCGTTGGCGTTCAGGCCCATGTTGGTCACGGTCTTGGTGCCGGATACCAGGTTGTTGTTCACATAGTAGTTCAAGGGGGTGATGGTGATCACGGTGCCTTGGTCGCGGTAGCGGCCGGTATAGCTCACCAAAATCTGCCCGCGGCGCAAGCGGCCATTCGAGGCGGTGCAGTTCACATCGCCGAAATCGAGCGTGATGGTGCGCGGTGTTGTGGTGGTGTCGAAGGTGACGGTGGGGTCGCAGAGGTCGCGCAGGCCGTTGTCCTCCACGGCTTTGTCAACCATCGAGAGCATGTCGTTGAAGATGTCGTCGGCGCGGGCGTTGTCGCTAGCAGCGGCGTAGTCCATGTCGGGGGCTTCGGTCTTCTCTTTCCGGCAGGCCAAGAGGCCGATGGACAAAGCAGGTATCAGCAGGAGCAGGTGTCGGTTCTTCATGAGGGTGCGCCATAGCCTGGCGCGGGCGTTTGGTGGTGCGAAGTTGGTTCAGAACGCGGCCTTTGACGCAAGTCGTATGCCCTTGGTTCAGATCCGCTCCAGGATTACGAAGCTGAACGGGTGCGCGTGCCGCTCGTCTTCGGGGTGATGCTGCCGGCTGAGCTCGCGCCATTCAACAGGCGCCACCTCGGGGAAGTGCGTATCGCCCTTCAAATGGGCATGCACCCGCGTGAGGTAGAGCCGTTGCACCAGCCCTTTCGCAAATGCCTCGCGGTAGATCTCGCCACCGCCGATGATGAAGGCCTCGGCCTCGCCCGCTGCACGCGCGTGGTCCAATGCCGCTTCGATACTGGTCACCACCACCGCGCCGGGCGCTTCGTAGGCGGCATTGCGCGTCACCACCAGGTTCACGCGGCCCTTCAGCGGACGATACTTGGGCGGGATGCTCTCATAGTTCTTGCGACCCGTGATCACATGGTGGCCCTTGGTGTGATGCTGGAACCACGCCATGTCGTCGGGCAGGCTCCAGGGCAGATCGCCTTGGTGCCCGATGATGCCGTTCTCCGAAACGGCGGCAATAGCGCTGATGATCATACCGCCACTTCGGCCTTGATATGCGGATGCGGCTCGTAGCCCTTCAGCGTGAAGTGCTCATAGCGGAAGGCGAAGAGGTCCTGCACCGTTGGGTCGATCTCGAGTGTGGGCAGCGCGCGCGGCTCGCGTGTGAGCTGGAGCTTGGCCTGTTCGATGTGGTTGTTGTAGAGATGCACATCGCCGAAGCTGTGAACGAACTCGCCCGGCTTCAGCCCGCACACCTGCGCCATCATCAGCGTGAGCAGCGCGTAGCTCGCGATGTTGAAGGGCACGCCCAGGAAGACATCGGCGCTGCGCTGGTAGAGCTGGCAGCTGAGCTTGCCATCAGCGACGTAGAACTGGAACATGGCGTGGCACGGCGGAAGCGCCATGCGGTCCACATCGGCGGGGTTCCATGCGGTCACGATCAAGCGGCGGCTATCGGGGTTCTTCTTAATCAGCTCTACCACGTTCGCGATCTGGTCGATCACGCGGCCATCAGGCGTATGCCAGCTGCGCCATTGGTAGCCGTACACCGGGCCGAGGTTCCCTTCGGCATCGGCCCACTCGTCCCAGATGCGCACGCCGTTCTCCTGCAGGTACTTGATGTTGGTATCGCCCGCGAGGAACCAGAGCAACTCGTGGATGATGCTCTTCACGTGCAGCTTCTTGGTGGTGAGCATCGGGAAGCCTGCGCTCAGGTCGAAGCGCATCTGGTAGCCGAAGCAGCTGATCGTGCCGGTGCCGGTGCGGTCGTGCTTCTGCGCGCCGTTCTCCAGGATGTGGCGGAGGAGGTCGTGGTACTGTTGCATGGAATCGGCGGCGAAGGTATCGGGCCCTGCGGCCGGGCTTGGGGGGAGATGCTAACGGGTGTCGATAACCTGCGGCTGGTGGCTATCCCACAAATTGGTTTCCGGCCGCTCGGCGTCCGCTCATGCGCAGCGGACAGACTCAGGCACAAGTGACGTCAAAGGGCCACGCTCGCGGTCCGCTCGACGACCCTGTTGAGATAGAGACAACCCTGTACAAGGCCACGTGCCAGCATCGATGGGTCGCAAATGCAAGTACTGAGTTCTAATCGAAGTTCCGAGTATGAGGATATACTCTTTAGCTTGGCCTTCATGATTCACTTTCATTTCATCTTGGACGACTATCTCAACTCCATTTGGGGCGCCATTCAAGCTGTGTCTGCAATCGTCATGGCGGTATTCGCTGTTCGACTCTACAAGGTCACGGATGAGCAACGAGAACCTGTTGAGCGCCAACAGACTTTGCTAGAGAAGCAGCACGATTTGCAGCTGAGCATGTCGAGAGGGGTTCTGGCCGTTTACAAAGCAGACATGCTGGGTGGCGCTTTTGCAATGGACATGAAGAACACAGGGAATGCTCATTTGCGCATAGAACGAGTGGATTATGTCGCCTTTGAGCGACTAAAAGGGCCCAAACATTCCGTTTGGGGAAAAGGGTCGCACCAACGCGTATTTCACAAGTGGTTGGAACCCAAGGAATCGTATAGGCTTGTATCGCTGGATGTTCCAGGGGAGTGCTTTGAGAAGGACGGAGGGTTAAAGCAGCATGTTTATATCGCGATTCGTGTGGAATATTCAACCCTTGGGGTGCGCCGAGCGATACTGAGTGGTTTCGTCTTTGAACCAGAGGTCGGTGGTCGGGAAGACTATCGGCGTGCTTCCGAGTACGTAGCTGCTGGCTTCGGGTATGACGTGCCAATCGCAGATGAACCGAAAGAGTAGCACACCACACCCTCTACTCTGAGCGCGCAGGGTCTCCCGTCTTCGGGGACCCTGCGCCCATAGAGAACTGTGATCGCATGCACGAATCTAATCCATCACCTCCGCCATCAGCGCCCACCGCACTCCATGGCGGCATGAAAACTCGAGGCATGGCCGCTCACTTCGCATTCTCCTCTTCCTCCCCCTTCCAATCCGGCATCGCCTTCAGCAAGCGCTCTTTCATGCGCTCGTAGTAGCTCTCCCCGCCTGCGCAGGGTCTCCCGTCTTCGGGGACCCTGTGAGGTGGTCGGCTAAACCTGGACAGGAAGAAGGCGCTAGCTAACTTCCAACCATGAGCAGAAGAGACCGACGCAAGTTCACCGCCACCTTCAAGAGCGAGGTGGTGCTGGAAGCGCTCAAAGAGC